>JANTGJ010000048.1 GCA_024762975.1 Candidatus Krumholzibacteriia bacterium
TGGCCTATGGAATGACCTTTCCCAACAACGTCATCCTGTTCATGTTCGTCATTCCGATGAAGGCCAAGTACTTTGTCATCCTCTACGGACTGATCGAGTTATTTTCCATTCCGAGCAGCAACGGAGTGGCCAACCTGGCGCATCTGGGCGGTATGGTAACCGGGTTTGTGTTCCTGTGGATCACCATGCCCAACCTGCGCCCTTCCGGCCTGAACAGGGCCTGGCGCAATGCACAGACGAAGAAAAATATTCGAATCGTGCGCCCCAACTCCGGTCATGGCGCTGCCGATTCCAGCAAGTTCGAAGGCCCCAAGCCCGGCTACACGTGGGACCCCAAGAAGGGCTACGAAAAGACGCCGCAACAGGCGCGGATCGATGATGTCTTGGACAAGATCTCCCGCGAGGGGTTGCAGAGTCTGACGGATGAGGAACAGGAAATCCTGCGGCGAGCCGGTCGTAAATGAGCTTGGCCGGCGAGACGGGCATCGATCTGAGCGTCGTCATCGTCAGTTGGAATACCCGGCAGTTGCTGGCCGATTGCCTGGCCTCGGTTCCCGAGGCCTGTGCCGACCTGTCCGTGGAAGTCTTCGTCGTGGACAACGACTCCAGCGATGGATCTGCCGAGATGGTCGCAACGGACTTCCCCCAGGTGCGGCTGCTACGCAGCGGGGGCAATCTGGGGTTCACCGCCGGGAACAACCTGGCCCTGCCCGCGACTTCCGGACACTGGATCCTGCTTCTGAATCCGGATACGGTTTGCCCTCCCGGATCTCTGGCAAGGCTGGTGCACTTCGCGGCGACCCGGGAGCCCGAAGAGGAGCTGGGGGCGGTCGGACCTCGACTGATCGATGCAAACGGTAGTCCGGTGATCAGCTTCGGCTGGTTTCCCTCGCTTCGCTTTCACTGGTTGGAATTTCTGGATCCACTGCGGCTGTTGCCCGGATCGTGGTGCCGCGACCGAGTGGTCCACACGCCGTCGCGCGAGGAAGCCTCCCACCCGGTCGAGTATGTCATGGGAGCCTGCCTGCTGATGCCACGTGCGGCCTACGACGAAATCGGCCCGCTGGACGAACGGTTCTTCATGTACTTCGAGGAAACGGACTGGTGTCTGCGTGCCCGGCAAACGGGCCGGCGCAACTGGTTTTGTGGCGAAGTGGAAGTGGCTCACCTCGAGGGCAAATCCTCGGGGCAGGTCTCCGATTTCTCACTACGCCAGTTTCAACTCAGCTATCGCCGATTCCTTGCCAAACACCACGGACCGGCGATGGTCTTGGCGTTTCGGATCGCCCAGGCTTTCGAGTACGGTGCCAAATTCCTGTTCCGGCGATTTCGTCCCGGCGAGCGCAACCGGGATCTGGCAGCCGCCTACGGCACACGTTTCCGTCTCCAGTTCCAGTCTCGGATTCAGGCGAATCCCCCGCATTGATGCAAAAACGGCCCCCGGCAGATGCCGGAGGCCGTCGCGATTTCCCCGAAGCGCAACTAGCGTCTGCCCCCCCGCTGGGTCTTCTTTTCAAACTCCGCAATCAGATCCTTCCCCGTTGCCAGACTGATGATCCGGAACTGCTCGACGTGCAGGGCGGCATCGTCCAGCACATTCAATTCGAGATCGAAGTTCCTGCAGAGATCGCGGAACTGTTCCGGCCGCTCCTCAAGCAGGTGTAGCGCCAGAACCGGGTTGGCCTGGATCTGCAACTGTCGTTCGCGCGTGACGATGGCGATCCTGTGCACCAGACGCTCGATCTTGTTGCTCATCGTCTCCATCGACTGGACCTTGCCGGTGCCCGTACAGTAGGGGCATGGATCCGACAACTGGCTCAGCAGTGACGGTCGGACGCGCTGGCGACTGAGTTCGACCAGCCCCAGGCCGCTGACCTGGAATACCTTGTGGCGAGCTCGGTCACGTTTCAAATGGTTCCGCAACTCGTTGAATACCCTCTTCTTGTTGGCCTCGATCTCCATATCGATGAAATCGACGACGATGATCCCGCCGATGTCGCGCAGTCGCAACTGACGGGCAACCTCGCGCGCGGCCAACATGTTGGTCTGAAAAATCGTTTCCTCCTGGTTGCGCTTCCCGGTGAAACGGCCGGTGTTCACGTCAATCGAAACCAGCGCCTCGGTGGGCTCGATGATCAGGTAGCCGCCCTTTTTCATCCATACGCGGGTATCGAGGGTCTTCTTCAGTTCGGCCTCGACCTCGTATTCGTCAAAGATGGGCAGGTCGCCCTTGTAGAGCTGAATGCGTTCCTTCATCATCGGAGCGAACGTCTTCACGTAGCTCATCAGGCGATCGTAGTCCTCCTTGTCGTCGATCACCAGGCGGGCGGTTTCTTCCTTGAAGAGGTCGCGGATCAGCGCAACCACCATACCGACATCCTCGTGGACGAGGGCCGGAGCCTGCACTTCCTTGCTTCCCTGGTCGATCTTCCGAAAGAGGTCGCTCAGGTAGTCGACATCCTGCTTGAGCGACGCTTCTTCGACGTCGGTCGCAGCGGTCCTGATAATGAATGCGCCCTCGCCCGAGCGATGCTTCTGCAACGCCTGCTTCAGACGAACCCGTTCACGCCGGTCCTCGATCTTGCGCGAGACACCGATGTGACGCCCCTTCGGCATCATCACCAGGTAGCGCCCCGGCAGACTGATGTCCGCCGTCAGACGGGGGCCCTTGGTGTTGATGGGTTCCTTCGTAACCTGGACCAGGATGGAATCACCGACCTTCAGTACCTTGCCGATATCCGGAACATGGCGATGGCGTCCGCGGCGACCGCGCCCTCCGCCCTTGCTGGAATCTTCATCGTTTTCGTCGTCGTGATCCAGATCAGAAGCATGCAGGAATCCGGCTCTTTCCAGGCCGATATCCACGAATGCGGCTTGCAGGCCGGGCTTGACCGATGTGACCTTGCCCTTGTAGACATTGCCGACGATCCGCTTGGAGTCGGCTCGCTCCACGATGATTTCCACGACTTCGCCATCTTCGAGCATGGCGACGCGGACTACGTGCGGCGATGAGTTGATGACAATTTCTTTTTTCATGGATTCAGCCGGACACACCGATTCAACCGATCAAGTGTCGGTTGAGCCAGAAGCGGCGGCTGATTTCACCCACTTCCTCCAGGGGCGTCATCCAACGCCCGTCAGTACTTCGACCGGTATACCCTGTTCGGGTGATCTCGCAGAATCTCGGCTGCGGCAATTCATCGCCCAGCAGGCCGGTCAGAAAATCGTGAATCGGAAGTGATCCGCCGTTTTCGCTGCGCAGCAGCGAGATTTTCAACAAGGTCGAATCAGTTTCCGCTGTCTCGGGTGCCAGGCACAGCCCCCCCCTGGGAACCAGCTGCCTGGCGTCAATCTCGACATCCCCCTTCGGGCGCTTTCTCAGGACCATCCAGTTCTCACTGGCAAGGAAAGCATCCACGGCCGCGTGCACATTCTCGCGCGCGGGTCCGCCTTCCTGCGGACCAGGGACATCGACCAGGTAATCGAATCGCTGCGCCGACGCGTCAATCGAAGGAGGTGTCTGTCCACCGACCACTTCGGAATCGCGCACGCGCAAGCCGGAAGGCAATGAACGGTTCAGTGCCTCCATCAGGCCCGGCACCTGACCTTCGAGGGCCAGGTCCAGGGCCTCTCTTCTGCCCGCCACGCCCACGGGCAGCGGCGGACCGAACTTCATCAATGGATGTGGATGATAGCCCTTGCTGTAGGCCACAGGCAAGCCGGAACGTCGCAGGGCCATTTGCAGTTGGCGCTGGACGTCCAGGTGGCCCAGCCAGATCATCTCGCCCGATTTCGAGAGTTCCAGACGATACCAGCACTTCGCGGCACTTTGTTGCCGCCAGATACGCCATTTGCGCAGTTCCTCACCCGGCCGGTCGGGATCCTCGTTCCGAGAGTCGAATCCCCTCTCGACGGGCTGTGCGCCGGGGTGCCGGCGGGGCGAGGCCGCGGTGCCCGCAGCCGCCGCCAGTTCCGCAGAGATGCTGGCATGAATGTGTTTGAGTTGCCCGTCGCAGGCACAGCAGTCGTAGCACGGGCCCTCGAGGCGGCAATCCTCGAGCGTCAATTCCTCGGTCGCGGTTTCCCAATCGCTGCGAAGAAATTCCTTCGCAACTCCGGTGTCGACCGTGTCCCAGGGCAAAGGATCATCGACGCAGCGCTCGGCAACATAGCGCAGGGCATCGACACCCTCGGCGGTGAAAGCGGCCTCCCAGCGGTTGAAATCGAAATACTCGGACCAACTGTCGAAACGGGCACCGTCCCGCCAGACCCGCTCCAGGACCGGGGCCAGTTCCGCATCGCCCAACCCGAGCACCGCTTCGAGAAAAGAGATCTCCGGATCGCGCAGGCTGATCTTCACTCCCATCCGGTGCAGCCGCCGGTCCAGGTACCGGTTGCGGCGCTCGATCTCGGCACGGGAGATCTGACCCGCCCACTGGAAGGGAGTATGAGCCTTGGGAGCGAAGGGCGAGATCGAAACGTGGATCTGTGAGCCCCCGCGCGGCGCCAGCCCCACGATCCGGCCGACCAGGGCCACCAGATCATCGAGGTCCTCGTTCGTTTCGGTGGGCAGTCCGATCATGAAGTACAGCTTGATGCCCTTGACTCCCGAATCGAAGGCTTGTCGCGCGGTACGAACGATCTCCTCTTCGCTGATCTGCTTGTTGATCACCTCACGCAGGCGCTGGCTGCCCGCCTCCGGCGCAAAGGTGAAATTCGCCGGACGTTCACTGCTGATGCGGTCGAACAGCGCTGGGGAAACGGAATCGACTCTCAGGCTGGGCAGCACCAGATTGGTGCGCGAGCCCTCCAGGCTGTCCTGGATTCCGGCCACGGTAGCCCCGAGCCCGGAAAAATCGGAGGTCGAAAGACTCAACAGACTGACTTCGCTGTACCCCGCATCCTGGACTCCGGTCTGCGCCGCCCGGACCAGTTGGTCGGGATCGCGCTCTCGCACGGGCCGGGTGATCATGCCCGCCTGACAGAAGCGGCACCCTCGCACACAGCCGCGCATCACTTCGAGAGCCAGGCGGTCGTGTACCGGTTCGATGGTCGGCACAACCTGACGTGGCGGCGCGTAGTCGTTCAAATCCCTGACGACCCGAACGCGAACCGGTTTCGTTACTCCCGGGTGCCACGCGCCCTCCATGGCCCACAAGCGGGCCAGCGTCTCTTGCCGGGTGCAGCCGGCGGCCTTGGCGTCGGCGACGATCTGTGCCGCTTCGACAATCGCATCCTCGCCGTCGCCCAGAAGCACCAGATCCAGGAAGGGTCCCAGGACATTCGGATTCAGCGTGCACGATCCACCGGCGACAAAGATCGGATCGTCCTCGCTCCGGTCGGCAGCACGCAGGCTCGAGCCGGCCAGGTCGATCATCGTCAGGACATTGGTGTAGGCCAGTTCATAGCCGACAGAAAATCCGACCAGGTCGAATTGCCGGGCGGACCGGCGGGAGCCCAGACCGAACAGGGGCATTCGCGCCTCACGCAGGGCTTTCTCCATGTCGGGCCACGGTGCGAACGCCAGATCGGCGTACGCCCCCGCGACATCCCGCAAGCGGTCGAGCAGGACCCGCAAGCCCAGATGGGACATCCCGACTTCGTAGGCGTCGGGGAAGGTCAGCAACAGGTTGGCGCCGTCGGCACCATAGCCCTGACGATCCAGGCCCAACTCACCGCCAACATACCGTCCCGGGGCACTGACCAGCGGAAGGATCCGCCGTACCAGAGTGCGGCTGAGAAAATCGGGATCGTCGAAACGAGGATCAGGCCGCTGAGGGCCCGATCCAGAGGGGTTCATCATGGGTCGCATCTATCCTGGTTGCTGGCAATCATCCGTCTTTCCGACCGTCCGTCAATGGCTTGACCTCGATGGCCCGGCCCGTGTCGGCGGCATCCAAACCTACGCGCCCCCGGTCATCGGCGAACGAGACCGGGTAATTACCGGTAAAACAGGCGTCGCAGTACTTGTCTCCCTCGCCGGCCGCCTCGAGCAACCCCTCCAGGGAAAGGTAACGAAGACTGTCGACACGCAGGTAGGTCGCGATCTCTTCCACATTGTGGCTCGAGGCGATCAATTCCTTGCGCACGGGGGTGTCGATTCCGTAGTAACAGGGATTCGTGACCGGAGGCGAGGCGATCCGCAGATGAACCTCTTTCGCGCCGGCACCGCGGATCAGTTTGACCAGTTTTCGCATGGTCGTACCGCGAACGATCGAATCGTCGACGACCACAACACTCTTTCCCTGCACGATCTCTGCAACGGGATTGAATTTAATACGGACGGACATGTCCCGCACTTTTTGTGCAGGAGAGATAAAGGTCCGGCCCACGTAATGATTGCGAATCAGCGCCAATTCGAAGGAAATTCCCGTGGCCTGGGCATATCCCAGTGCTGCGGTGTTGCTCGAGTCCGGTACGGCGCAGACCAGATCCGCATTCGCCGGCGCCTCGCGTCCGAGAATCTCGCCACTCCTGCGTCGGGCGGCCTCGACGTTGCGTCCGAAAACGGTACTGTCCGGTCGCGAAAAATAGACGTGTTCGAAGACGCAGCGCTTTTCATTCGGTGCGGCACCCAGATTGCGGCTGGTCAGTTCGCCGTCGCCCAATACCACCAGCTCACCCGGTTCGATATCGCGCAGGTAGGTCGCGCCGATGATATCGAAGGCGCAGCTCTCGCTGGCGACCACGTAGCTGTCCTTGTAGCGGCCCAGGCACAACGGCCGGAAACCGTGCGGGTCGCGTGCGGCGATCAAACGATCCCGCGATAGCACGACCAGGCTGTAGGCTCCCTGCACGCGGGCCAGGGCCTCGGCCAGAGCGTCCTCGGTGGCAATGGCATGACTGCGGGCCAGCAGGTGCAGAATGACTTCGCTGTCACTGGTCGTGGAGAAGATCGAGCCGTCCTCCTCCATCTCACGCCGGAGTTCGGGCGCGTTGACCAGATTGCCGTTGTGGGCCAGGCTGACGCTGCCGCGGTGCGATGCCACCTGGATGGGCTGGGCGTTGATCAGGTTGCTGGATCCCGAAGTGCTATAACGGACATGTCCGATCGCGTTGGATCCGGTCATGATGCGAATCGTGTCTTCATCGAAAATGTCGGCGACCAGTCCCATTTTCTTGTGGGTTGCCAGACGATGTCCGTCGGAGACCGAGATGCCCGCACTCTCCTGGCCCCGGTGCTGCAGGGCGTGCAACGCCAGGCTGGCCAATTCCGCGGCTCCGTCCACGCCGGCAATGCCGATGACTCCGCATTCCTCGCGCCAGTGCCTTTTTTCGATCATCGGGAACATCGGTACTCCTACCGGACGGCGACCAGCCAGTCCTCCATGTGGGGATTGATCAGCAGGCCCTGCTTGCGGCCCCGGGCAACGGCGAGCTTCTCGCCCAAACCGGCCGCCTGACCGGCATCGGCTTCCAGGACCAGGCGCCACAGGACCCCCGAGACCAGAGAGGACTCCTGACCGCGGGCGAAGGCGACCAGATCGCAACAGCACCCACCGGCAGCGGGGGGTCCGCCCAGCAAGTGATCGTACAGTTCCTTCGGGTCGGTATCCAGGTCCGATGCGACAGTCCTGCCCTGCCAGTCCGGAGCAAGCACGCTTCCGTGGCCCGATTCCCCGAAGAGCGCCGGAACCACCGGGCCTTCGAAATGTCCATAGTGGTGCTTGTTGGGGTTGAAGTAGCGGCCGGTATCCAGTACCTGGTCCATCGTCCGGCCCCCGCCGTCGGCCGCATCGACCCGAAAGACATGCAGTTCACATCGATACAGGGCTCGCAGCGCGCTTCCACCCTCCAGGCGATCACGCATGACACGCAATGCCGTGGCTGCATGCAGATCCACGCCCTTGTGGGCGGTCAGCAACAGGCTCTGTCGATTCATTTCGTCCTTTCGGTCGAGGCGTCCGATCGGATTCGCCGGTTCGAGCCCCGTCGGATCAGCACATCTCCACCAGTCTTCGGATCAGGAATGCACCCGGTCCGGCGGCCTCGAGGCGCTTCGCATCACCGGAAGCGCCCTGGCGCAGGACGCCCCAGCTGTGCGGCAAATCTTCCGGAACATGACGCAGTTGCGCAGCCCTTTCGGGGTGCGGCATCATCGCCAATACATTTCCCTGCCGATTCGTCAGGCCCGCCGTATCGAGTAGCGAGCCATTCGGATTGCCAGTGCCGCCCGCGGCGATCGCCGTGTAGCGCAGAGCGACATGGCCCTCTTCGGCCAGCTTCGTGAAATACCCTGGATCCTCGTGCGTGAAACGTCCCTCCGCGTGCGCGATGGGCAGCGGCACCGATCCGATCAGCCCCTCGACGAAGGGAGAACCGGAACGCGGGTCGGCCTCCACGGCCACCCACCGCGAGTAATATCCCCGGCGGCCCGGGAAGCGATTGCCCGCCAAGGCGACCTCGACGTTGCCCGGAGCACGGCCCGGCACCAATCCGGCCTCCACGAGCACCTGACAGCCGTTGCAAATACCCAGGATCGGCTTCCCTGCCTCCGCCTGCTCCAACAGTACGCGCAACAGCGGGTCCTTGGCCGCGACCGCACCGGCGCGCACACGATCCTGGTACGAGAATCCTCCGGGAATCAGGTAACCATCAAATGCGGCCAGAACTTCGGGAGAGAGAGTCCAGCGGAAAACTTCGGCATCGGCGCCGGCGCGTCTCAGGCCGGCAGCCGACTCGATCTCGCAATTGACGCCCGGCAACTGCAGGACCGCAACACGGGGTGACTTGCCGGTTGCAATGGCGATGTCCGCGCCGAAAGGCGCCTCGGACTCCGAAACCGGAGAGGTCATATCGGGCACCGCTTCAGCCGCCGAATCCCCACCCATCAAACGGGGCAGGGCCTGTTGCCAGCGGCGCGTCATCTCCGCCAGATCGAACGCTACAATCTCTTCGCCATCGCGGTCGAGGATTTCCAGCCGCGGCTGCGGGGTTACCTCACCCAGACGCCACCAATCGGTCCCGGCTTTCTCGAGCAGATCCACCGCGGCTTCCCGATGCTCCGGAGCCACCGTGACCAGGAAACCACCCCCTTCGCTGAAGAGGAACTCACGCGCGGTCAACTGTCCCTGCCCCTCGGGTACGACAATGCTCGCACCCCGGGCCTCGGCTCCCTCCAGCCCGATGGCCATCTCGCTGAGACATACCGCCAGTCCTCCATCGCTGATGTCGTGGGCAGCGGTGATCAGCCCTCCTTGCACCAGATCGATCACGGCGCGAATCTCGGTGCGGGCCGAATCGAAATCCAGCTCCGGAACCGCCGGCCGGCCGGCGCTGAAACCGGCATCCAGGTAGATCGAACCGGCCATTTCCGGTCGACGCGCGCCGATCAGCAGAATCGTTTCGCCGGCGGCCGTGAAACGCTGACTGCGGCACTGCGTGTAGTCCTCGACGATGCCCACACAGCCAACGATGGGCGACGGAGCGACCGAACGTCCGGACGAACTCTGATTGTAAAAGCTGACATTGCCGCTGATGACCGGCAGGGGCCCGTTCGGCAGGGCGCGACAGCCGATCGCGCGACAGGCATCGCCCACGCCGCGAACGCTTTCGCTGAATTCCCAGAAAGACCTCGGCACCTCGGGATTGCCAAAATTCAGGCAGTCGGTTACGGCCGACGGCTCGCCACCGACGCAGGCCACGTTGCGGCACGCCTCCAGAACGGCCATCGCGCCGGCCGTGTAGGGATCAGCCAGGCCCAACAAAGGATTGCCATCCGCGCTCAAGGCCACCGCGCGCAGCGAGCCGGGCACCGGTGCGACCACTCCCGCATCGGCTTCGCCCGGACGCAGGATGGTTCCCGCCTGCACCTCGCTATCATAGTGGCGGTAGATGTACTCGCGGCTGGCCACATTTGGATGCTCGAGCAATTGCAGCCATTCCCGACCGATCTCCTCGACCGGAGCTTCGGGAAGCCGCGCGTCGCCGGCGACCTCGGCACGCTCGGGCGCTTCGATCTCCCGCTCGTAGCGGATGCCCTCGGTGATCGTATCGATCGGGGCATCGGCGAGAATCTGGTCACCCCAGCGCAGAACGTACTGCCGCTCGGTCGTGACGACACCGATCTTGCAGGCGCAGGCGCCCTCGTACAGCGACGGCAGCGCAAAGTCCTCGTTATAGATCTGCAGGACCTTCCCGGTCAGGCGCGAGGGAACGGCCAGACCATAGCGCTCCTGCGTTTCGCTGCAGGCGCACACTCGCGCCGGCAGATTGACGATTTGATGGACCTTCTGCACATCGACGTCACACCCGAACCCCCCGGCATCGGCCAACTCGCTGGTCACGCAACTGACGCCACCGGCGCCCAGATCCTTGAATCCGATCGTCACACCTTCGCGGCGAGCCATCGCCAGGACCTCGCGGTTGGCGACTGTGAGCATCCGCTTTAGAAAGGGATCAGGCGTTTGCACGCTGCCCTTGTTCTCCTGCGCCGCGTCCGCATCCAGGGTGGCCGAGGCAAACGCCGCCCCCCCCATTCCCGACCAATCGGTCGGTTTGCCCACGAGGATCAGGTCATAGGGTTCTTCGGCTGCCTGCTTCGGCACCGCACTGTGAGTGATGTGATCGTGCTCGACAATGCCCACAGCCACGACATTGACCAGGCAGTTCTCGTTGAAGCTGGGATGGAAATAGACATCACCGCCCAGGTTGGGTACGCCGATCGCGTTCCCGTACTCCCAGATGCCGGCCACGACCTCGCGCGCGATTTCGACGCGGTGCGCCGCCTGCGCGGGATCCTCCTCGTCCGTGGGCCATCCGAAGCGCAGTGGGTCCAGGGTGGCAATGACCTCCCCGCCCATGCAGTACACGTCGCGCACGATACCGCCGATGCCCGTGGCCGCGCCCTCGACCGGCATGACCTGGCTGGGATGGTTGTGGCTCTCATGAGCGAAGATGATTCCATACTTCTTGCCGTCGATTTCGCCGAAATCCACGATCCCGGCGTCCTCGACCGGGCCAACCACCACGTTCTTGCCTTCGGTCGGAAGATACTTTTTCAGGTAGGGACGGCTGCTCTTGTAGGAGCAATGCTCACTCCACATCGTGTCGAAGAGTGTCATTTCCGTCAGTGTGGGGTCACGGCCCAGCAATTCGGCAACGCGCCGGGCTTCGGACGGCTGCAGCGTCAGGCCGTGCTGGGCGAGGAATTTCCGCAGGGACTCGTCATCGTGGTCGCGCACCGCGATGGGCTGGAAGCTCTCGTCGTGGATTGCCATGGTTCTCCCGGCCGGATAAATGGCTGGCGCCCGCTGCGGGCGGGTACCGAAGGCGCCAATTTAACAGCTTCCCCCGCCGGGCGAAAGCGGCAAGAGGGACCGATTCCCGATCTCTTGTTCGCCCCCGGTACAGATCTCCCAAAAAAGTTGCCGCCCCATTCCGGGGGCGGCAACACAAGATCGGACGGCAGTTCGCGAGGCGCCGCCTCACTTCCGCCCATGCAACACCTTCTACTTGGCAGCCTTCGGGTGACAACCCTTGCAACTCGTCGGTCCCTTGAAGTCCTTGCCCTCGGCCTTGGCCGCCTTCTTTTCGGTCTTGTGGCAACCGACACAGGCAATATGGAACGGGTTCTTCTTCAGGCTCTTTTCCGAGCACAGCGGCGTATCGGCCTTCTCCGGTTCGGCGTGACAAGATGCGCAGGCCGCCACTTCCATGTCGGCCGCCGTCTCGAGCGTCAGGCCTTCCGCCGTATGGTGACAGGTGACGCAGTCAGTGACCTCGAAGTGAGCCTGGTGCGGGAATTCCACAGGGGCCTTCTTGCTCGCGCAGGCATCAATCGTGATATGCTCCGGCGGTTCGGCGATGGCGACGAATGCCGTCGAGACGACGATCGCGGCGAGACTGACCAGGAAAATCTTCCGCATTTTCAATCCTCCTCAGGATGTTGATAGCTCCCGGGCATCGGGAGCCCTCGAGTCCGATCGGGTGAAACTTATAACGGAGCTGGCCTGCGCGTCAATCATTCTGTGAAGATGATTGATTGTTCGGCCGTTGCTCACGGTAAACGGCCACTCACATCCTTGAACTCCCCTGCCGGCAAGGGGTTCCCCTTTACTTACCAGTTTTTGAGATTCATTGTCCTTTGAAAAATGATCGGCAGATTGCGCAATTGGTGCTGCAGGTCGAAGCATCGATCCAGCACCGCCGCCTCCAAAACCGAAGAAATCTCCGGGTCCTGGTCCAGGGATTCGCGCAGCGACAGATCCTCGTCCCAGACGCGCATCGCACAGCGCTGCACCCAGGCGTAGGCATCCTCGCGCGAGATGCCGGCTTCGGTCAGGGCCAGCAGCACCGGTTGCGAAAAATACATCCCGCGCACCTTTTCCATATTGTGGCGCATATTCTCGGGGTAGACCACCAGCCCGCGGATCAGCCAAGCCATTTTTGTCAGCATGTGTTGCAGCGTGTGGCAGGCATCGGGGAAAATGATGCGCTCGACGGACGAATGGGAGATATCCCGCTCGTGCCACAGAGCCACGTTTTCCAGTGCCGTCAGGGCGTAGCCGCGCAACAGGCGGGCCATCCCCGTCAGCTTCTCCGAGACGATGGGGTTCTTCTTGTGGGGCATGGCCGAGCTGCCCTTCTGCCCCTTGCCGAAGCTCTCCTCGACCTCGTGAACATCGGTGCGCTGCAAATTCCGGATCTCGACCGCCATCTGTTCGAGGGTCGCGCCGAGCGTTGCTACGGTCTGCAGCCAATGGGCATGGCGGTCACGCTGGACGATCTGTGTCGAGGCCGGATCGGCGGTCAGTCCCAACCGCTTCATGGTTTCGGATTCGACGGCCGGATCGAGGTGTGCGATCGTGCCCACTGCGCCGGAGATCTGGCCATAGGAGATCTCGGCCTGGGCCGCATCGAAGCGGCGCAGACCGCGCTCCAGGGCGCTCCAGTAGACCAGCAGTTTCAAACCGAACGTCGTCGGCTCGGCATGGATCCCGTGGCTGCGCCCGATCATCACGGTATCGCGGTGTTCGAGAGCCTTGGCCTCGACGGCATCCAGCAACTCGATCAGGGAAGCGCGCAATACCTCGCCGGCCTCACGGATCTGCAGAGCCAGTGCGGTATCGAGCAGATCGCTGCTGGTCATACCCTGATGCACATAACGACTGGCCGGACCGATGTACTCGGCCATATTGGTCAGGAACGCGATCACATCATGCTGGACCGTGGCCTCGATCTCCAGGACGCGGGCCGTATCGAAGTCCCCTCGAGTGCGGATTTCCTGCGCCGCCTCGCCGGGAATCTGTCCCGCATCGGCACGTACTTCACAGACGACGGTCTCGACTTCGCGCCAGATCCTGAATCGATTCTCGTCGGACCAGATCCGGGTCATCTCGGGACTCGCGTAGCGCTCGATCATTTCGATTCTCCGGCGGAGGCCCACGCCTCCAGGCTATCGGTATACGGTGGCCTCATCACCCCAAGGTCGGTAATGATGGCGGTGATCAATTCTGCCGGCGTGACGTCGAACGCCGGATTGTAGGCAGCAATTCCGACCGGTGCCGTGCGTAGCCCATGGCAACAGGCCACCTCGTCCGAAGCCCGCTCCTCGATCTCGATGTCATCACCGTGGGCGGTTGCCGGATCAAAGGTCGAAATCGGCGCGGCGATATAAAACGGTACCTGATGACGCCGGGCCAGCACGGCCAGCGGGTAGGTGCCGATCTTGTTGGCCGAATCCCCATTGGCCGCGATGCGGTCGGCACCGGTGATCACCGCATCGATCTTGCCCCGCCGCAAAACAGAGGCCGCCGCCGAGTCGCAGAGCAACGTCACATCCATCCCCTGATCGGCCAGTTCCCAGGCCGTCAAGCGCGCGCCCTGCAACAGTGGTCGCGTTTCGTCGGCGTAGACATGAATTTTCTTCCCCATCTCGCGCGCGGCATAGATCACACCGATGGCCGTACCGTAGCCACCGGTCGCAAGGCCTCCGGCATTGCAATGCGTCAACACGGTGGCTTCTTCGGGCAGCAGTTCCGCACCGGCACGACCCAGGGCACGACACATGGCGATATCCTCGGCCAGGATCGTGTCCGCTTCCTGCAGCAGGGCCGCCGCAACCGTCGAAGGGTCTGCGCCGCCGTCAACCAGCGACTCGGCCAGGCCACCGATGCGTTCCAGGGCCCAAAAGAGATTCACGGCCGTTGGACGGGTCGCCGCCAGAGCGGCAAAGTCGGTGCGAAATCCGCCCAGGATCTCGTTCAGATTGCCTGCCGCGCCGGAATGCGCACGCCAGGACATCGCCAATCCATAGGCGGCGGCCACGCCGATCGCCGGCGCCCCCCGCACAGCCAGCTCCCGGATTGCGGTGCAAAGGGTCGGGATATCGCCACAACACCGATATGCCAATTGCTGAGGCAGCAGGGTCTGGTCGATCAGAACCACCTGTTCGTCCTGCCACTGGACCACGGGAAAAGGAAAGGGCAAACGGGTCAAAACTCGCCTCCGCGTTTCTAGTTCAGGATTTCGCGAAGCAACTCGCCCAACCGCGCCAGGGGCAGTCCCATGACATTGAAGTAGCACCCGCGCACCTCGCGCACCATCAGCGCACCGTACCCCTGGATACCATAGGCTCCCGCCTTGTCCATCGGCTCCCCGGTATCGACGTACCGTTCGATCGCTTGCGGATCCAGTTCGAGAAACTCGACCTCGGTCGCCTCCCAGGCGCTGAGCCCAGCTGGAGCGGCCGCATCCGCGCCGAACCGATCGGCCGGTCCACCCCACAAGGCGATGCTGGTGATCACGGTATGCCGCCGGCCCGACAGGCGACCCAACAGGCCGATCGCGTCGGCCCGATCGACAGGTTTTTCGAGCACTTCGCCGTCCAGGATCACGACCGTATCGGAACCCAGAACCAGGCGGTTCGGATACGAGGCCGCCACGTCCCGCGCCTTGGCCTCGGCCAACGCGACGGCGTACTCGGCCGGTTCGACTTCTGCGGCGACCAACTCGGCAGCAAGCTTCGACTCGACATCACCGGCGGGAATCACCACGTGCGGGATGCCGGCTACGGACAGCAACTCGGCGCGGCGCGGAGAACGCGAGGCCAGGATCAGTTCCAGGCCGGTCGGCCAATCGATGAAAGGTGTCGTCGGATTCATCCATTTTCTCCAGCGGCGGGCGCCTCGCGATCGACGATCAGGGTGACGGGGCCGTCGTTCATCAGTTCCACCTGCATCGTGGCGCCAAATTCGCCCTCGGCGACATCGGGCCAGACCCCGCGCAGGATTTCGCCGAAGCGAACGTACAACGGACCTGCCTGGGCAGGCGGCGCCGACTGTACGAAACTGGGACGATTTCCCTTGCGACAATCGCCATAGAGTGTGAACTGGGATACGAGCAGGATTCCACCACCGACGTCGTGCAGGGACCGATTCATTTTTCCCTCGTCATCGGTAAAGATTCGCAACGAGACCAGCTTGCGCGCCATCCAGCTCATCTGCTCTTCGGTATCACCCACCGCGAATGCGACCAGGACCACCAGTCCGCGTTCGATTTCCCCGACCACTCGGCCGGCGACCGTGACCCGGGCTGGGCCGCTCCGCTGCACCACGCATTTCATTCGGAGACCTCCGCGAGGGTCAACGCGGACCGGCGCCCAGCTGGTAGCGCTCGATCTTGTGTACACCCCGGACCTTGCCCACGGCCTTGAGAATCTTCTCGAGGTTGTTCAGGTTGCGCACCTCGACCACCAGTGTGACCCGTGCCAGGCTCTCCTCGGCAGCGAAATCTCCACTCTGGATGTTCGTGTTGGTCAGGTTCAACACATTGCTGATATCCAGCAGCAGATTTTTCCGATCCGCCGCCAGGATGATCAACTTCACGACGAAGGTCTGGTCCGGCCCCACATCCCAGGTGACCTCGATCAGGCGCTCCGAGCCCAGATTCGGATCGTTCAGGTTCGAGCAGCCCGTACGGTGTACCGAAACTCCGCGGCCACGCGTGACCACACCGACGATCGAGTCGCCGGGAATCGGCTGGCAGCAACGGGCAAAAGTGACCATGAGGTTGTCGACACCGGCGACGCGAATACCGGAGGAGGAACGGCGCAGCAGATTGCCGGCCAGGTCACGCCCCATGGCAATGACCTTCTCGGCTCTCGACTCGGGCGGCGGCGTGATGCGTGCGATCACCTTGGCATGGGCCAGATCGCCGCGGCCGACGGCCGCCAACATCCGGTCCAGATCCCCATAACCCATCTCCTGGGCTATCGACTCCAGATCGTTGTCGATCTTGGCGCGCAGATGGGCCCGGCGCAACTCCCGTTCGAGGATCTCGCGCCCCAACTTCATGGAGCCGGCGAACTGCGAGGCCTTCAGCCAGCGGCGGATGTGGTGCTTGGCGCGACTGGTCTTGACGATTTCCAGCCAGTTGCTGCTCGGGCTGGGAGTCTTGGTGGTCAGGATCTCGACGATGTCGCCGTTCTGCAACTCGGAGCGCAAACTCACGATGCGGCCGTTGACCTTGGCGCCGACACAGCAGTAGCCGACTTCGGAATGGATGCGGAAGGCGAAATCCAGGGGAGTCGAACCGGCCGACAATTGGAAAACGTCTCCGCCGGGGCTGAAGACAAAGACCTCTTCGAGAAAGAAATCGGTTTTCAACGTTTCCATGAACTCGCGCGGGTCCGAGACGTCCTCCTGCCAGGCCATGATCTGGCGCAGCCACTTGACCATGCCGGCCAGATCGGCCTTGTCGGTGCCACCACCCTCCTTGTAGCGCCAGTGCGCCGCAATCCCCAGTTCAGCGCGCTCGTGCATCTCGCGCGTGCGGATCTGCACCTCGATATACTTGCCGCCGGGCACGCGCACCGTCGAGTGGATCGACTGGTACATATTCGGCTTGGGTGTTGCGACATAGTCCTTGATGCGATCCGCCAGCGGCGGGTAGAGGCTGTGCAGGATCCCCAGCACATGGTAGCAGTCGGTCTTGTCGGCCACGATGATCCGCAGCGCCAGCAGGTCGTAGACCCGATCCAGGCCGATCTCCTGATCCCGCATCTTGCGGTAGATCGAGTAGAAATGCTTCGGACGTCCCGCAATGGAGCACTCGATGCCGGCAGTTTCCAGGTGCTCGACCAGCGGTGCCTTGAATTCGCTGATCAGACGTTCACGCTCGGCACGGGTCTGGTTGATGCCGCTCTCGATCTCGAAGTATCGCTCGGGCTGCAGAACCTTGAAAGCCAGGTCCTCCAATTCCCACTTGATCTTTGCGATGCCGAATCGATGAGCAAGCGGCGCATAGACATCCATGGTCTCCTGGGAGATGTCCTGCTGCCGGTCCGGTTTGAGGAACTCGATGGTGCGCATGTTGTGCAGGCGGTCGGCCAACTTGATCAGAACCGTGCGCGGATCGCGGGCAATCGAAATGACCAGTTTGCGGTAGGTTTCGGCCTTGCGTGCAGCCTTGTTCACCTCCCGGATGCTGCTGATCTTCGTGACGCCGTCGACCATATTCGAGACTTCGTCACCAAAGCGGCTGCGAATATCCTGCAGCGAATATTCCGTGTCCTCGACGACATCGTGAACCATGGCGGCGATCAGGGTATCGACATCCAGTCGCAGATCGGTCAGGACGAGGGCCACGGTCAGGGCGTGCGTGAAAAATGGCTCGCCGCTCTTGCGAACCTGCCCCTCGTGGGCCGCCTTGGCGAACTCGTAACCGGCGTAGAGTTTTTCGCGGTCCGCTTTCGGATTGTACTCCACCACGCGGGACCAGATCTGATCCATCATTTCGCGAAGCGCGGAGTCGCCGTCGGCGTCTCCGTTCAGGGCCGTATTCCTGTTGCGGCCCCAGGCGATCATGGCTGGCCCGCCGGTCGAATATCCACGAGCAATTGCTGCACGGGATCGTACTGTCCGTTGCGCGGCCGGAATGTCGAACGGCCGATCTGGAAAAGGATGTCCCATTTCCGATCCAGCAGATCCCTCGGCTGCAAGCCCTCCTGTTTGAGCATGCGCCGCCAGGCCTCGCCGGTGCCGAAGGAGATGAACTCCCGACCCAGGGCCGGCGTGTCGTCACCCTGCGGGCGCGAGGGACCGCGGAAAGCGAAGCGAAGATGGGCGCCGCCGCTCAATTGCGTCGGTGGTCGCTGGAGTTGCAGCCCACAGCAGCGAAACACCGGTTTGCGGTTGCCCGAACCGAAAGGTTCGAGGTGCTCCAGTTCGCGCACCAGGCGCACGACATCCTTGGCGCCCATTTCGGACAGGCACAGGTCCAGATCATATCCCTCGGGAACGGGACCGGAGTGTTCCTCCTCGCGCAGCGCAGCCAGAAAACTCTCGCGGAAGGCAGGAATGTCACGGGGGCGCAGAGTCATGCCCGCGGCCTGGGCATGGCCGCCATGCCGCAACAGATACTGCGAACATCGATCCAGGATACTCTTGACGTCGACGTTCGGCACGCTGCGCGCCGAACCACGGGCCTCATCGCCTTCGACGGCGATCAGGATCACGGGAATCTGGTATTGCTCGACCAGACGCGCGGCACCGATGCCGATGATTCCCTTGTGCCAAGCGCTGGACGAAAGGACGAGCCCCTGATCACCCCGCTCGACGAAGGGTACGGCCATCGCGATCGCCTCTTCCTTGAGCAATTGGTCCTGTTCCTTGCGGCGAGAGTTCGTTCGGTCGGCCTCTTCGGCCAACTGCCGGGCACGAACCGGATCACGCGTCAGCAGCAATTCCAGGGCGGACATCACACGGCCGATGCGCCCGCACGCATTCAGGCGCGGCGCCAACTGATAGGCGAATTCCCCCGTCGTTACCGGGAATCCCCGGTCCAGGCCACTGACATCCAGCAAAGCAGCCAGGCCCGGCCGGATCAGATTGCGATCATTGAAACGCTCGAGGCCCTTTTTTACCAGGATTCGATTTTCGCCCACCAGCGACATCTGATCCGCCACCAGGCCCAGCGCAACGAGGTCCAGGACACTGCCCAGGAAGTCTCGTGGCAAAGATTTCGGTTCCTGCTGGGCAAGGGCCTGGGCGAACTTGAAAGCCACGCCGACCCCACACAGTTCCGTATTCGAATACTCTGAATCGCTGCGGCGCGGGTTGACCAACGCCACGGCCGGCGGACGCCCTTCGAAGATGTGATGATCCAGGACGATGACGTCCATCCCCAACTCGTTCGCCAACTCCAGTTCCGCAGTCGCGGCCGCGCCGGTGTCGACGGTAATCAGCAATTGAACGCCCTCGGCCGCCCACTGTCGGATCATCCTCTCAGCCACACCGTAGCCGTCGGTAGCGCGGTCAGGAATGAAACCGGGCACCAGCCGCGCACGTCCGCCCTCGAGGCGCAGGGCATCGAGGGTCTCACACAACAGGGCGCAACCGGTCAGGCCATCGACATCGAAGTCGCCGTGCACAGCGACCTTCTCACAACGTCGAACGGCGTCGAACGTACGCTCGACAGCCACATTCATTTCCTTCAATTCGAAGGGATCGTGAAGATGATGGATCGCCGGAAAAAAATAGCGCTCGAGTTCCTTGGGTTCGGTCACACCGCGCACACCGAGGATGTTCAGCAAATGATCGGAAACCTGAAAATGCAACGGTACGTCGCGCCGCATCTGGACGACGCGACCGGGGTCGATCGTGACCTGGGGCAACCACGGTCGCCCCGAAAAAACTCCTGGTTGAGCCGAGGAGTCGAATCCCATCTCGAGTTGCACACGCCCTCCGTGCAGCCCCGGCATGGAACCGGGGGCGAATCCGGCGGAGCGATCGCTGCCGCCTGGATGAAGCGAAGCCGGAGGGCATGGACAGCCCCCGGTCCACTGGAACGGAATCGACGTGAGAAGTCGGTCGTAAGCCGAGTTCTGTTACCGTCCCGGAATCTCGAAAGACCCACAGAACGGCGACAATCATGTATCTCGGACCGCCGTTGCCGACGGCCTCCAGCGACCTACCCGGGAGTGCTAGCGAGGCGGGCAGCCTCGTCCTCCTCTATTTGGTCTTGCTCCAGGTGGGGTTTACCCTGCCACCACTGTCACCAGTGGCGCGGTGAGCTCTTACCTCACCATTTCACCCTTACCTCACCGCAACCGAAGCCGCGGGCGAGGCGGTATATTTTCTGTGGCACTTTCCATGGGATCGCTCCCCCTGGCCGTTAGCCAGCACCCTGCCCTATGGAGCTCGGACTTTCCTCGAACCTCCCGATCTGACGTTCGGGAGACACGCGACTGTCTCCCCGACTTCTCACACCCTCATAATAGACCGCTTCGGACAGGATGTCACACGAAAAGGCGGGAGGATCAGCGGTCCTGACCAGAGGGCTCCCGGGGATGCGCCGCAGCCAACAATTCGCCGACCAGCGCCTGACAGGCATCGTCCAGCAGACCGTCCAGATCCGGCCCTTCGGCGACAACACCTCCGCCCAGGATCCGGATACCGTTCTCGGCGTCCGCATCGCGTTCGACCCGAATCCGGGGCTTCGCATGCCCCCGATCCGCCGTGAGCGACTGGTTGCCCGCACGCTCGACCGAAGCGGACCAGACCGAACGCTCCAGCTGGAGGTCGTACAGTTCAAGAGAGACCGTGATCTCGCGATGCTGATACCAGTGTGTATCGTAAAGTGAACCGGTATCCGCCTGACCGCCGGGGTTCCCCGTGGAAATCTCCTGGCTGTGCAGATCGAGTTCGTCTTGATCCAGGCGGGCCAACAGCAAAAATCGGGTCCCAGGCAGATCCGACGCCAGCGGACCCAATTGCTGCCCGGTCAGGATGCTGCCGCGTGCATACAGGTGAAGAAAGGCATCCAGCCGCTCGGGCTCGATCTGATCGGCCACCGAGGCCCAGGACCAGCGGTCCAGATCCGGCGCCTGCACCCTCAGCGCAGTTTCCAGGTGAGGCGTCCAGGCCCGGGACTGACGCACGGTTGCCGGCAGCCCGCTCTCTCCGGTCTCGGCCATCGGATCCTGATCCGCAGGGGTGCCGAGTACGAAGCCCCCCAGGGCGACGCGCTCGGTAAGGATCGATTCGAGGGAAAAGCCTTCACGCTGAAATCGCACTTCGGGGCCTGAGCAACCGGCCAGGATCAGAAGGCTGACCAGGCTGACCAGGCAGACCAGGAGCGGCGTTCTACTCGACATGTCGGTCCTCCATCGGCAGGCGGCGTCGATTCAAATCTCATCCAGCGCGCGGTTGGCCAACGCATCGGCATGAGCATTTTTGGCCCTCGGAATATGCGTTACCTGGAAGTCCTTCATACCGCGGGTCAGAAAAACAACCTGCTGATACAGGGGGCGCAGGTCCGGACTCTTGACCTGGTATACGCCCTTGAGTTGCCGGACGATCAATTCGCTGTCCAGGAACAAATGGACTTTTCTGACGCTCCAACGTGCGCAGTGTTCGAGCGCGGCCAGGACTGCCCGGTATTCGGCGACATTGTTCGTGGCGCGGCCGATCACCGCCGAGTGTTCACACAACTCGGGACCATTCTTCTGCCGGAATACGGCGCCGATGGCGGCAGGCCCCGGATTGCCTCGACTGGCACCGTCGGTGTGGATCTCCATGATCGGAGTGCCCTTTTTCGGCATCGGGCTGGATACGAGATCATCGGCAAGGGGCAACTCGGGCCAGGAGTCGGTCTCGCGGTCGGACTTTCCGGGCGATGCTGACGTTGCGGACGGGGCGGGCAGTTTCGCTCCCCCGTCCTGTGCGTCGCCTACGTCGGCAATCTCGCGGCGCCAAATGGAAAGACGGCGACGCAGTTCCCGCACCGAGAGGCCACACTCGCGAGCCAGGCTGCGCAGATCGACACTGCGTTCCAGGGTGCGCAACAACTCCGGCAGCGTCTCGGGTTGGTTCGAATTGCTCATAACAATGCACTTTCTGCGCGGTTGCGTGGTGACCTCAATGCCAGGGATGATGCACCACGTATCGGGAACACGATTCGCAACGGACCACGGCACTACCCTTCTCGGCAGCGATCGCCTGTTGCCGGGGCAGTTGCGCGAAACAGCCGCCACACGCGGCTGCCTCGTGAAATACCACGGCCCGGTCC
>JANTGJ010000049.1 GCA_024762975.1 Candidatus Krumholzibacteriia bacterium
GATCCTGCTGGTCCTGCTGATTTTGTTGATCCTGTTGGTCCTGTTGATCCTGTTGATCCTGTTGGTCCTGCTGGTCCTGTTGATCTTGTTGATCCTGCTGATCCCGTTGATCCTGCTGATCCTGTTGATCCTGCTGATCCTGCTGATCCTGTTGATCCTGCTGATCCTGTTGATCCTGTTGATCCTGTTGATCCTGTTGATCCTGTTGATCCTGCTGATCCTGCTGATCCTGTTGATCCCGTTGATCCTGTTGCTGTTGCTGCTGCTGTTGAAGACGGCGCTGGGCGGTCTCCAGATTGAACAGGGCATCTTCACGTCCCGGCTCGATCTTGAGTGATTCTCGCAGGTGTTCGATCGCCTGGGGAAAATCTCCCGCGGCCAATTCGGTGGTCCCTGCGTTGTACAGGGCCTCGGCCCGGAGGCCCGAGTCCTCGGTCAGTGCCAGGGTTCGCTCGAACTCGCGTTTCGCCTCATCATAGCGCTCGAGTTGAAACAGGGTTTCACCGACTCCCAGGCTGATCACAGGATCATCAGGAGCCTGAATCACGGCAGACTCGAACTCGCCCAGGGCCGCTTCGAAATCACCTGCGAGATAGTGCTCGCGTGCACGTGACGCTTCGGCCGTCCCCGGTGGGCGCAACTGGGCCCGGGCGTCCGTCGAGACCAGCGGCATCAAGAGCACCAACACCAGCGCGCTCGAGCGGAAACTGCTGATCCGTTGCCCGGGGGCCCGGCGACGGGACCGGATGAGCATGCGCAACGCCAGGGCTACCAGGGCCATCAGCAACGGCCAATGATAGCGCTCCTGGAAGGCCGAAATTCTCCGGTCTTCCAGATCGCGGCGTCCCAAACGCTGCAACTCGGAAAACAATCGGTCGCCAGCCATGCCGTCGACGCCAATGCGAAAGGTGCTGCCGCCACCGGACAACTGCGCCAAACGCTCCAGCGAAGCGAGATCCAGACGCGTCATGACCACGTTGTCCTTCTCGTCCTTCATGAATCCAGCCGGCCGGCCCTGCGCGTCCAGGACCGGGATCAGCCCCCCGCCCTCGTCACCGACACCCACCGGTATGACTTTGATACCCTCGCGAGCACAGGCTTTGGCTTCATCTTCCCAGTCACCCTCGAGATCCTCACCGTCGGTCACCAGCAGGATTGCCTGAAAGGATCCCGACTCGGCACCTTCGCGCCCCTTGCGCAACAGTTCGCGGCTCGTCGAAAGAGCCGCGGCAATGGCGGTTCCCTGCTCGGACATCATGTCCGGCCCCGCCATTTTCAAAAAGATGTCGGCGGTCCCGTAGTCCAACGTCAGCGGGCATTGTACGAAAGCCGAGCCTGCGAAAAAAACCAGACCGACACGGCTGTCCTCCAGGCGCGACAGGAAGCTGCCGAGCTCGGACTTCGCCCGCTCCATGCGACTCGGCAGGACATCCTCGGCGGTCATCGAATTCGAAATATCCAGGGCGACTACGATATCGGAACCGCGCTGGGTAACGGTGACCTCGCTGGCTCCCCATTGCGGCCGGGCCAGTCCAATCATCAGTAGGAACAGACCTGCAAACAGGAGAAAACGGCGCCAGGTGACCATGCGCGGCGCGGCATTTTCCACATGGTCGCCGGCATGCTGCCCCAGCAGTGTTCGGAGCCGATTGCGCGCACGCAGGTCGCTGGCTCTCAGCACGAGCCACAACAGGGCCAGGGCCGGAACGATATACAGCCAGATTTCTGACGCGAAACGCACTTCCCAACACTACCTTTCGTGGACTGAGGATTCGATCACGGCAGCCTGCGCAACCAGGTAGCCGCCAACAATTCCTCGAGAACAAAGAGCAACAGCGCCGGCACGGCGAACCACGCCATCCGTTCGCGATACCAGGTACTGATTCGGGTCTGGTATCGAGCGGTCTCCAGATCGTCGATCGTAGCGAAAATCTGCTGCAGAGCCTCCGGGTCCGTAGCCTGGAACATCTGACCGCCGGTCATTTCCGATATTCGTTGGAGCAGGTCGAGATCGATTTTGGTCTCCACCTGTCGCGTGCGGCGTCCAAAGACCGGGTCATCGACCGGGTAGGGAACCAGCCCCTGGCGCCCGATCGCGATCGAGTAGACGCGCACATCCAATGAGTGGGCAAGTTCCGCCGCAGTCTCCGGTTCGAGCGTCGGAACGTTGTTCACTCCATCGGTCAGCAGGATCACCGTCTTGCTCGGAGAATCCGAATGCTTCAATCGCGAAACCGCCGTGGCCAGTCCCAGCCCGATCGCCGTTCCATCGTCGATCAGACCCACCTCGATCTCGTCGAGGAAGCCCTTCAGCACCTGGTGATCGAGCGTCAGCGGACACTGCGTGAACGAGCGAGCCGCAAAAACCACCAGCCCGATGCGATCGTGCGGCCGTCCGTCGATGAAGCCGCGGATCACTTCCTTGGCGGCGCCGAGACGATCCTGCGGCTGAAAATCCAGGGAGCGCATCGAACCACTGATATCCAGCGACAGGATGATGTCGATTCCTTCACCTTCGATTTCTTCACTGGTCTGCGCCGCGCGCGGTCCGGCGGCCGCGATCACCAGCAGGACCAGGCCCAGGGCGGACAGCACCGGCAGCCATTGCGCCAAGCGGGCACGCAGGGTAACGGAGTCTCCAGACAGAAGGGCCAGATGAGGATGACGCACGCCCGCCGCGCTACGGGCAGCGCGCAGCCGCAACCACAGCACCGGAAAAGCCAGGGGAATCAGGGCCAGAAGCCAGGGGCGCGCAAACTCCATCAGGCACTCCCTCCTGCGGAGCCGGCGGCCGACGACTCCCATTCCGCCATGAGTCGTTGCAGTTCGGACCAGGCTCCGTCGGCATCGAAAATGCGCTCGGTGGCGACGGGGGTCTGCCGGGGTACGATCCGCAGTCCCTCGATACAACGCAACAATTCGAGAGTGCGCTCCCGGACCCAGGCTTCGGTGACCGGCGCCGGGTCGTAGCGCCGGCGGTCCGCTTCATCAACCAGTCGTCCCAAGGTCCGCGCCGGATCCGGCGCATAGCCCCGCCCGATACAGGCAGCCACGATCTCCCGCCCCGTCATCTCCCTGGCAGCGATCCCGTAGCGCTCGGCCGCGAAGCCACGCGCGATCGAGGCCAATTCGTTCAGGTAGGAGCGGCCTTCCCCGCGGTCCAGGCTCCCGCCTTGCAGCAAGGTTCGCAGGCGTCCCGCAGCGGCGAGCCAGCCGGGGGCCGCCGGGTCCCAGTTCTCGATCCGCGTCGTGGTGCGGCGGCGACGCCAGAGGACCCACACCAGGAGGGACAGCAGGACGAGCGCCAACGACAAAGCCGCAATCGTTCCCAGATTCCAGCCCCGGTGCCTCGGTGCCCGGATCGCCGCGGTCTCGGCCAGATCCGTTGTTCGACCGCGCACCTGAATAACCGGCGATTCCACCGATCCGGACTCGATCACGAAGGGGTCGGTACGATAGATGCGTACCGGAACCAGCAGTGTGTTGCGGCCCTCCTTCTGCTCGTGACTGGCGAGCCGTTTTTGCAGCAGATCCTGGTGCTCACCCGAGACATCGGCTTCATATTCCAGCCACTCCGCCGGCGGTTCGGAGGGGAGCACGGGTGCCTCCACACTCTCCGGATACTCGAAAACGAGACCGACAATTTCGCCGAACGGAACCGTGTCCGGGATCATGTAGATCGCCTCGATCGGTGGCGCTTCAGTCTCCCATCCGAACACGGCGCGGGCGGTATCGGGAACCGCCGGCACAGCCGCCGAATCGGTCATCATTCCCTGGGGTAGCCCCGGACCGCCGGCAGGAGGCAAATCGGCCTGTGGCAGCCCTTGCGCCGTCGCTGATCCCACCAGCAGAACCCAGGCAATGAGAGCGAGTCGAATCACCGCCTCCCCCTTCTGCCGCGGCGGCCCTCGCGGGCCAGGAAAAATTTGCGCAGTGGTTCGACATAGGATTGCGTCGCATCGACATCCACCAGATCCACTCCCCGTGACGCGAGCAATCGTTCGAGACTCGAGTCGTGGCTCTCGACGACACGCCCCAGGCGCTGCCGCGCCGAGACCGAAGACGTATCCAGCAGCCGTTCCTCGCCGGTCTCCGCATCCAGCCAACGCACCAGACCGACCGGCGGCAACTCCGTTTCCCGCGGATCCCGGACGCGAACGGCCACCACGTCGTGACGGCCGGCGAGAATCGACAGGCTCGTCGAGAAGTCATCAGCCCAGAAATCGGAGACGAGAAAAATCGTGGCCTTGCGCTTGAGCACCGACCCCAACAGTCGCAGGGGCTCGTTCAGCTCCGTTCCGTGATACTCGGGCTCGAAGGTCAACAACTCGCGAATCAGGCGCAGCACGTGGCTCTTCCCCTGCGCCGGTGGAATGTACTTCTCCACTCGATCGCTGAAGAGCAACAACCCGACCTTGTCCTTGTTCTCGATCGCCGAGAAGGCCAGTACACCGCACAACTCGGCGGCGATGTCCACCTTGGACCGTTCGCCGCTGCCGAACCAGCCGCTGCGGCTCATATCCACGGCCAGTACGACGGTCAACTCGCGTTCTTCATCGTACAGTTTGACGAATGGATCCCCGGTACGCGCAGTCACGTTCCAGTCGATGGTTCGCACATCATCGCCCGGGACGTATTCGCGCACCTCCCGAAACTCCATCCCCGTGCCCTTGAATACCGAGTTGTACTCGCCGGAAAAGACCTCCTCGACGAGCCTACGCGTACGGATCTCGATCCGGCGTACCGCAGCCAGGATCTCCGGGGGAATGGGTTTGCTGTGTCCGGTGCGATTCATCGCTTCTACGGCACCTCGATGTTGTCGAGCAGTTCCATGACGACATCGTCACTGGTCAGATTCTGGGCCTCGGCCTCGTAGGTGACCAGGATACGGTGCCGCAGCACATCGCTGCCGACGGACTTGACGTCTTCGGGGACCACGAAGGCACGGCCGCGCAGCAGAGCTCGCGCGCGGGACAGCTGTGTCAACGCGAGCGTGGCTCGAGGGGAAGCCCCCCAGGCGATCAGCGGCGCCAGGTCGAGCCCGGCAGCCTGCGGTTCACGCGACGCGAAAACGATATCCAGGATATAGGCCTTGATCTTCTCGTCCACGAACACGGTATCGACGGCATCGCGGATCTCGCGGATGCCGACCGGATCGATGATACGGTCTACCTCGGGAAGGGTGTGCCCGGCCATCCGCTCGAGAATCAACTTCTCCTCGTCGCGGGTCGGATAGCCCACCCGCAGCTTCAGCAGAAACCGATCGACCTGAGCTTCGGGCAAGGGATAGGTGCCTTCCTGCTCGATCGGATTCTGCGTGGCCAGTACGAGAAAGGGATCGGCCAGGGGGAAGGTTTCTCCGCCGATGGTGACCTGGCGTTCCTGCATCGCTTCGAGCAACGCGCTCTGTACCTTGGCGGGCGCACGGTTGATCTCGTCGGCCAGGATGATATTCGAGAACACTGGCCCTTTCTTGACCGTGAAATCGCCGGTCTCGCGGTTGTAGATCGTCGTACCGGTTATGTCCGCCGGCAGCAGGTCCGGTGTGAACTGGATCCGGCGAAAACCCGTATCCAGCGTTCGCGCCAACGTGCTGACGGCCAGCGTCTTGGCCAGGCCCGGAACGCCTTCGAGCAGGATGTGGCCACCGGTAATCAATCCCAGGAGCAGCCCCTCCATCATGGAGCGTTGGCCGACGATGACCTTCTCGGTCTCGTTCAGTACGCGCTCGAGCCGGGTCGAGAGTTCCTCGGCCCTCACCTTGTCCAGCATCTGATTCTCGGTCATGACTTCCTTTCCGGTGACGGTTGCGGCACTCGGTGCCGGGTAACGATCCGGCGCCGAGTTCATACGCCCAGAATTCGGTTGAGTTCCGTCCCCAACGGAGCCTAACCCACCTGTTTTTTCTTGCCAACCCCGGGCAAAAGTCTTTCAATGAACGGCGTCCGAAAAAGCCGGTCGCGCCAGCGTGCGCGGCCCGTCCGAACCGACCCGGGAGGCAGCCGTGAGGCTGAGCAAGCACAAGATCGAATATTTGTCGGGCAAGTTGCTCAAGATGATCCAGGAGCACCCCGAAATCCACATCATTTCGAATACGGATCTGGTCGAGCGAGCAGCGTACGACGCGATCTGGGAAAATCTGGAGATCGAACAGGAGATCGATGACGAGGTCGAGGAGCTCCTGAAGCAGAACTACAACGAGATCCGAGCCATGGAAATGGACGTGGGCGCGTTGCGCAACAAGATGAAGCGCGAGTTGGCCCGCAAGAGAAATTTCGTCCTCTGATCCGTCGCGGCCGCTGCCGCGCGAGGTATATTCGTGAGACTGACCGAGGAAAGAATTGCTGTCCTGGCCCGTGCCATCTCGGAGCGGATGCTCGATGAGGAGCATGTGGACCTGGAGATCGACGAAGACCGCTTCCGCTTTCTGATCAATAGTCTGATCCTGCAGGATCTGAAGGTCGAAGATGAGATCGACGAGGAAGCCACCGCGTTCCTGCTGAAGAACCGACCGCAACTCGAGGAAGGCTCGACGGAATGGGAAGTCGAGATGGAGCGCAAAAAGGAAGAGTTTTCCATCGCGCGCGGCTACGTCGCCTTCTGATGGCCCGCCGCCCCTTCCAGCAGCCCGTCTGTTTTCCTTCCCCGCGCCGGCATTTTCCGGCTCCTGAGTGTCGATGAGAATCCTGGTCGCCACACCCTACCTGCCCCACCGCGGCGTGGGCCACGGTGGGGGTACGGCGGTACGGGATCTGGTGCGGAATCTGGCGCGCCTGCACGAGGTACATGTATTTGCCCTGCTGCGCCCCGGCGAGGACCGTCTGATCGCCGAGGTGGAGAGTCTCGGCGTCCGAGTTGTGCCGGTTCCTTTTCTGGACCGCGGCGCTGAAGGGCCGGCCGCCCTGCGGATGGGAGCCCGCCGGGCCGCCGCCTGGGCCCGAACCGTTCGCTCCGGTTTTCCCCAGTATGTCGAAAAATACGCTGAAGCCGGAATCCTCCGTGCGTTCACCGATGCCGTCGAAGCCATCGCGCCGGACGCGATCCAGATCGAGTACCTGCAGCTCTCCCTGCTGGCGCGGGATCTGGTCGAACGCGGTGCCGCGAAACGTCCCCGCATCATCATCAACAGTCACGAACTGGGATCGGTCCCCCGGGAGCGCCGTGCGGACCGCGCTGGCAGCCCCCTGGGCGCTGCCTGGCTGCGGCGGGAAGCCTCCGCCTGGCGCCGGCTGCAGGTCGCGGCCTGCGACTGGTGCGATCAGATGCTCTGTGTCACTCCGGAAGACCTGGAGATCTTCGCTGCCATGGGCGGCAAGAACCTGACTCACATGCCGTTGGGCATGGACCTGGACCGGTTGCAGCTCGATTGGAAACCGGAGGCAGGAAACCAGTTGCTGTTCGTGGGGTCATTCGAACACCGTCCCAATCATCTGGCTGCCGATTTTCTTCTCGAGCAATGGGAATCACTGACCGCGGCCGTTCCGGATGTCCGCTTGCGCATCGTGGGACGCGGCTCGGTCGAGCATCTGGATGCACACGGAGGCGCCACAATCTGGCGGGAGCGAGGCGTCGAGGCCCTCGGTTTCGTGGACGATCTGACGCCGCTTTTTCGACGAAGCCGATTGTTCGTCGCTCCGTTGGCCGAGGGCGGTGGCATCAAGATCAAAATCCTCGAAGCCATGGCACGTGGACTCCCGGTACTCACGACTGCGATCGGCGCCGAGGGAATTGCCGATGAATCCTCCCGCACGATCTACCTGACTACCTGCGACGGTTCCTTTGCCGAAGCGGTGGCAACCGCCCTCGGCGATGCGCAGGCGACACAACGCAGCCGCCGGGGCCGTGAGCTCGTCGAACAGGAATTCTCCTGGCGGGGAATCGTCGAACGTTTGACCCGGCTCTACGGGTCAGCCCGATAGCGAACCGGAGCCGGGCCGCGGCACTCCCTGGAGCAGTCGTTGCCAGATCTCATCGGAAAGCCGGTCGTGGCCGGCGGCAAGCTCGCTCAGCAAGGTGACCTGGGCAAGTCTTTCCACGGTTTCCAACAACGCACACGCCGAATCCAGATCCGCCGCCACAGTGATGACACCGTGCCCTCCGAGCAGGACGGCATCGTGATGAGCAATGGACGGCAACACCGATGCGGCGAGATCCGGAGTGCCCGGTACCGCGCGAGGCGCCAGAGGAACACGCGGCAACAGCCCGCTCGTTTCCGTCAAAAGAGAGCCGTCGAGATCCCGACCCGAAACCGCGAACGCCGTCGACCAGGGCGAGTGCGCGTGGCAGATCGCCCCCACATCGGACCGGGCTTCATAGATCGCGCCATGCAGGGGCCACTCCGAAGTGACGCGACCGGCCGGACTCAGACCGCGCGCTCCAACCTCCAGCAGATCCTGTACGTGCAGATCCCCCTTGGCGGCACCGGAAGGCGTGACCAAAAAAGAATGGCCGCTGAGGCGAACGGAAAGGTTCCCCTCGGCGGCCACAATCAATCCCTGGCGAGACAGACGATTGCCGACCTCGATCATCTTGCGGCGCAGGACAACCAGGTTGGGCATCGCGATCTCCCGCTACCGGCGGTACACATACAGGTGCGACATCACGCCTTCGAATAGCTCGAGCGTCTTGCGCTTGTCATCCGCCACATCCCGCATTTCCAGTTCCGTAAGGATCGCTTCGTCATTGTTCGGATCGGCAATCCGCTCCTGATTGACCTGACGGGCGCGCTGATATGCCTCTTCCTCGAGGAAATTCAGCATTTCCGTCGTGAAGCCCATCTGGCTGCTCAGAAGCAGCGAACCATCCGGATTGATCGACGGATCCACATCGTCCGAGCGGGTAAAGAAGTAGATTTCCGGGTCGAGACTGCCGTCCGCAGGCATGACCCAGATATTTCGATCGTGGTGGGTGGTCGTCGGCATGCGCCGTGTCGAGACAAAGTAGATGCGTTGCCCGTCGTTCGAGTATCTCGGACTGGTATTGAATACACCGGCAATCGGATCGCCGGCGTCGTAGTCCGTAAATGTCAGGCGGGTCAGGTGGTTATCCAGCGCCACCAGATTGGCTGCCATGCCGGTCGTGTCGAAATCGATGGTGTACAACTCGGTACCCCACTCGGCCTCGCCGGCGAGGTCCAGCCCTGCCGAAAATACGATTTTGCTGCCGTCCGGGGACCAACTCGGGCGTTCGAGACGCGAGACCTCGCGGGTCACCGGAAATGCGACGGCGTCAAAAGCGTTTCCGTCCCCGGCGGTGGCCATATCCAGAACCATCAGCTCGGATTGCGTGCAGGTCTCCAGCGAATCAGGGATCAGGCAGCTGGAGCGCGTGAAGGCCAACCACCGGCCGTCCGGCGACAATGCCGGCTCGAAATGCTGGTAGAAGCGACCCGACTGGACACGATCCAGTTCCTCGAAATACAGGGGTTCGAGGCGGCAGGTATCCGGATCGGCGATGTCGGCGCGGAACAACCGATATCCACGGGAAAGCTCGAGGCGGAAGATGACGTGCGAGTCGTCCTCCCAGATCGGATCCCCTTTCCGGGAATTCACGACTCCGGAAAGGTACTCGCCCTGGACATTGAACTCGGCCAGGTTGCGTTCCTTCAACTTCAGCAGCCGGGCGCCTTCTTCAGCCAGACTGGTCATCGGCTCGACCTGACGGCTGAGCGGGATGACGATCATCTGCCGGAAATTGGTGTAGAAATCATCTTCGTTGTACTGGTTGGCCGAGGGGAAAGCGGTCCAGTCGGCCGTGAAGAGGATTCGCGACCCATCCGGTGAGAGCGAAGGATTCAGGTAGTGGAACCCCTCGCTGGACGTATCCGCCGTCACCATGACCAACTCGCCGCAGGCGTGATTTCCGCACAAATCGAGGGTCTCGGCCGGATCTTCGCGGCTGGTACAGCCCACCAGGATCAGCGCCGAAATCAGGATGGCGTATGTCAAGGGGAGGAAGCGGTTCCGCATCCGATTCCTGAACATCTTCATGTTCCGAGAAACCTCCAGCCATGGGGAAGAGGCAAACCCGCGATCGTACCGCAGACCCACCACTGTATTGCTCTAGGAAAAATAAGGTAACCTGCCCACCGAAATCAACTGTCGTTTCTTCAAGAGCCCTCGAGATGGAAGGCGGTTCGTACCCTCAGCCACGACCAGATCGGATACTTGCCGATCCGCGCTGCCTCGAACACCCCCTGCTCGAGGCTGTTCTCAGCCGCCTGGGTCAGGTCCGGCGAGGGCGATTCGACGACCACGGCCTGCCGGACGCTCCCCCGCGGATCCAGCAGCAGATCCAGCACGACGTCGCCGGTGATGGCGGCCTCGAGCGCAGCGGCGGGGTACTCCGGGCCCACCCCCCCCAGGTATTTCGGCGGATAGTCGTAGAGAAGCTGGTAGCCCTTTAGGATCCGAAAGCTACGCCCACCCGTACATTTTTGCTCGCCACGCCAGACCCATTCGGCGGCTTCATCAAACTTTTCCTCCGCCCGCGCCACATCCGCCAGCAGGTAGTCGACGGCCGCATCATTCGGCCGCTTTTCCAGGCATTCCAACAACAATTCGCGCGCCCGACCGAGTAACCGTTTCTGGTTGCGAGGCCAATCGCCGACATCCGCGGCGGGGCCTTCGACCGGCAAGAGCGCCGGGTCTCCCTGGCCGGCCATCAGGTACTGCTGCCCCAGCGTCAGCAACATCAGGGGATGGCGCAAGCCGCCGGCCAGGCCCATCTCGAGTTCGATCATGCCGTCCGAACCGGAGCCGTCCCGGAAGAACTCGGAACTGAGCCCCAGATACCGTTCGACGGACATCGGTACGTCGGCATCCCTCTGGCAACCGCTCAACAGGTGGGGTCGGAAATCCGCATCGGGACCCGGAACCTCGTTGAATTCCCAGCGGGATCCGCCGGATGTACCGCTTGCCGAGTCGGCGATCCGTGAACCCGAGGGGGCACAACCGACCGCCACCAGGCAAGTCAGCAGCACGGTCCGGCGGAGGGTTTGTCCGATTCCCATCTTTCGTCCATTCCGCGTCCGACAGCCGGACGCTAGCGATCTTCGATCGAGCCGGAGGAGTCTCCCAGGCTCGGATCCAGTTCCAGTACCCGCTTCCACTCCCGGCGGGCCTCCTGATCCCGTCCCAGGCGCGTCAGCAGGACGACCCGATTGTTTCGATACACCACGTTGTCCGGAGCCAGGGCCACCGCTCGATCGGCCGCACGCAGGGCCGGCAAATTGTCCCCCGACTCCAGGAGAGTCAAGGCGATCCGACCCCAGAATCCGGCCAGCCGCTCCCCTTCGATGCCGCGAGTCTGCGGATCCGGCAGGCCCGCCCCCAAGCCCTCGGCCCGGTTCGCATAGGCCAGAGAAATTTCACGTCGGCCCAGTTTGGCTTCGGTTTCAATCAATATCGTCAATTCCGTCCCACTGAGTCGCTCCCGCGGGATGGTCAGCAGCAGATCATAGAGTTTTTGGTCCTGTCCGGACTGCTGCAGCGCCTGTTGCCAGGTGCGACGCACTTCGACCGTCGGCTGTGTGGAATAGATCTCCTGCAGGAGATCGGCGGCCAGCGCGGCATTCCCATCGGCCAGCTCCAGGCGCGCCCGGGCACGTTGCAGTGCGACACGTGGCTCACAGAGGTCGGCGGCACGTGCCAGCTGGACCCGGGCTTCCGCATAGTTTCCGAACTCCAGGAGTACCTGGCTGAACTCGAGCCGAATGTCGCAATCGCGGGGAGCCAGTTCCAGCGCCTGTCGAAATTCGGACAGGGCCCTTCCCCGCCGCCCCAATCGCATCAAGGTCGTCGCCAGATTGCGATGGACCGAAGCGCGGGACGATTCCCCTCGAGTAGAGGCCTCCAGCGCCGCGAGAGCGTCCTGCAGCTGATCCAATTTCAGAAAAGCCAGTCCCAGGCGCTCCTGAAACTGCCAGGAATAGACCGGATCTTTCGGATGCGACTTCAGCGCGGATTGCGCACGATCCACCACGTCCTGCCAGCGTTGGCCGGCAATCAGACGATCGACGGCAGCCAACTCGTTCTGAAGCCACGCGGCCACCTCCGCCCGCCCCGGGTCCGCAGCCCTCGCCCGGTGACTCCCGGGCACAAGGAGACCCAGGCCAACCAGTACCAGCGGCAACAGGATTCGGATTTCGGAAGGTCTGAACATCGGGGACCCCGCTTCGCGCTTCGAATTCGCCGCATCGTAGGCCTCCGGGCGTCCCCTGCCAAGGCCGAAACCGGGTTGCGGCGGTGCCTTGTCAACCCGCCGTGCCGGTCGTATCCAGGAGCCGCTGAATTGACTCCACTCGTACAATATGATAGAATCCCTATTCAGATCGCAATCCCGCTACGCACCCTGGAGATTTCATTGCAACGTGATCGCTCGCCCCACCTCCCCCTGAGGAAGCGACAGCCTGGGTGGCACATCAGTCTGACGCTGGTGGTCGCGTGCCTGTGCGGAATGCTCGTGACCGATGCCCAGGCACTCCTGCGGATCGACTTCGAACAGAAATACTTTGTCCACCCGGGCCGCCAGGTGTGGGATTTCTGCGTGATCCGTCCCGACAGCATCTACCACATCTACTACCACGGAATTCCCGAAGAGACCCCGCACGCGACTCAAGCCGATACGATCTGGCATGCCACGAGCCCGGACCTGAAGCATTGGGCCTCCCCCTCTCCGGTTCTGACTACCAGCAGCGAGAGCTGGGAGAGCACGGCAATCTGGGCTCCCGACGTGGTTCGCGACGAGGAAAATGACCGGTGGATCATGGCCTATACGGCCTGCGATGCGCAGGTCAATCAACGATTGGCACTGGCCGAATCGCAGGACCTGGACACCTGGTTCAAGTTGCCCCAGAATCCGGTACTGGAACCGGATCCGTCGCAGTACAAATGGGATGCGGCACAGTGGTGGAGCAACTTCCGCGACCCGTTCCTGTTTCGACAGGACGAGCAATGGCATGTGCTGATCACCGCGCTACAGTGGCTGGGTCGGGACACGGGGATCCTCTACCACGCAGTCTCTGACGATTTGATCAACTGGGTCGACGAGGGTTACTTCTTCGCCAACGACGGGCCCGACCCGTGGCGAGTTCCGGAAAGTCCCCAATACCTTGTACGCGGTGGCTTCCACCACCTCCTGTTCGGAGAGTACGACACCGCGGGCATCAGCCACGTTTCCAGCCAGACACCGGGCGACTGGACGATGGCCGGACGCGACTTCATCGACTACGGCTACGCTCCGGACGTGAAGGAATTCGACCCGGGCTGCGATATCTTCGGACGACTCTCTCCGTTCCAGAACCCCCAGTCCGAGAACCTGTCCTACGTGGTGCGTTTCGACACCCTGCTCACCACCGGCGACGGTTCCGATTTCGTGGTCTACAAGCCGCATCCCCTGGAAGAGGACTGGGCGGATTGGACCGGAACATCGAACCTGGCCAGCCCCACTTTCGGAGACAATCCCGCCTTCCGCGGCGAGACGGCCGCCGGAACGGTGGGAAACGGGTACTATGGAAGTGGAGAGTACTACCAGGGCCCGCTTTCCGGGCGCGGTTCGCCGGGGACCCAACTCGGTGACGGCGCCACCGGAACCCTGACCGGATACCCGTTCGTAGTGACCGGCGACCGGATCGATCTGTTGGTCGGCGGTGGGAACTTCCCGTCCAGTTGTTACGTCGCCCTGCTGCGCGCATCAGACGATGCGGTCTTGTTTACGGAAACCGGAACCGGCACCAACACCATGACGCCACGCTCCTGGAACATTCGCCCCTACCGCGGGGAGGTCGCGTACCTTCGGATCGTGGATTCGGAAACCGCCCCCGGAGGTCGAATCAACGTCGATGAGATCGTGGAAATCCCCGATAGCGCTTCCGGGGTGGAGGAACGAATTCCCGACCCTGGATTGTTGATCCACGGAGCGTATCCGAATCCGTTCAACCCTGCGACCCAGGTTCGCTTCCGGTTGCCGCGCGATGCTTCGGTCACCTTGCGCATTCTGGACCTGCGCGGGCGGGAGATCTGGTCCAGTAGCCCGCAGTCGTTCGCCCCTGGGGAGAACACGATTTCCTGGCGTGGACGCACCCACGAAGGCGTCCCGGCTCCTGCCGGCACTTATCTGTATGCATTGCGAGTCGATGGAAAACCGGCCGGTAGCGGCAAAATCATGATGGTCAAATAATTGTCCGTGACAGCGAAGCAGACGCCTTCTTCTTGTTCCCGCGTGGCCCACGTACCGTAATACGGTTTTTCCTTAGTTTCTTGCCACCGCCGCCGATGAACTTCCCATGCATACTTCGACAAAATACTTCATCACCGATCTGGTGGAGGAAGTCGGCAGCCTCGGCGCCGTCGCCTCCCAGATCGTGGGCATGACCTCGGATCCCGAGTGCGACATGGGGCAGCTCAGCCAGGTGATCCTGGCCGACACCGTGATGGCGGCGCGATTCCTGGCGTTGGCCAACAGCGCCGCGCTGGCGCGCGGGCACGAGACCCGCGACCTGAAGGACTGCCTGGTGCGATTGGGACTGACGCGCGTTCGAAACGTGGCGCTCCTGATGGGCATGCACGATCTGTCTCCCCGGGAGGCCGGCCCGGCGGCTGTGGATCTGACCGAATTCTGGATTCACGATCTCGCGACCGCGGCCTGCGCCAAGCAATTGGCGCGACAGCGGAAGAACGTAGAGCCTGAGGACGCCTGGCTCGTCGGCATCCTGCACGGGATCGGTGTGATTGCGCTTTCCCAGAAACTTCCGGCCGATTTCCAGAATTCTTTGCTGCGGGCTCGGGCCTTGAAAATTCCGCTGGTCGAGGCGGAAATGACCCTGCTCGAGTTTCACCACGGCGAACTCGGCGGACGAATCCTGGGGCAATGGAACCTGCCCCGCGTCTTTGCCGAGGCCATCGAGTTTCACGTCGAAGATTTCACCTCCGGCGAAGTCACGGAGGAAGGACGAGCCCTGGTCGAGCTGTTGCGGGACTCGGTACGACTCTGCCGGGCCGCCGGCTTCGGTGAAAGCGGAGATGGGGACTCCTGCCCGGACCTGAACGAGATCTCCTCCGATTTGCAGATGCCCATGGAGTCCATCGACAGGTTGCTGGAAACGATCACCCGGGAAGTGGCGGAAATATCCCATCTGCTCGGAATGGACACCGGGATCCAGGCAACTCCCCGCGAGGCGGCTCCCCAACAGCGGATGGCGGCGCGGCTGGCTCTCGAGGGACTCGAAGATACCTTGGCGCGGGAGGTGCTCGAAGAGCAGCTCGAAATGGCTCGCGAAATCCAGCGCAAACTACTGCCCGATTCGACTCCGGATCTGCCCGGGCTGGAAATTGCGGCGGCCAATCGGGCCTGCTATCACATCAGTGGCGACTATTACGATTTCATCGATATCCAGGGCGGTAAGCAGGGGATTGTCATTGCCGACGTTTCGGGCAAGGGCATGCCGGCCTCGTTGTTGGCTTCGAATCTTCAGGCCAGTCTTCGAGCGCTCGGCCAGGCTTTCGCCGACCCGGGTGAACTACTCGCCAGTGTCAATCGGGCACTGTACGCCAGTACCGACCCGGAACACTTCGCGACTCTGTTTTTGGCGGTCATGGAACCGGACGGGAGTGGATTCCGGTACGCCAGCGCCGGCCACAACCCCCCTCTGCTGCTGCGTCGCGACGGATCGGTCGAATGGCTCCAACCGGCCGGTACCCCGCTGGGTATGTTTGGTGACATGCACTACCCGGTTACGACGGTCTCTCTTGAGCCCGGCGACCGCGTGGTTGCCTATACCGACGGCGTCACCGAGGCCACCGACGCGCTGGACCGAGAGTTCGAAGAGTCCGGGCTGGAGCAGGCCGTCCGCAGGCGGGCGACCGCCGCCTGCAAGGACCTGCTCGAGGGCATCATCGCCGATGTGGAAGAGCATGTGCAAAACGGCGCCCCGCCGACGGCGGAGAAAACGACCGCTCGCCTGGGCGACGACGTGACTCTGGTCATTTTGTCCCGGACCGCATGACGAGAGCCTGAACCGGCCCCTCCACCCCTTGCGAAACTCTCGCGGATTTTTCACATCAGGGGATAGGAATGGTACTCCCCCTGTGGTATATTCCCTGCGGAAACCGGCCTGTCACCGCGGTTTGCGCAAATCAAGGGGCGGACGGCAGGAGCACTGAACCCAGGCGAAGAACAGGAAACGAAGATGACCAGCGAGCAGAACGAGAACGTGAATCCCGAGCCGGAGAACGAACCACTCGAATCCGACAGCGGTGCCGATGAAAACTCCGGGAATGGCGAATTTGCCGACCTCCTGGCCCAATCCGAAGAAACCACGCCCGCGGAAGCCAAATCCGGTGACCAGCTGACTGGAACCATCGTACAGATTGGCGACCACGAGTCGTTCGTCGATTGCGGATTGCGCAATGAATTGCCGATCTCGACCACGGATCTTCAAAATGACGAGGGCGAACTGCAGTACCAGGTCGGAGAGGAAATTACTGCCCACGTGCAGAAGTCGAAAGACGGCCTGAAACTCACTCTCGCGATCAACTTGAAGGATGCCGGGCGCAAGGCGCTGGAGCAGGCCTACCACGCGGGCACTCCGATCGAGGGAAAGGTCGGCCAGACCAACAAGGGCGGATTTTCGATCGATCTGGGAGGAGTGCGCGCATTCTGTCCCTACAGCCAGATCGATGTACGCCGAATCGACGATCCGACGGAATTCGTGGGACGCGCGTTTCAATTCCGGATCCTGGAGCTGTCCGACGACGGTCGCAATGTCGTCGTGTCCCGGCGCGCGTTGCTGGAGGCCGGTCGGCGCGAACAGGCCGAAAAAACGCGGGCGTCTCTCGCTCATGGCGATGAGCTCGATGGCACCGTCACACGTCTTGTCCCCTTCGGCGCTTTTGTCGACATCGGCGGCATCGAGGGGCTGGTCCACATTTCGCAGATCTCCCACCAGCGGGTGAATGATCCCGCAGACGTACTCAGCGAGGGTCAGCAAGTCAGGGTCAAGGTCCTCGAAGTGCAGAATCTCGGCGGCGGACGCAACGAGCGGATCAGCCTGTCGATCAAGGCCCTTGCGCAGGATCCGTGGCCGACGCAGGCGGACAGGATGGAACCCGGTTCGGACATCGAGGGAACGGTCACGCGACTGGTCGACTTCGGTGTGTTTGTCGAGCTGACTCCGGGCGTCGAAGGGCTGATTCACATTTCCGAACTGGCCAACCGGCGAGTCATCCACCCGCGCGAAATCCTGAACGAAGGCGAGCGGGTCAACGTCCGGATCCTGGACGTGGACCTGAACCGCAGACGCATTTCGCTATCGCTGCGCCAAGCCTCGGACTACGACGCCGACTAGTTTTGCGGGCCGGGAAACGAGAAGCGGCCGTCCCCGGTGGACGGCCGCTTTTTTTCGAGGATCCCGGCTGTCTAGCTGCTGAGTTCGAGCATCCGCCGAATCGGCACCAGGGCACGTTCGGCTTCTGCGGGATCGACGACAATTTCCGGGGTCCGGTCGCGCATGCAGAGATAGAGCTTCTCCAGCGTATTGAGCTTCATGTAGGGACACTCGTTACAATTGCAGGTCTCATCCATGCCCGGCGCCGGGATCAGCTCCTTGTCCGGATTCTCCTTCTGCATCTGGTGCAGGATGCCCGCCTCGGTCGCCACGATCACCTTTTGCGCCTCGGTCTCTCGCGCATATTTCAAAATACTGGTCGTACTGCCCACATGGTCGGCGTGCTGCAGGACGCGCTCCGGGCACTCCGGGTGCGCTGCCACCACGGCATCGGGATGTTCCACGCGTAACTGGACGATGGCATCCTCGCTGAAGTCTTCATGCACCTCGCAAGAGCCGTTCCACAGGACCAGGTCCCTCCCCAGCTGGCGTCCGACCCACGCTCCCAGGAATTGATCCGGTGCAAAAACGAGGGGCTGGCTCTCGGGGAACGATTGCACCATTTTCAGCGCGTTGCCACTGGTACAAATCAAATCACTTTGCGCCTTGGTGGCAGCCGAACAGTTGATATAGCTGATGACCTTGTGTCCCGGATAGCGAGCCAGGAACTTGGCGAATTCATCCGGTGGACAGCCGTCGGCCAGACTGCAGCCGGCTGCGAGATCCGGCAGCAACACCTGTTTGTCCGGGTTCAGGATCTTGGCCGTCTCGGCCATGAAATGCACACCGGCGAAGACGATCACGTCGGCTTCGACCTCGGCAGCGCGCTGACTCAAGGCCAGGCTGTCCCCCACGAAATCGGCCAGATCCTGGATCTCCGGAACCTGATAGTAGTGCGCCAGGATCACCGCATTCAATTCCCTGCGCAAACGCTGGATCTCGGCGACCGGATCCAGTTCTGGATCGATCGGATTCTGCTGTTGCTCATTCATTGCCGACCACTCCTTGGGACCAGGATCCGCCGTGAACGGACCGGCCCCTCCGCCAGGGAGAATGAAGTTGACAGTCGCTTCCCGGATCGTAATTTCAGCACAGGTCGAGTTTTCTGCAAGCTTGCATTCCTCGACCCCGGTTGAGGTATGGACTTTCTTCGGCCCAAGTCTTACATTTCAAGGGTCGGAGGAACGGGTTCCGCCTGCTGTCAGGCATGTTGATTTGGTAGTTGGGTTCCGTTGTGGCCTCTCCAGGGGTGGTTGTTGGCCCCTGTACTCCCCACCAGATTGAACGTGAGGAATTTGCTGGTATGAAAATCGTTGCTCACCGGTCCCAGGCCGTGCTTTTCGGCCTGATGACCCTCGTTCTGCTAGCCCTTTTCGTGCTTGCCGCCGGTTGTTTCGAGGACAATTCGGACGTCACCTACCCCACCCCCCCGAAGGCTCCTTCGAAGATCTGGATGTTCGACGTATTCGGCACCGCAGAGGACAATGTCTATGCGTGCGGTTACGGCGGTGCGATGTTCCATTTCGACGGCACGGGCTGGACTGAAGTGGACCTCGGTACCACTCGCAACGTGGTCTCGATCTGGGGTCCCGGCGACGGAACGCTCTATGCCTGCGGTGGCGCGGGCAGTATCTGGCGCAACAGTGGCTCCGGTTGGAACAGCATGGATTCCGACGCATCGAATTATCTGGTTGGAATCGGTTCCTTCGAGGGTGATGTGCATGTCTGCGGCGTCGGAGGCACCCTGCTCAAGCTTTCAGGGAGTACCTGGAACCCGGTCAACTCGTCGATGATCATCCGTGATCCCATGGGCGCCCCGACCGATACGCTCTCCCGCGTCGAAGACATCGAATCCCTCGTTACGGTGAACCACTACTTCGTCGGCGGCGCCTACCGTCTCAAGGCGTGGCAAGAGGATGAGGTCATCGGAACCGAATTCACGGACGGCATGGTCATCGGCCCGGATCTGGATTTCCCGGATGAACCGGAGTACGGTCGTTTCGACTGGCAGTTGCGCCCCCTGCGTGGTGATGAGATCGCCGCCAGCGAGTGGGTCCAGTCTTCCACCTCGGATGATGAGATTCTCGGAAACAACTACCTCGGCACGACCGAGGGTTGGGTTTTCCAGTTGACGCGCAACGACCAGGGTCGTCTGGTCTGGTCCAAGAAGTATCCGAGGATCACCAGCAACCCCCGCTCCGGAATCAACGACATGTGGCTGGATGCAAATGGCAACCTGTACATGATCACGCATGAAGGCCAACTCGTCTTCCAGACCCACGACTACGATGTGAACGAGACGACCTACGAAACCACCGGTTACCGTGTGATCCAGAGTGTCAGCAGCAACTCGCTGACCGGCCTGTGGGCCAGTGACCCGGATCACATCTTCGTGGTGGGTTTGGTCGAAAAAACCGTTTTCCGCTACCGGTACGACTCCCTGGCCCAGGAGTTCGTTGAAGTAGCCACCGATACACTCCAGTACTCCGGTAAATCCGCTGCCTGGGGCGACGGACCCGACGCCGGACTGGATCGTTTCGGCAGGCCGTTGGAGCCCTAGAAACCACCGACGGGGAAGAGCCGGCTTCGGTCGGCTTTTCTTTTGCCGGGGATCGACCGGGATCCCGTACCTGTCCGACCCACCCCGAACTCCCGGAGCAGCCCCTCCGGGACGACACCCGAAGGCGGCCATCTTGCCCGCATCTCCACCGATCGTGTTCAGGAGGTTTTCCATGTTCCATCGTGTTTCCCGCACCCGGACGGTTTTGTCCCTTCTCGTCTCGCTGTTCTCGCTGCTTCTGGCCGCAGCGGTCCTGGCCGCTTACCAGCCGGATCCCACCGCTCCGCGGTCGGAAGTTCCGAAGGGGTACCAATGGCAGCCCACCCACATCTTTCCGAATGACGAAGCGTGGCAGGCCGAACTCGAAGCCGTCACGGCGGATATCCCGAAGCTGGACGAGTACCGTGGCAAATTGGCCGACAGCGCATCCGTGCTGCTGGATGTCCAGAACACCGCCCACAATCTGGTCATGCGCCTGTACAAACTGAACATGTATGCCCAGACCCAGTTCGATGTGAACCAGGGCGACAGTCGTCTGCGCACCATGCAGGGCCAGGTCCGCAACATCTTCCCCGCTTTCGGTGAAGCCACCTCGTGGATCGAGCCCGAGTTGCTGGAAATCGATCCGAGCGTGATCAAGAACTTCATGGCCGAAGAACCCGCCCTCCAGGTATACGACTACTACTTCTCCGAGCTGTGGCGCCAGAAGGAGCACACCCTGAGTTCGTCCGAGGAGCGGCTGATGGCCCTGACCGGCAAGATGCGCAGCACCCCGGGCGAGGCCCACGAGGCGTTGCTCGGTGTCGACATGAAGTTCGATGACGTCATTGATTCACAGGGGGAGCCGCATCCGCTGACCGTCAGCGGGTTCTCCGCGCTTCGATCGAGCGAGGACCCCCAGCTACGTCGGGAAGCCGCCGCCAAATTTTTCGGCGAGTTGCGGGCCTACGAGAACACGTTCTCGGTCCTGCTCGATGGGGTTGTCAAGAACCACATCGTGACCAAGGATACGCGAGGCTATGGGAGCTGCCTGGAGGCTGCGCTGTCTCCGGACAACATCTCGACCAAGGCCTACAAGATGCTGATCAGCACGATTCGGGAGAATCTCCCGCGCACGCTGCACAAGTACGTCGACCTGCGTCGGAAGGTGCTGGGAATCGATGGAGCGCTGACCTTTCCCGATCTTTACAATGCCATGATCGAGGGTGTGGAACCGGAGTACAGCTACGACGAGGCGCGTGCCCTGGTCGCCGAAGCACTCGCCCCCCTGGGGGATCAGTATGTGAAGAAGCTGAAAGAGGGGATGGATCCGGCCAACGGTTGGATCGACGTCTACCCGAACCAGGATAAACGCAGCGGCGCCTACAGCTCCGGCGTGTTGGCCAACGAGGAAGAGGGCGTCCACCCCTACGTGCTGCACAATTTCGACAACTCTCTCGATGCGGTGTCTACCACAGCGCACGAGATGGGACACTCGATGCATTCGTACTTCAGCAACAATTACCAGCCGCCCATCTACCGCGGCTATACCACGTTCCTGGCCGAGATCGCCTCGACGTGCAACGAGGCCCTGTTGACGAACTTCCTGCTCGCAAAATACGACGACGACATCGACATGAAGCTGATGCTCCTGAATCAGCGGCTGGAGAGTATCCGCCTGACAATTTTCCGGCAGACCCTGTTCGCTGATTTCGAACTGCGCTTCCATGAATTCGCCGAGACCGGAAAACCGCTGACCGCGGAGTTCCTCAACGGCCTGTATGGCGACATGATTCGCGAATACTACGGCCCGGATTTCGAACTGGGCAAGGACGACGAGTGCGAGTGGATGTTCATTCCGCACTTCTACTACAATTTCTACGTCTTCACCTACGCCACGGGCCTGACCAGCGGCCTGGCCATGGCGGACCTGATCACCGAGGAAGGCGCTCCCGCGGCCGAACGCTACATCGACAACATGCTGAAGGCCGGCTCCTCGGCGCCGCCGCTGGATATCCTGCGCGCGGCGGGGGTGGATCTCGAGACG
>JANTGJ010000050.1 GCA_024762975.1 Candidatus Krumholzibacteriia bacterium
CTTGAGTGGACCGACTCCGAAAACATTGGCGACGATGGCTGCGGAGTCGGGGAATCCATTCGACGGAATCATGGCTTCGAGCCACTCGGTTGAGCGCTCGCGTCTCCTGCTGGCCCTGGAGGAATGTGGGGGGTCCAAGACTGTGGCCGCGCGTCGGCTGGGGATCAGTCGCAGCACGCTCTATCGCAAAATGCGCCGGCTGGAAATTCAATCCGACCAGAGTTAGCAGGCTGCAGAACGAAGAAAGGCCCGGCAGCTCGATACCGCCGGGCCCGCTTCTCCAACGGATGAAATCGAGCTACCCGCTCAATCCCTTCCTCTCCAACAATGCCTGAATCCCCGGCTCCTTGCCGCGGAACTTCTTATACAGCTCCATCGGATCCGCCGTGCCGCCCTTCTCCAGGATATTTTCACGGAAACGGGAAGCCGTCGTCTTGTCGAAGATGTCCCCGCTCTCCTTGAAGGCCTGGAACGCGTCTGCGTCCAGCACCTCGGCCCACACATATGCGTAGTAGCCCGCGCTGTAACCGCCGCTGAAAATGTGCCGGAAGTAGGGTGAGCGGTAACGCACTACGATCTCGTCGATCATGCCGATACGGTCCATGCTCTGCTTCTCGAATTCGTTGGACGTGACGCCCTCGGTATCGGTGAGCGTGTGCCAGTCCATGTCCAGGAAGCTGGCGGCCAGATACTCGGTCGTGGCGAAGCCCTGGTTGAAGTGTTTCGCGTTCTCGATCTTGGCGACCAATTCATTGGGGATGCGCTCGCCGGTCTGGTAGTGCTTGGCGTACAGGTCCAGCACCTCGGGTTCGAAGGCCCAGTTCTCCATGACCTGGCTGGGCAACTCGACGAAGTCGCGTGCGACCGCCGTACCCGAGAGTGAACGATAGGTGCTCTGGGCCAACATGCCATGCAGGCCGTGGCCAAATTCGTGGAACATCGTCTGAACCTCGTCCAGGCTCAGCAGGGCGGGGCCATCGCCTGTCGGCGGCGTGAGGTTGCCCACGTTGTAGATGATGGGGATGACGCGCTCACCGTCGATGATCTGCTCCTTGCGGAAGCTGCTCATCCAGGCTCCACCCCGTTTGCTCGCGCGGGGGAAGTAGTCGGTCATCAATACGGCCAGAGTGCTGCCGTCGGCATCCTTGACCTCGAAGGCTTTGACGTCCTCTTGGTAGACCGGAATGTCCGGACGCTCGGTGAACGTCAGTCCGTACAAGCGATGAGCGACCTCGAACATGCCTTCGCGGGTGGCATCGACTTCGAAATAGGGGCGGGTCATCTCCTCGTCCAGTGCGTACTTCGCCATCTTGACCTTCTCGGCGTAGTACCACCAGTCCCAGGGCGCGAGCTTGAAATCGCCACCCTCTGCATCGATCATGGCCTGGAGTTCAGCGGCCTCCTCTTTCGCCCGGGCCAGGGCAGGTTCCCAGATCTCGCCGAGCAGTTTGTAAACGTTGTGCGGTTCGAGAGCCATATTGTCCGCCAGCACATAGTGTGCGTGGCTCTCGTAGCCCAGCAGGCGGGCCTTCTCCAGGCGTACCGTCGCCATGCGCTCCAGGATTTTCTTGTTGTCCAGTTCGTCGCCGTGGTCGCACTTGTCGACGTAGCCTTGGAAGAGCTTCTCACGCAGATCCCGGCGCTCACTGTAGGTGATGAATGGGATCAGGCTGGGTTTTTGGATGGTGAAGACCCACTTGTTCTCGTAGCCTCTCTCGGCCGCAGCCTTGGCTGCGGCAGCGACTACGCCACCGGGCAGGCCCGCAAGATCGGCCTCGTCGTCCAATACCATTTCAAATTTGTTCGTTTCTTTCAGCACGTTTTCCCCAAACTGCACCGACAGCGAAGCCAGCTCCTCGTTCAGGGCTTTCAACTGCTTCTTGGCCGTCGCGTCCAGGTTGGCGCCGCCGCGTACGAACCTCTTGTGGGTTTCGGTCAGCAGGCGCATCTGTTCACCATCCAGACCGAGCTCGTCGCGCTGCCGGAAAACCGCATCGACGCGCTGGAACAGTTGTTCGTTCAGCAGGGTCTCGTCGCGGTGGGCCGACAGCAGGGGCGCGGTGCGTTTGGCGATGGCCTGCATCTCATCGTTGGTCATCGTGCCGTTCAGCGCACCGAAGACGTTCCGGACTCGAGCCAGCAGGGCGCCGCTGCGGTCCAGGGCCTCAACGGTGTTCTCGAATGTGGGCATCGACTTGTTGGCCGCGATTTCGTTGATCTCTGCGCGCTGCCGCTTCATGCCCTCGAGTGTCGCGGGCTCGAAATGCTCGATCTTGATCTCGTCGAACGGCGGGACTCCAAAGGGTGTGTCCCACTCGGTATAGAACGGATTCTGTGGAGCCTGGGCTGAGCAACCGCCCAGCAGTGCCGCAAAAGCTGCTGCCATAATGACCTTCCTCATGTCCTACATTCCTCTCCAGTTCTGTTCCTCGGCGGGTCGGTTGCCCAGGATCTCTTCGATGCGTTCCTGGACCTCGCCGTCCAGCTGCGGTGCGATCTCCAGCGCTTGCAGGTTCTCCGTCACCTGCGCGGCGCGCGATGCTCCGAGAATCACCGTGCTGATGTCCTCGTTCGTCAGGCACCAGGCGATCGCCAACTGCGCCATGGTGCAGCCCAGTTCGTCGGCGACCGGCATCAGTTGCTTGATTTTCTCGATGCGTTGAGCTGTTTCCTCGGTCTCGAACATCTTGCGCAGCCATTCGTAGTTCGGCAGTGCCAGGCGCGAGTCATCGGGAATTCCATCGTTGTACTTGCCGGTCAACAGACCGCTCGCCAGCGGGCTCCAGATGGTCGTGCCCAGCCCGATCTCGTCGTAGAGGGGAGCATACTCGCCCTCAACGCGATCGCGATGGAACATGTGGTACTGCGGTTGTTCCATCGTCGGAGGGATCAAATGCTCGCGGCGGGCGAAGTCGTAGGCACGCCGAATCTGGGCGGCGCTCCATTCGCTGGTGCCCCAATACAGGGCTTTGCCCTGCTGCAGGATCAGGTTCATCGCCCAAACCGTTTCCTCGATCGGTGTGTCGATGTCCGGGCGGTGGCAAAAGATCAGGTCGACGTAGTCCACGTCCAACCGTTGCAGGGCCGCATTCGCGCCCTCGAAAATGTGCTTGCGCGACAGGCCCCGGTCGTTCGGGCCTTCGCCGCCCCAGAAAATCTTCGTCGACAGCACCAGGTCGCTGCGTTTCCAACCAGCTTTCTTCAGAACCTTGCCCATGATGATCTCCGACTGGCCCATCGCGTAGGCCTCGGCGTTGTCGAAGAAGTTCACGCCTGCATCAAAGGCTGTTTTCATGCATTCGTAGGCAGGCTCGACATCCATCTGGTCACCGAACGTAACCCAGGATCCAAATGAAAGGGCCGAGACCTTCAGGCCGGACGAGCCCAGGAATCTGTATTCCATGACATCTCCTCGTGGATCGGGAGTGAGGGGACTTGAACGCCGACAGTGTAGCATCTGTTGGTGACATTCGATAGTGCAGCGACTCGAATTTGAGGGCTTTCGCGCCGGCATCGAATTCCGTAGGTTGATTGTAAGCCCAAGTCGATTCCTGTCCGGATTGTTTCTGAACTCGCTGTCCTGGAACACCCACCTGCTGACGGTCCGTGACAATATTCACCCCACAGAGGGAGTCATGCGACAAATGAGCACCTCAATCCAATCCAAGGTGATGGTCCTGCTGCTGGTCGGCATGCTGGTGACCATGATGTTCGGTCCCCAATTCGTACAGGCGCGAGTCGTGCGCGCGATCGGCGGGGATCTGAGCGGCGAAGGCGATCCGCTCGACTCGAACGACTACAGCGATGCCGGCAGCGGTGGAAATAGCGACAACGACATCCACGAGCTCACCGGAGTGCCGGTCGAACGAGATGGCCGTGACTTCATCCGCAGCCTGCTGTTCAAGCAGGGAAGACTGGTTCTGCCGCTTTTCCGCGGATCGCAAGTCTACTTCCAGATTCTCGAGACTCCCTGGTTGTCGTCTGCGGCGGTCGAGCATGAGAAGTGAGCCGATCCGTCGCGGCGTTCAGAGCGGCAGTACCCCCAATGTGGAGTTCCTGTTGCTGGATCCCGATGTATTCAACCTGGCCTGGGACGAATTCCTGGCCGAGGACTATGAAGCTTCGCTGGATCGCGTCCGACGCTGTCTGGAGGAGGGGCAGGCCGGGCGTCTGACCTCGTTGAGCATTGTTCCGCAGGAGGGTGTGCCGACGTTGCGCGACGGCGTCGTTCTGTGCGCGCGCAATCTCTATCAGCTGGACCGCTTCGCCGAGTTCGAGGTGTTGCAGGCTTCTGCCGGACGTTGGGGATTGGTGTCTGACGGTTTTGTCGAGCTGGAAGTCATCGAACTTGCCTTTGCCTGCAAGCGGGGAGAGTACCGGCAGGTGGTCCAGCACTGCACCGCGATGATCGATGCGCAACGAAGCAAGTTGCCGCCCGTCCTGGCCGATTTCCTCTACCTTCGTGGTTTGGCTTTTTCCCACCTGGGCAAGCCCGAGGAGGCCCGCGAGGATACTGAAGCGGCATACGCGCTGTTCCGCATCCTGAAAAAGGATTACGAGAGTGGTCGATCAGCCAATTTGATGGGAATGATCGAATTCCGCGGTTCGGATTACGAAGCGGCGGAGAAATGGTTTCAGCGGGCGCTGGAGCTCCACACGCTGTTGAATATGCGGAAAAACATGGGCGGCAATCGATTGAATCTGGGCATTGCGGCCTACAAGCGAGGCTCTTTTGCAGCCGCGCACTCACATTTCCGGGCCGCCGAACGTCTGTGCCGCGAAGTGGACGCACAGGTCAGTCTGTGCCGGGCGTCGCTGGCGCGAGGCAACACCTTCCGCCTACAGCGCGAACCGGAGTCCGCGCGTCGTCATCTGATGCGGGCCTACGAGGATGCGAACCGATTGATGCTGCCGCGCGAGGAAGCGCTGGCCCTCGAGTTTCTGGGTGATGTCGCCCGGGACGATGGGCAGATCGAGACCGCGCGAAGGTACTACAGCCGTTCCCTGGCGATTGGACGCAGCATTGCGCCCGACGGTGATGTGGTGATGGAGGTCATGCGTCGACAGGGGCAGTGCCTGCAGCTGCTCGGTCGAAATTCCGAGGCGCTGTCCGTACTGGGCACGGCGAGGACCATGGCCCGGCGTCAGGGCGACCGCTTCGAAGAAGGGGTCGCCTTGCGCACCATTGCCGAGGCTCTCCTGGGGATGGGCGACCTGGACTCCGCGTCGCGGCACGCCATCGCTGCAGTCAATCAGTTGACGGAAGTGGATGCTCGCTTCGAAGCCGCCCAGGCGCGTATCGTTTCGGCCCGAATCGGTTTGGCGCAGGCCGGCAGCGGACTGCTGAGAGACGCGACCGCTGTTCTGGAAACCGGCTGGCAGGAAGCCATGTCCGCCCTGCACGCCTTTCTGGATTCGGACGTCGAGCACTGGATCCTGACGGCCCGGCGTGTGGTGAGCGAACTTTCGGCGTTGCGTGCGGAGCAGGGCCGACTCTCGGTGCCGGTATCGGCGAGCGCCGATCGTGTCGGGCGGCCGACCGGGCCGCAGCCGATCATCCATGTTTCCACTCGCATGCGTGACCTGTTGCAGTTGTGCGACGCCTTTGCTGATTCGGCCGAGCCCGTGCTCGTTACGGGGGATACCGGAACCGGAAAGGAGCTCTTCGCACGCCGGCTGCATGACAAGAGCACGCGGCAAAGTGGCGAGCTGGTCTGTGTGAACGTGACGGCGATTCCGCGCGAGATCTTTGCGCGCGAGTTTTTTGGACACGTCCGCGGCTCCTTCACCGGAGCGGATGCCGGGAGTATCGGATTGGCAGCGCGAGCAGATGGCGGCACGCTTTTTCTGGACGAGATCGGTGATCTACCGCTCGAGCTGCAACCGCAACTGCTGCGACTGCTGCAGGACGGAACGTATCACGCCATCGGCGACCCGGCCGAGCGCACGGCGGACATCCGCCTGATCGCGGCTACGAATGCGGATCTGCAACAGCGAGTCGCCGAGGGGCGCTTTCGGGCGGATCTGTACTATCGCTTGAAGATCCTTGAGCTGCGCTTGCCTCCGATGCAGGAGCGACGCGAGGATGTCATGCCCCTGTTGCGTCATTTCCTGTCGCAGTCGGCTGGGCGTGAAGTGGACCCGACGGAGTACTTCCATCGTGACAGTCTCGAAGCGATGCGGGGCTACGCCTGGCCGGGAAATGTGCGCGAGATCGCAATGTTCGCGCGTCAGGCAGTGGTTCAACTCGAATCGCGGGGGCAGGTCGAGATCGAAATCGACTCGGGTCCAGGCGGGCTCCTGCACTTCACGGGGCCCGAAAGCCCGCCGCGGGCGATCAATCCCCAATCTGTGAGTCCGTCGCGTGGGACCGCCGAGGACCTGCGTCAGCACCTGTTGCTGGCCCTGGCCGAGACCGATGGCAACCGTGCCGAGGCCGCCCGTCGGCTCGGTGTCAGTCGAAGTACGCTGTATCGGCGGATGGAGAAGCTGGGAATCCTGGGGAAGGTGGCCCAAGCCTAGCAGGATCCACCGGACAGCGGCAAGCAAGCGCCCGGATGCGGTATCCTCACCGTTTCCGGGCGCCCTTTTTCGACTTGAACATCCGATTTCGGTCAAGGCAGGCCCGGAGTTCGCCGAAATGGACCCAGGAGGGCGATTCCGATCCGCGGTGCGCCCACAGGTTCGGTGACCAGGCGGCTGCTCCAGTGCAAGAATTCCGGAATGTGTCCGATTCCGCAGAGGATCCCCCAGCGACCCGATTTCTCGGTACGCCATCGCGGGTCAATCTGCGGACCAGTTTGTTGCTGTGGTTTCTCGGGATCTCCCTGATCCCGTTGGCGACCGTCAGTTTCGTCGGTTACAAAAAGGCTCTGGACACGCGTTGCGCTGATGTTCACGCGCGGTTGTTCTCGACCGCGGATGCACAAGTGATCACCCTGCGCCGCTATCTGGACGATCGAATCCGGTTGTTGGAATCGCAGTCGAGATCCGTGGCGTCCGGAACACCCGTTGCCGACCTGAACCGCCAGACGGATACCCGCGACCTGGCGGATGTCGTTCTCGTCGACCCGGGCGCCCGGGCCCTGTTCAGCGCCACGGGCAGCGTGGAGGTTGGAGCGGATCTGACCCGCGCCGAGACCGGATCCGCTCAACTGGCCGCGGCTTTTCAGGAGGCTGTTCACTCCCACGACACCATCGTGCTGGCGCCGTCGACGAATTCGGCAGCAACCGATCCCCGCCTCGTACTGGCGCATTCGATTCAAGGCCCCGGGCAGGAACCCGGCGGGGTACTCCTGTTTACGATATCCCTGGCTTCGGTCGTCCGTGCAGCCCAGACCGAGGGCATGATCGGGTTGCCGCATCGTACGCTGTTTCTGGTGGATGACCAGGTACTGGCTGTATCGCACGGCAAGGACGTGGGGGCGGGCATCGAGGCCATTGCAGCTTTGGATCCTTCTTCACTGGAAGCGTTGCGGAGCCGGGTCGCTCCGACGGGCGCGGTGGCGCGGGGCGGATTCAGCGAGTCCTTTTCCAGTCCGCTGGTCCAGTATCGGGACTCCGGCGGACATCAGGTGTTCGGAGTCTTCCGGCCATTGCGAACCCACGGACTCGAACTGGGCATCGTGACCGAAGTGGCCCGCCGGGATTCCCTGGCCGCAATCGAGAATCTGCGGATCTGGATGGTGCTGCTACTGGCTGCGGTCTCGCTGATCGTCGTCCTGGCGGGGCTGCTGGTCTCGCAACGGATTGCCGAACCGATTGCCAGTCTGGGGCGCTCGATGCAACGGGTCGCCGACGGCCACCGGGTTCAAGACATCAGCATCACCGGACCGAACGAAGTGGGACGCCTGGCGCAGCAATTCGGATTCATGCTCGCGGCGCTGAATGTCGCTCAGCGCGGCAGCGAACGGCAGTATCAGATGCAACGTTGCCAGTTCGAGCTGAACGAAAAGATGCGGGGCGAGCCCAACCTGCAACAACTGGCGGCATCGGTTCTGGACTACACCGCCGAGTACTATGGGGCTCAGGTCGGAGTGTTCTATCTTGCGCAGCCGGGCGGCCGTCTTGAACTGGCCGCGCGGGTGGGGCTGCAGGAGAGCGCGGAAGTGGCGCGTGAATTGCGGATCGGGCAGGGGCTGATCGGCAACGTGGCGGCCGACGGTATCTGCCGCATCCTGCGCGACCTTCCGCCGGATCACTTGCCGATCGAAACCGGGCTGGGCCGCTCACGCCCCGGCAGTCTGATCGTCGCACCGTTCCTGCTCGAACGCGAGGTCAAGGGCGTACTCGAGTTGGGGATGATCGGCGATGTCGCGACCGACGCTCTCGAGTTCCTGGCAATCTCGAGCGAAAGCGTCGCCTTGGCGCTGGAGTCTGCCCGTTCGCGCGGTCATGTGGCGAAATTGCTGGAAGAGACTCGCGAGCAGGCGGGAGTACTGGCCCGCCAGCAGCGCGAACTACAGGTGACGAATGCGAGACTGGCGCGTTCGGATCGATACAAGAACGAGTTCCTGGCCAATATGTCACACGAATTGCGGACCCCCTTGAACAGCATGCTGATCATGTCGCAGGTCCTGGCCGAGAATACCGGGAAAAATCTGAATGTCGACGAGGTGGTGGCTGCCGAGACCATCCACAAAGCGGGCCGGGACCTGCTGGCAATCATCGACGATATTCTGGATCTGTCGCGTGTCGAAGCCGGCAAGCTCGAAATCAATAGCGAAGACATCGATATCGGCGACTTCCTGGTCAAGCTCGAAGCGCTTTTTCGTCCGATGGCGACCGAAATGCAGCTGGATTTCCAGGTCCATATCGATCCCGATCTGCCGGACCGGTTCCGCTGCGACCCGGGTCGCGTCAGTCAGATCCTGAACAACCTGCTGGGCAATGGCCTGAAGTTTACCGAACACGGTTCGGTGGTACTGCGCGCCTATCGTCCGGAACCGAATGAAATGGCCGGCTTGCTGGACGCTGCTTCCGAGAACTGGATCGCCTTCGCGGTCACCGATACGGGCATCGGCATGTCCAGCGAGCAGATCGCACATGTATTCGATGCCTTCAACCAGGCGGATGGATCGATTGGCCGTCGATTCGGTGGTTCCGGATTGGGCTTGTCCATTTCCCGGAAACTGGCGGATCTGCTCGGCGGCCAGGTGCGCGCCGAGAGCCGGCAGGGAGAGGGGAGCACCTTCACGCTGTACCTGCCGCTGACCTATGTGCCTGCGAGCAATCAGAACGTCCGCGAAGTCCAGGAATGGAACGCGAGCGCGGCGGCTCCCGCGGCCGGAGCACTTCCGGTACCGCGCGTTGCCGGGATCAACCGATCTCCGCAGCGAATTGACGATGCCGCGACGAATCCGATCCGACAGGAGGCTGATGCCGGATGGGGCGGCAAACGGATCCTGATCTGCTCGAACACGATGCGCACACTCTTTCGGCTGACGAGCCGGCTCGAGGCGCTGGGCGCCCGGACGCTGACCGCACGCGACTGGTCCGAAGTCGAGTTGGCGTTGAAGAAGTCGCCCGACCTGGCCCTGGTCGATGTCGAAGGACTCGGCGACGGTCCGGCCGACTGCTGGGAGCGATGGAACCGGCTCGCCCCATCGGTTCGTGCCTGTGCGTTGGTGAGTGCGGCTCCACGGGAGCCGGACTCGCGTTGGAGTGCAGTGGTTGATCTTTCGCTGGATGAGAATGCGTTGGGGGACGTATGGGAGCAGCACAACGACGATATACCGGAACGGATACAGGTCTGAACGTGGACCGGCCGCAACTGAAGGAGCGATCCGAAGCATGTCACGCGATCCCGAATTGAAGATTCTTGTTGTCGATGATCGGTCTGAGAACCTGCTGTCGATGAAGCAGCTGCTGCGCAGGAGCGATCTGGAAGTGCTGACTGCGGAATCGGGCGAGGAAGCCCTCAGCCTGATGTTGGACCACGACCTGGCACTGGTGCTGCTGGACGTACAGATGCCCGGCATGGACGGCTTCGAAGTTGCTTCGCTGATGCGCGGAAACGAGCGAACGAGGCACATCCCGATCATCTTCGTGACGGCCATCTCGAAGGAACAGCAACACATCTTCAGCGGCTACGAGGCCGGCGCGGTCGACTACCTTTTCAAGCCCGTCGACCCGTTCATCATTCGCGCGAAAGTGGATGTGTTTCTCGAGCTGAAACGCATGGAAATGATTCGCCAGAAACTGATGGATGAACTGAGCCGCGCGAATCGACGACTGCACGATCTGAGCGAGAACAAGTCGGATTTCCTATCCGCCGCCTCACACGAACTGCGGACCCCGCTGACGGTGATCAAGGAAAACTGTGCCCTGGTGCTGGACGAGATCGTCGGACCCATTTCCGCAGATCAGCGAAAGTGCATGGATGCCGCGCTGCGCAACTGCAATCGATTGGCCGATCTGGTCAATGACCTGCTGGATCTGGACACCATCGAATCGGGCTGCGGCACCCTCATACGCGGGAAAACCGAACTCACCGGGCTGCTGAATACCTGTGCCGAGGACTTCGCGGGGCGTTGCCGAAGCGCCGGTCTGGATCTCTATGTCGAGATCGCCGACGATCTGCCGGCGGTACTGGGAGAAGAGGGACTGGTCACGCAGGTCGTGGTCAACCTGATCGGAAACGCGATCAAATTCACGCCCGAGGGAGGGCGTGTCGCATTGGGAGCGTTTGCGACCGACGACGGTGTGGCGATTCGCGTGCAGGATGACGGCCCCGGCATCGCTGCCGAGGACCAGGAACGCATCTTCGAAAAATTCACCCAGGTGAACCGTACGCATCGTCCCGGTGCGCAGGGTACGGGCCTGGGCCTGGCGATCTCGCGAAAGATCGCTGGTCTGCTCGAGGGGGAATTGAGCCTGGCCAGTGAAGCCGGTGTCGGATCGACATTCAGCCTGACTCTCCCTCGTTTCAGCGAGGAGCGGCGCTTGCGGGCATTCGTACGCGATGCCACACGCAATCTGCTAGGCGTTCAGCAGGATTGGACCCTGCTGTTGTTGGATGATCCGGCAACGGAGGGAGCGCCGCAGTGGCTCGACGCCGAGGTCGGGCGGGTGATTCGCTACGGTGACGATCGTGTACAGATGGTGCGGGTCGGTGATCAGGAACTGCTGGGAGTGCTTCTGAAAACGGATGTTACGGGAGCGGCCTCATTCCTGACCCGTCTCGAGGAAACGGTCACCCGGCGCACGCACGAGGCATCGACTCTGCGGTATGCGATTCGCGAACTGGACGAGAACGATCAAGTGGCCCTGGAAATTGCCGAAGAGGAACTCATGTTCATGAATTTGAATCTGGGCACCGAGCCGATAGGAGAGAACAGTGAGCAAGGGAAAGATCCTGGTAGTCGATGACGAGCCCGACATCGTTCGGAGTCTCACCCTCCGGCTCTCCTCCGAGGGATATCATGTGTCGTCGGCCATGGATGGTCTGGGCGCCACCAAGAAGGCGATCGACGAGCAGCCGGAGCTGATCATCATGGATATCGGTATGCCCGCCGGCAATGGCCATGTGGTGGTCGAGCGACTGCGCAACATCGGCGAAACCTGCCATATCCCGATCATCTACCTGACGGCGCGCACGGGGGAGGACGACTATCGTCAGGCGCGCGAAGGCGGCGTCTCGAAGTACATTACCAAGCCCTTCGATACCGAGATCCTGTTGGCCGCCGTCGAGGATCAGATGGAGCGGATTCGCGCGACCGTCTCCTAGGACCGGCTAAAACAGCCCCGTAGGTCTTTTTTTGACATCCTGCCCAGGATCGGCTAACGTGATATCGGTCTTCAATACTGGCGGTTCCGACTCCCTGTGATCCTGAGAGGTGCTTCGTTTGTTTTCCCGAACCACGGAATATGCCATGCGCGCCGTGCTGGCCCTCGCCGCCGGCAGAGGCCATTCGATGACCACTCAGCAGATTGCCGAGGTCATGCGGGTGCCGCGCAGCTACCTTTCCAAGGTGCTGCAGTCCCTGGTCGCTGCCCGGCTGGTGGACTCGAAGCGCGGTCTCACGGGTGGATTCGTTTTGGCGAAACAGCCGACCGAAATCAGCCTGATGGAGATTCTCAACGCAGTCAATCCGTTCGAGCGAATCGAATCCTGTCCGTTGGATCTGGAAGCTCACGGTTCCGATCTGTGTCCGTTGCATCGTCGCCTGGATCAGGCGATGGCCATGGTACAGAACGCATTTGAGAACACGACGCTGGCCGAGGTGCTTTCGGACGAAAATCGTTGCCCAACGCTGCAGGAGCAACTGATTACGCTCGACAATATGCTGGATTCCTAACTCCTCAGGCGCTGCCGGCCTGACGGACCGCCCGGACGATGGCCGGTACGGCTCGGTCCAGTTCTTCAGCGCTCGTCATCCGACCTACCGAGATGCGCACCGTTCCCATCGCGTGCTGCGGCTCGACTCCCATCGCCCGCAGGACCGCCGAGCCGATCTCTCCGGCGCCATGACAGGCGGCACCGGCCGAGATGGCCACGCTGTCCAGGTGGGCAAGAATCTCCGCCGCGCGACAGCCTGGAAAGCCGATGCTGAGAGTGTTGGGCAACCGGCCGCCGGGGGTTCGGTCGCCGTGAACGCGGGCGGCAGGGTAGGCTTCGAGCAACCCGGTTTCGATTCGGTCCCGCAGGGCGGTCAAACGGCGAATCTCATCTTCCAGGTCCTCCTGTGCCAGCGCGCAGGCGGTACCCAACCCGACGATACCCAGAATATTCTCGGTGCCGGGGCGGCGTCCCAACTCGTGGTCGGCCCCGTACATCAGGTTCGGAATCTTCACTCCATCGCGCATGCACAGCAGGCCGACCCCCTTGGGACCGTACAGCTTGTGCCCGGCAACGGAAAGCAGATCAGCGCCCAGCGCATCGAGCGTGACCGGAATCTTGCCCACCGATTGGGCGCAATCCGCATGCACGGGGATGCCATGGTCGCGGCCGATGGCTGCGATGTCGGCAATCGGTTGGATCGTGCCGACTTCGTTGTTCGCATGCATGACCGAGATCAGCGCCGTATCCCCCGTCACGGCCCTTCGAATATCATCCGGGTCCACCCGTCCGACACCGTCGACCGGCACCGTGGTTACGGCGTACCCCTCCGACTCGAGATGTCGGCAGACTTCGGCGATGGCCGGATGCTCGACCGCCGAAGTGATGATCCGGCTTCCTCTGCCGGCCAGACGCGCGGCACCCAGCAGCGCGTGATTGTTTGATTCGGATCCGCCGCTGGTCCAGACCATGCCGGAGACGCTCGCTCCCAAAAAATCGGCGGCTTGGCTTCGGGCCCCGTCGATCGCCCGGCGTGTCGCTTGTCCCTGTGCGTGGTTGCTGGAGGGATTCCCATACCAACGAGTCAGGTACGGCATCATGGACTCGGCGACGCGAGGATCGATCGGAGTGGTGGCGTTGTAGTCGAGGTAGATCAGGTCGGTGTCCGAAGTGGGGTTCATGGGCACTCCAAGGATTGAAAACGGGGAGGCTGGGCGAATCAGGCAAGTTGCGAAACTGATGCAGACCACAAGATGCGGAAGCAAAGTCGAGATTCGGATTGAGCCTCCCCGAAATCGATCAGGTGAACTGTAGGAAACCACCTCCCGGCGTTTCCAGGAAAAATTTCTAAACTTTTCGTGATGATTGCACAACCCGCATCGGGATCGATCTATGCGATTGCAACATCACGACTTCTTCGGGACCGGAACCAGCACCATGATCGAATGCGGGTCGACGGAAATCCGTTCACCGGCGGTCAGGCCGCTCCGAGCGCGCGGAAGCAGATCATTCGGAGCTTCCGCCGAGGTGTCGATCCGCAGGGCCCAGACCCGGTCGAGGGGCAACTCCGGGGGCGTGAATTCACGTGCGTCGGATTCCGCATTGAGAGCCAGATAGAGTTGAGGTGAGCCGCCGCGTTCGGCCAGGGAGTAGGCCAGATGCTTCGACCCGGGCGACCAGTCCGGTAGACCCGGCAACACGCCATGCCAGGAAATCTCCCCTTGCCGCTGCGGGCTCGTTGCCGACCAGAAACGATCTGCCTGCAGCAATTCCAGTTCGTCCGCAAATGAAATCAATCCGCGGGTGAAGCGCAGGAAATCGGCTTCATCGTGCACGCCGTTCCAATCCAGCCAATTGATCTCGTTGTCCTGGCACCAGGGGTTGTTGTTGCCCGCGTGGGATGCCAGGATCTCATCGCCCATCGTGAGCATCGGAGTACCGTGGGAAAGGAAGAGCAGACAAAGGAAATTGCGAGCCTGGCGGCGCCGCAGTTCCAGAACTCTGGAATCCGCAGTGGGACCTTCGACTCCGCAATTCCAGCTCAGGTTGTGGTCGCTGCCGTCGCGATTTTTCTCACCGTTGGCCGCATTGTGTTTCTGGTCGTAGGAGACCAGATCCCACAGCGAGAAACCGTCGTGGCAGGTAACGTAGTTGATGCTGTGCCAGGGCTGCGCCTCGTCGCGCCGAAAAAGATCGGGACTTCCGACGAGGCGCGCCATCAGGCGCTCGATCACGTTCTGATCGCCGCGCAGAAACGCCCGCACATCGTCCCGGAACGGGCCATTCCACTGGGCGAACCGCTCACCGGTGAATGAACCGACCTGGTAGAGGCCGGCGGCGTCCCAGGCTTCGGCGATCAGGTGTGTGCCGGCCAACTCCGGGTCCGACTCGATGGCCCACAGGACCGGCGGCAGGTCCATCGGTTCACCGTCCTCGCCTCGGGCCAGTGCCGAGGCCAGGTCGAATCGGAATCCGTCCACGTGCATCTCGCGCACCCAGTAGCGCAACGAGTCCAGGATCATGCGTCGCACGATGGAGTGATTCGCGTTGATCGTGTTGCCGCAACCGGTGAAATCGGCGTAACCCTGGTCGCCGGACTGAAGCAGGTAGTAGGCCGAGTTCTCGAATCCGGCCCAACAGAGCAGCGGGCCATCCAGGCCGGCCTCGGCGGTGTGGTTGTAGACGACATCGAGAATGACCCGGATTCCGGCCCGATGCAGGGCCTTGACCAGGTCGCGGAATTCATCGACGGGTCCGACCGGACTCTGGTCCGCCGCGTACGGGGCATGCGGTGCGAAGTAGGAAACGCTGCTGTAGCCCCAGTAGTTCGTTCGGCCGGCCGGCGCATCCTGCGGGTCGAATTGGTGAATCGGCAACAACTCGACCGCCGTGATGCCCAGTTCCTGCAGGTAGGGGATGCGATCGATCAGGCCCGCATAGGTGCCGCGCCGTGATGCGTCCACGCCACTGTTCGGCGATTTCGTGAACCCGGCGACGTGCATTTCATAGATCACCGGGCGGCGGGAAGTCGCCCCCAGAGGTGCATCGTCCTGCCAGTCGTACAGGGCATTGTCGACGACCACGCTGCGCAGGGCGCTCGCACAATTATCTCCTGCGGCGCGTGCGGCTGCTCGATCATAGTGAGCCAGCCCGGTTACCGCCCTGCCGTAGGGATCGAGTAATACTTTGATGCCATCGTATCGATGCTGCGGTTTGGAATCCGGCCCGTGGACCCGCCAGGCATACACCTGCCCGTGGCCGATTCCCGGGACGCGAACGTGCCAGTAGTGATGTGTGCGGTGAGTGGCTGCATCGATTTCGATGACGCGTTCCGGCTCGTCGTCCAGCTCCCCGGCGAAGAGCAGCAACTCCATCCGCTCGGCGTACTTGGAGAAAACCGAGAAATTCACGCCGCCCTCGTCGGGGGTGGCCCCCAGGGGGTGAGGCGCGCCTGTTTCGACCGGATGGTGATCGCTCATTCTGTTTCCTGTTCGCGGGTTCCTGGTTTCAGGCGAAGGCAGGTTCGCCCCTGGGGCCCAGACTAGCGAATAACGGACAGGGAGTCTCCATGGAATTCGATGGATCCCGGTACAGCTCGCGCTAAACCCCTTTGTTGGCTGGCCGATAGAAAGAAGCAATAGATCTCTATCGAATGCGGTCGTCCGTACTCGGACCCTCGTCCTGCCGCGCTCCGGAATTGGGGATCACAGACTCGGAATGGGAACGATGCTGATCGAGACCCTGAAAAACCTGATTGTGGCGGGAAGCCACGCCCTGGATGCCACTTGCGGAGTGCAGGTTCGGTGCGAGTCGGTGAACCAGATCCGGCACGGCAGCGTGACGTTCCCGTCGCTGGGTGCGATCAAGATCACGCGGGGTGCCTTGCAGCGCATCCACCTGGGTTGCAACAGCGATCTGGGTACGATCCTGATGAATCTGGCCGAGCCGGGGACAGACCGGACGGGTGTGGATGCGCTGCTGGACGAATTCCTGAAGAAACTGCTCTCGGAAATGGACAGTCGAAATCCGAAGGGCATGGTCCAGAAGACCGGTATCGGTACCCAGACCCTCTACACACGTGGCGTACGCAGCTTCGGCTTCCGCCTTGACACGGAGATGGGGCAACTCTTCCTGCTGGCAGAAGTCCCCTCGCGCCTCGAGTTCGAGGAAGCCCGTGGCAGCGAATTCCTCGACACCATGATTTCGACCTTTCTGCCCGGCGATTGGATCCAACGCGAGTCGATCGACTCGACGGGCGTCATCGAGAGCTTCCTGGTCCTGCTGCGCAAGACCGAGGGCGACGTCGAGTTGGAGTTCCCGTGCGATGACCGTGAGTGCTTCATCCACTCCGGCGTGTTGCTGGAAACCTGCAAGGTCGACGGAAGGTCAGCGTTGCGCATGAGCGTCGACCTGGCTTCGATGGGGGGAAAGGGGCCGCAGCCGGGCGAGGAGGTCGTTGCCCGTTTCGGTCTGAAGGATCGTTCACTTCGTTTCAATCTGCGATATCTGGGAACGTCGACCTATCCCGTCGCGGGCGAAGCAGCCCTGGACTGCCTCCTGTTCGAACAGCCCGAATGCCTCGAGATTGACCAGCGGCGACGAGCCTTCCGGATCAGCGTCGCATCCCGGATTCCCGTCGAGATCGAGGATCTGGCGCAGTCCACCGATCCCTTCCACCCGGACTACGGCAGTGATGTCGGACCGCTCATCTCGGGTCATCTGGCAGATCTCAGTTTCTCCGGGGCCCGGATGATCACCGATGATGAGCAGGAGCCGGTGGCGCTGCCGGAAGGGACGCGCGTACTGTGCCGGCTCTTTTTTCCGGATTGTCCGCACGGCCACGAGATCCACGGGATCATCCGGCGCTCGACGACTTCGCTGATCGGGCGGGACCACACCGTGGCCGATGTCGGGATCGAGTTCCTCGCTTCGCCCGATATGGACCGGTCGGCCATCGACGAGATTCGCCAGTTCGTGCTCTCGGAGCAGCGACGTTGGCTCGCGCGTCGCGTCAACGTCCCGGCATAACTCCGCTCCCGACTCTCGGCAGGAATGATCCCGGTTGCCATGGGATGTCGGGTTGAGGTAGCCTGCACGGCATGCTGATCGGGTGCCGTATCGCGGCGCCGGGCCTCTTCCGGACGGACGTCATGCACATCCTTTTGACCGCGATCGGAGCGCTGTTCTGCGCTTCCCTGGTGTGGTTCCATTTCGAGTCCGTGCGGGAGCACGAACCCGTTGCTGCGCGACGCTCCCTCTGGTTGGCGATCCTGTTGCCGCTGCCGTATCTGGCCTGCGCGTGGCTGCCGTTGCCGGGGGTGCAAATCGTGGGCTGGATCCTGGCCTGCGGGACGCTGCTGGGCATTGCCGTGCTGCTCGTGCCGACCGGGCGACCGCGAGGTTTCAAGGATGAGGATCCGCAACGGCGTGTGGACGAGCGCACGATCATGTTTTCGCGCGCGGCCCTCGAGCCGGGCAGCGAGCGCTTCGACGAGTACTACCGAACCTTTCCTCACCACCGCGAAAACGATGACCGGTTTCGCTCCCTGCCGGGGTTGCTCGGATCGGACTCCGGGTGCGCTGAGCCGCTGCTTTTTGCGGCAGCCGCCGCGAGTTTCGGGACTATCGATCATCTGGCCGGTCTGGTCGATGGCGAGCCGGCCGCGGCGGCGCTGGACGTCGACGCCTCCGTCGCCACGAGGTTTTTCAAGGGCTGGGCCCGCAAGCTGGGTGCCGTGGACTGTGGTGTTGCGGAGTTGAAACCGACCCACTTCTACAGTGTCAAGGGACGAGGCGAGAGGTGGGGGCAACCCGTCGAATCCCGGCACCGTTTTGCGCTTGCCTTCACGGTCGAGATGGACGCCCGGAGTCTGGGACAGGCGCCCCATGCCCCGACGGTCATGGAGTCGGCCCAACAGTACCTCGCCTCGGGCGCGATCGCGGTGCAGATGGCCGAGTGTATCCGCCGCCTGGGCTGGTCAGCCCAGGCCCATATCGACGCGAACTACCAGGTGATCTGCCCGCTGGTTGCGCGCGATGCCGGTCTTGGCGAGATCGGACGCATGGGGTTACTGATGACCCCGAAGCTGGGGCCGCGGGTCCGCATCGCGGTCGTTACGACCGATCTGCCGCTGGAGGTCGACGGCCGTCGCAGCGATCCGACCGTCCTTCATTTCTGCCAGATCTGCCGTAAGTGTGCGGAAGTCTGTCCGCCCGGTGCCCTTCCGAAGGGGGATCGTGAACTGTTCGACGGGGCCAGGCGCTGGAAGATCGACGACGAAGCATGCTTCGCGTACTGGTGCTCAACCGGCACCGATTGCGGCCGCTGCATGCGTGTGTGCCCCTACTCGCATCCGGATACGTTCCTGCACGGCATGATCCGGCTCGGATTGTCCAACTCATTCCTGTTCAGACACTTCGCGCTACGCCTGGATGACTTGATGTATGGACGTCGCCCGGGCCGTTTGCCGCGTGCAGCCTGGTTGCCACGGCGCCAGGGCGGATCGAAAAACCCACCCCGCGCCGATTGAAACTCCAGGCGGCTCCTGGCGTATCAACTGTCGGCACCGGTGCGGATTTGACCCTGCCGCAAGATGCGCTTTACTGTGATTCCTGTTCGCCTGGTCGCGACCCTTGGTTCCGACCCCTCGTGCCGACCCCGCGCCGGCTGAAATCGATGGAGACGATTTGATCGACCTGGAACGACTGAACGATCACTCGCGCCAATTCGCGCACCGGATTTTCCGGCAGTGGCCCGAGTGGATCAGAAATGCCCGCTTCGATCCCTACGAGGATTTCGAAAAGGAAGCACTTCTGATCGAGGTGCCGCGCCCCTGCGACGGCTCGAAAAATGGTTTGTATATCACGACCAGCGAGTGGGAAATCTCGATCGGTTTCGGCGAAAATTTTCACACTCGTTTCGGAGTCTCCGGCGAGCCGATTTCGCAGGATTTCTACGATGAAGCCCTGACCTTCCTGCAGGACTTCGTAAGCGAGGAGATCGTCGTTGCGACAGCCTACCAGGACCAGGAGTGGCTGGGCGCATGGAAGATCGATCTGCGCACGGAGAAACTCGATGACGTGGAGGTCGAAGAGGGTGTCACACTGAAAATCCGGTCCTGGCTGGGCACACACGACCGGAATCTGCTACCCTAGGGGAATGCCGACCTACCAACGAGCGCTACTGATCGTAAACCCCGTGGCCGGGCAGGGCTGGGGTGTACGCTTGGCCGAGCGCCTGCGTCGATCGCTGGCCCGACGCGAGATCAATGCTTCGACCCGCATCACCCAGGGACCGGGCGATGCCCGCCGCTGGGCTGCTGCTGCCGGGCCTCACGGATTTGATCTGATTTTCGCCATCGGCGGGGACGGCACCGTCGGTGAGGTCGTCGCCGGCCAGACTTGCAGCGAACAGAAAATTCCCGTCGCCATCATGCCCGTAGGAACCGCGAATGTCGTTTCACTGGCGCTGGGATTGCCCTGGTTCCCCGCTCTGGCCATCGACAAACTGTTGCAGGCAAGGACAATGCAGTTCGACGTCGGCTACGTGCCGCAACTGGATCGCTACTTCTTTCTCATGGCTGCGCTCGGTTATCCGGCCCGCATCATCCAGGACTCACCGCGCAAGTGGAAAAATCTCTTCGGCGTTTTCACCTATTTTGCCGTGGCTTTTCGAAACGCGTTGAATCTGCATGAAGCGCAGATCAGGATCCGCGATGAGAATGGATTCGATCGCTTCTTTCGCGGCAACACGATCCTGGTTTCGAATATTGGCGAGATTACCGACATCAACTTCAAGATTTCACCACAGACCAGCGCCCACGATGGCAAATTCGACGTTACGGTCATCTCCAGCCGAACCCTCTGGTATTTCTTCAAGACGCTCTTTCGAGTACTGATACGGCGCCGAAAGGCTTCGGCTCTGGTCCAGGGATTCCAGGCCGCCTCGGTGATGATCGAGTCCGATCCGCCCGTAGAGGTGCAAGTCGACGGTGAGAATCTGGGCCGGACGCCGTTTACGGCCGAGATCCGGCGCCGCGGGGTGGAACTGGTGGTCGGACAGCGCTACGGCGAGGTCCCCAAGTCCGAATCGATCTGGGACTTCAAGTTGTTGAAGGGGTGGCCACGGCGGGAAAAAGGGATCAAGATCGAAGCTTCCGATGAGATGGATTCCGGAGAGTGAGATTGCCGAAACCCGGATTTTCCCGTATGATGATCTCAGCGATCCCGTAAGAAGATGAGCGCAACACTACACACCTTTTTCGTTGTCGAACAGCGCCATCGGTCGAACCAGGATCGCATCCGGGGGGCAACCTGAGGTCGCTCCCCGTTTCTCTGCCGACTCACTCCTTCTCTTCGTGTTGAATGATGAACTCGAATCCGTCGTCGTCGGAATCCTTGTCCTCGGTTGGGGACGGCGCGGCTTCCGGTTCGGACTTTTTTTCGACTTCGGGTACGGCTTCGGTCTCGGAAGAGGCGACGGGCTCGGCCTCGGGTGCGGCGACGGGCTCGGATTCGAATTCGGGAGGCGGATCCAGGGGCTCGGCCGTTGGCTCGACCGTTGATTCTACTGTTGGCTCGACCGTTGATTCGGCCATCGGTTCGACCATCGGTTCGGCCATCGGCTCCGGAGTGGTTTTCGAGTCCGTCGCCGCCGCCGGGATCGGGACGCCAGCGCCGCTGGATTCGAGCCCTGCGGCAACCACGGCTGCGAGACCCACGTCCTCGCCCCACCAGCCACTCGGTGCCTGCGGGCTACCGTCCTCGCGCAGGCGGGCCAACAACCAGAATTCGCCATCGATCGCCGCCTGGATCCAGTCTGATTCGGCGCCGAGCAATGCGGGGGACGGTATCTGGGCCACGTCGACGCCGGAGATTGCAATCTCCTGGGTCGTCAGAACGGTCAGGTGCCGGTTCGGCAACTCCGCCAGATTCTCGAGAAAGGGCTGCAAACGGGCGCACACCTGCGGCGAGGCGAACACCGTTGCCGAGCGTTGGCACCCTCCGAGCAGTAGGCGGGCACGTTCAAGAACCTGATCCGGTCCCGTAAGTGCCAGTGCGGTGCCCGTCGCCGGCGTTGACTCGTAATTGCGGAGCAATTCGACAGTTCGGCGTTGCGTGCGAGCCATCCGCTCCAAAATCTGACCCGTAAATTCATCCGGAGGCACGGGCAGAAACAGGCGGGGCTTTTCCTGCACGACCCGGACGGCACCGTGGCGACCGAGCGCCGCCAGGATCTTCGCCAGATTGGCTGGATCGCGGCCCATGTCCTTAGCTACCTTGTAGCCGCTGACGGGTTCTCCCCGCGAGGCCTGCAGCAGGGCCAGGTAGGCATCAGCCTCGGTTTCCGTCAGCCCCAGGTCTTTCAACAGTGCCGTGATTTCACTCGCGGTCGCCATGCGCATCCTTTCCTGTGGCAGAGGTTGTGGTTGTTCTCCGACAACATGATGATAGGCGCAGGTTCCCGCTGGGTACAACGCAAAAGTCTAGTTGTGCCTCGATGAATGTGTCCGGTCAGCCGCTTGCAGTGGACCGGACATGTTTGTCTGCCCCACTACACGCCCAGAATGGCGACCGCCCCACTGCCCCAACCCCAACTGCCGCTTTCACCGGCAGTTCCCAGAGCAATGGCGCTACAAGAAGCTCGGCTTCTTCCATCGTCTCGCCCAGC
>JANTGJ010000051.1 GCA_024762975.1 Candidatus Krumholzibacteriia bacterium
GTGTGGTTGAGCCGAGGAACCTGCCCTATATCTTGCGGTTCCCGGGCGAACGAAAAATCAATTTTGCACGCACGAATGGCATCCGAAATGCCCCACGTTTCCGAGTGCGATTTCTCCGGAAATTGCCCGACTGCCGAGTAGAACTGCCGCTTCCGCAAGCGTCGAGACCTCTGCTTCAGTGCCCGATCCGGGCCGGATCCCTGGGGAACAAAGCCAACCATAGATCAGGCAACACCCGAGAGCCGGACGGAAATCGGCTGGGTATCTTCAGACGGAGCTGAAAGGGAGAGGGGAATATGACGGACCGCATGCACAACGAGAAAATGCACTCGATCGGTGAGGGAGGGCTGTTCGGGGAAACCCGCGAGACCCGTGCAACCGGCGAAAACCAGGAAAACCAGGACCGGCCGGCAGCCCGCGTGGAAGTGGAAGATCTGGAAATCGAGGCGGCTGATCTGCAGGAGATGGCCCATGCCGCTTCCGAGGCAGAAAGCGAGACGCCAGGGAAATCCGTGCGCCTGCGGGCCAAGGGCCTGAGCATCGAGCGCCACTTCTCCACCGAGGGCGTGGATCCCTACAGTCAGCTGGAGTGGGAATATCGCACCGCCACGATCGCCAATGGCCAGGGCGAGGTCCTGTTTCAGCAGGATGATTGCGAAGTTCCCACGACGTGGTCTCAGCTGGCGACGAATGTCGTGGTATCGAAGTACTTCCGCGGTGCGATGGATTCACCGGAGCGGGAAACTTCGATCCGCCAGTTGATCGGGCGTGTCGCCGATACGATCACCGAGTGGGGGCAGCGCGACGGCGTCTTTGCCACCGAAGGGGATGTCGGCGTGTTCCACAGCGAACTGACCTACCTGCTGGTCAACCAGATGGCGGCCTTCAACTCGCCGGTGTGGTTCAATGTCGGCGTCGAGAAGAAGCCCCAGTGCTCGGCCTGCTTCATCAACGCGGTCGAGGATTCGATGTCCAGCATCCTGGATCTGGCCAAGACCGAGGGTATGCTTTTCAAGTACGGCAGTGGTACGGGCAGCAACCTGTCTACGCTGCGCTCCTCGCGCGAGATGCTCAGCAGCGGCGGCGAAGCCAGCGGCCCGGTCAGTTTCATGCGCGGCTTCGACGCTTTCGCCGGCGTCATCAAGTCCGGTGGCAAGACGCGGCGCGCCGCCAAGATGGTCATCCTGAACGCCGAACATCCGGACATCGAGGAATTCATCGAGTGCAAGGTGAACGAGGAGAAGAAGGCCTGGGCGCTGATCGACCAGGGCTACGACGGCTCCTTCAACGGCGAGGCCTACAACTCGGTCTTCTTCCAGAACAGCAACAACTCCGTTCGCGTCAGCAACGAGTTCATGCGCGCGGTCGAGGAAGACGGCGAATGGACCACCCGCGCCGTGGTGGGCGGTCGGCCGATGGATACCTACCGCGCCCGCGACCTGATGCGCAAGATCGCCGAGGGGACGCACCTGTGCGGGGATCCGGGAATGCAGTTCGACACGACGATCAATGACTGGCATACCTGCAAGACCACCGATCGCATCCACGCGTCGAATCCGTGCAGCGAGTACATGTTCCTGAACAACTCGGCCTGCAACCTCGGCTCGCTGAATCTGATGAAATTCCGCCGCGAAGACGGCGAATTCGATACGGAGTCGTTCCGCAGCGCCTGCCGGATCATGATCGTGGCCATGGAAGTCATCGTCGGCAACAGCAGCTACCCGCGGGAAGAGATCGGCGAAAACAGCCATCTTTTCCGACCGTTGGGCCTGGGCTATGCCAATCTTGGCGCGCTGTTGATGAACCGCGGCCTGCCCTACGACAGCGATGAGGGGCGGGACTACGCGGCGGCCATCACTGCGCTGATGTGCGGTCAGGCGTATCTGACGTCGGCCGAGATCGCCAGTCACGTCGGACCCTTCGCCGGCTATGCCGAGAATCGCGAGCCGATGCTCGAGGTGATTCGCAAGCACCGCGCGGCGGTCAACGGGATCAACGCCAACCGCGTGCCCGAAGACATGCTGGACGAAGCCGAGACCGTATGGCGTGAGGCCTACGCCCTGGGTCATGATTACGGCTACCGCAACGCGCAGGTAACGGTGTTGGCTCCGACCGGAACGATCGGTTTCCTGATGGATTGCGACACCACCGGTGTCGAACCCGACATCGCGCTGGTGAAGTACAAGAAGCTGGTCGACGGCGGCCTGATGAAGATCGTCAATCACTCCGTCCCCGAGGCTCTGGAAAAGCTGGGCTACGACGAGGACCAGGTCGAGGCGATCCTCGAGTACATCGACACCCAGGAAACGATCGAAGGAGCTCCGCACCTCAAAGAGGAGCACCTGGCGGTCTTCGACTGTGCCTTCCGTCCGCAGAACGGCGAGCGGTCGATCGACTACATGGGCCACCTGCGGATGATGTCCGCGGTGCAGCCCTTCCTGTCCGGTGCCATCTCCAAGACGGTGAACCTGCCCAACGAGGCCACCGTCGAGGAAATCATGCAGACCTATACCGAAGCCTGGAAGATGGGCCTGAAGGCCGTGGCGATCTATCGCGACGGCAGCAAGCGTCTGCAACCGTTGAACACCGGACAGAAGAAAGAACAGAAAGTGGAGGCGAAGGTCGAGCCGTTGGCTCCGCCCAAACCGCTGCGGGTGCGCCTGCCGGACGAGCGTCGGGCAATCACCCACAAATTCAGCATCGCCGGCCACGAGGGATACATCACCGTCGGTGAGTACCCGAACGGCAAGCCGGGCGAGATGTTCATCTCGATGGCCAAGGAAGGCTCGGTCGTCAGCGGCCTGATGGACAGCTTCGCCACCAGCGTGTCGATCATGCTGCAGTACGGCGTGCCGCTGAAGGTGCTGATCAACAAATTCTCGCACGCTCGTTTCGAACCCAGTGGATTTACGAACAACAAGGAAATCCCGATCGCCAAGTCGGTGATGGACTATATCTTCCGCTGGATGGATCTGAAGTACGGAGAGCACGCCGGCGATGCCGATGGTACCGTCCCGGATGGTGAGGAGGATGCCCGCCTGGCGATCAACCTGAAGAATGCTGAAGAGCGCGTGAACGAGGGACTGAAGGAAATGGAAGCGGCCGCCGGCGGCGGACCGAGAATCAGCATGGAGACCGAAAAGACCGTGTTCAAACAGCAGGCGGATAGCCCGCCCTGTCCCGATTGCGGTTCGGTGACCGTACGCAGCGGCTCCTGCTACAAATGCCACAACTGTGGTGCGACAACGGGTTGTTCCTGATGTGAATCGTCGGTCCCGGTCGATACGGAAACCGGGGTCGACTGGCGAATCCGCCGACCGCTCGCTGGCCGGTGGATGAGACGGAGCGATCTTGAGGCAAGGATTGCCAATGGCCCGGCTGGAAAGGATTCCGGCCGGGCTGCTTTATGGGGAGTCCCCGGCCCCATTCCATGCTAAGATCCGGCAACAGGTTCTGTCATCGATTCGATCTTGGACACCCCGGATCATCATGAAAACGATTCGCTATCTGATCCTTTTGACATTTCTGACCAGCTCCTACGCCTTGGCGGAGAACGGGGTCTCGCGCGTCGATCTACGCACGGATTCGGGGTGGAAACCCTATCGGATCCATGTGTTGCGAGTTACCCCTGCCGGCGCATCCGTCTGGGGAGGCTGGTGGACCAGCGAATGGTTCGGCGACGTGGACGGCGACGGTGACCTGGACAGAGTGCGCTGCGCGGAGCAGGGCGTCCGGCTGGCTTTGCAGGGCGCCACCATTCGGGCGACGAAATGGCAATGCAATTTTCCCCCGGACAATCAGGCGGATGGCACCTGTGGTTCCGTCAATGGCGCCTGGGATCTCGATGGCGACGATGAAGCGGAGATCGTCGTTGTGAGCACACGCTCCGACCGCAGGGTATGGTGGATCCGAGGGCTGGACCAACAGACCGGCGAGATCAAATACGAACACGAATTGACCGGTGGTGCCGAAGTTCGCCAGGACGGCCAGTGGGATGGTTGCTACCGCGTCGTAGGTGTGGAAAGCGTTCCAACACCCGGGGGCACACGCCGGGCTTTTATCGTGATGGCGATAGCGGGGTTCGATTTGCAACCGCGCGGTGCTCTCGCATTGGATGTGGAAACGGGTGAGGTGCTGTGGCGCTACCTGACCGCATCGCCTCCTTTCGTCCTGGACCTGGAACTGGTCGACTTCGTGGGGGATGGCTCGCGCGATATCGTATTTGTCGGACCGGCCGTCGACAATCTGGGGGGGCGTGAGATCGGAGGCGTGAGTGATGACTTCGCCTGGCTGCATGTGGTCGCGATGGATGGCCAGTTGCGGTGGCGGCGGACATTGGGAGCCGCACCGGCCGGCGCTCGCTTCACGGTCGGCGACCTGAACGGCGACGGACACCCGGAGATCTTTCTGATGGCCCCTCGTCCTCGTGATGAGATGACCGAGATCACGATTCTGGACGCCCAGGGCATTGAAATAGCACACAGTACGATGGAGGGCGCGGGGCAGGGCCTCCGAGTCGTCACCGACGCCCGGGGCAGGATTCTTCTCTATATCTCATTTTCGAATGAAGTCCGTCGTTACGACTGGGACGGAAACCGATTCGATCTGGAGGCGGTCGCGGTCGCCGGTCGCGGTCCCAATGTCGTCGCGGTGGCCGACCTGGTGGGCGATGACGACCTCGAAGTCGTCGTCGGGACGGTGGGACAGAAGTCCTGGGTTCTCGACGAGAACCTGCGCCCGTTGTCCGAAGCGCTGGTAGCAGATTTCCCACTCCGGGCGGCCGGAGCCAGTCTGGAAACCGATTCGACCGGGCGCCACCTGGTTCGCTGTCTGGGCGGCAACAAAACACGAGGAGCGGAGATCGAAGTGGTGGCGGTGCCCCGACCGGTACCCTGGGGTTCGATCGGGGCAGCTCTGGGCCTGATCGGTGGCGTCGGAGGCGGTGTCGTCTTTGCCCGGCGGCGACGCAAGCCCACTCCTTCGACGACAACGGCGCATGAGTTGCGCCTGCAATTGCTGGGGCGCCTGCAGCTTTCGGGGCACGGAGCGATCGGCGCCCTGTCCTCGCTGCGAAGATTGAATTGGCATCTGGATTCTCTTGCCCAGGGTTTTGTCGGCGAGAACCGCGTCGATGGTGTGCTTCGCGATCTGTGGATGGATTGCCGAACCAGCGGATTGCCGGGCTTGCTGGCGGCGCTGGAATTGGCCGAATTGGCCGGTCTGGATTCTGATCGTTTGGACCGGTTGGCAGCGACATTGCGTGAGCTGGAAGCCGCGCTGGGCGATGAGAGTTTTGATCTCGAATCGCTGCGCGGCCATCGCGATGAACTGATTCGCCTGGCTTCCGAGGCCGAGGCGGGCTTTTCGCGGATGCGCCGTGAGATCGAAACCGAATTCCAGGTCGAGCCCGGTCCGATCGTCCAACGCGTGTTGGCCGGGCAGCCACTCGAGGGAATCGAGGTCCGCAACAGCCTCCACGACGCGCCCGCCTGTCAGGTTGATACGGACGAGTTCGTGTTCATCCTCGACAATCTGATCGAGAATGCCGTGCGGGCCATGGAGCACTCGTCGCACAGGGTCCTCGAACTGGGCTGGGCCGAGTTGGAGGGGCACGTCCTGCTGACGATTGCGGACACCGGCTGCGGTATCGCGCCGGACGAGATCGATCTGGTGATGCAGCCCGGTCACAGCAAGCGGCAGGGCGGCGGCCTGGGCCTGCCGCGCAGCCGTGAATTGCTGGGCAAGTATGGAGGCAGTTTGATCATCCAAAAGAGCGGACTGGGCGAAGGAACGACGATGGCCCTGACCCTGCCGCGATCAACAAACATTGAATCGACATCGGAGTGAGAAGATGACCGCGATACCCGAGCAACCGCCCCGTTTTCGCATCCTGATCGTGGATGACGAACCGGCCTTCACGTCCGACCTGTCGATGTATCTGGAGTCGCGCTACGAGATTGCGACGGCGCATAGCGTGGAATCCGCGCTGCAGAGCGCAGGCGAGTGGCATCCGGACGTGGTCCTGCTGGATATTGCTTTCGGTTCTGCCGCCGATGAAGGTTTTGCGATCCTCGAGAAAATGCGGGCGCTGCCCCGGCCGGCCGAAGTCATCATGCTGACCGGCCGCAGGGATACCGATGCGGTCGTGCGCGCCATCAAATCCGGGGCTTTCCACTACGTGAACAAGCCGCCCGTCCTGAGCGAACTGACCAACCTGATCAACCTGGCCGCGGTGCGCAGCTACGGTGCGCGACGCCTGGCGGCACTGGAATCGGAAATCAAGCGCCTGGGCGGTGATCTCGTCGTACGTGATGCTTCGATGTTGCGCGTGATGAAGAACCTGGAAAAGGTGGGGCCGACCGAAGCCACGGTGATGATTTCCGGCGAGTCGGGTACGGGCAAGGAACTCATCGCCCGGCATGTCCATGAACTGAGCCGCCGGGCGTCCGGGCCCTTTATTGCCGTGAACTGCGGGGCGATCAGCGAGCAATTGATCGAGTCGGAGCTCTTCGGTCACGTCCGCGGCGCGTTTACCGGTGCGGAGCGGGACCGGGACGGATGCTTCGCTCTGGCTCGCGGCGGTACGATCTTTCTCGACGAGATCGGGCATGCGCCCGAAAGTCTGCAGGTCAAGTTGTTGCGGGTGCTGGAGAATCGCGAGTTCCAGCGGGTGGGTTCGCCGGAGATCATCCCGACCGATGTCCGGGTAGTGGCCGCGTCGAGTCGCGACCTGGTCGAGCACGCATCCGAGGGCGGTTTTCGGGAAGAACTGCTCTTTCGTCTGAACGTATTTCGGATCCAGCTGCCGCCATTGCGGCAGAGGCCCGATGACATCATCCCGCTGGCGGAGCACTTTCTTGCCTTGATTGCCGCCCAGACCGGCCGCCGCGGCCTCGAATTCTCGCCCGCGGCGCGGGACTATCTACTGCAGCATCCCTGGCGGGGCAACGTGCGCGAGTTGCGCAACCTCGTCGAACGGGCGGTAATCCTGGCCGAGGATGGAACGATTCCTGTCCAGTTGCTGGCCGCGGACGATGAGCAGATTCCGGCGGTTCTTCCGCCGTACGATGATGCAAAGGCCGTCGTGTTGCAGCGATTCCAGCGCGCCTACATTGCCCGCGCGCTGCAGGAGACGGAGGGGAATGTTTCGGAGGCCGCGCGGCGTACCGGGCTGGCACGGGCCACGATTTCGCGGATGAAGGGGGAATTGGGGCTGGGCGCGCCCTGACCCTCGTGTCATCAGGGGGACGGATCCTGTTGCCGCGCGGCAACACGCGCTCGAAGGTTCGTTCCGTCGCTCGTTCAGACGTTCCGTGATGCGGATTTCTGTCGCCCCAGACTCCGCCACAGAGCGACCAGGAAAGCACCCAGCGTCAAGCCCATTCCCGTGTGCAGCGTCGCATAGATCACGTATCGCAAGACGTGCGAACCGCCCATGAAGGCCTCGTCGATCACGACGAAATCCCTCTCACCGCCGCGGGCTGCCAACAGAAAGTGGTATCCCTTGTACAACTGCAGCGCCAGCGAGAGGGCGGCGAAGGTCAGGTACCCGCGCGTCAGGGTCTTCTGCGCCCAGTGGGGTACCTCGCTACCGCCCGTCTTGCCGGCCAACAGGAGCGCTGCGGCCAGTGCCAGCGGCAGCAGGACTCCGAGCGTGAAGACGTGGCCATGAACCAACGCCAGGTGGAGGACGGCCTCGAGGTGCTCGCCGCCGGGCATCGCCTCGTACGGCAACTTCTTGGCGGATTCCTGGTAGGCGATCCCGATCAGGATTCCGAGAAGCGCCATCACGATGGAGTAGCGGATCAGGGTGCGAATGGTGTTGCGTTCGGTCGGGGACATGGCGACTCCAGGGGGACGAGGTGCAGATTTGTGTCAGCCAAGATAGGTGCAGGCGGGTGCGATCGCACCGGCCCGGCCTGCCTTCGGGGAAATTCCTACCAGCTTTTCAACCAATGCCCCAATCCGACCCCCAAAAACGTGGCCACCGCATACCCCAACGTTCCGCACAGAATCGCCGGCAGAACCAGAGTTTGCCACCTCCGGGCCACAGCCATTGCCGCTGCGGTGGTCGGGCCACCCATGTTCGCGTTCGAGGCGATGATCAACTCGGACAGATCCAGTCGCAGCAGCCGGCCGGCCAGCAACAGGAACACGAGGTGCAGCGCGAGAATCACCGCGGCGAAGACGAAGAGCATTTTGCCGTACTGCCACACCACGACCACATTCGCGCTGGCGCCGATCACGGCGAAGAAAATCTGCATCAGGAACGTGCCCAGCACCTCGGCACCGGTCAGTTTCCGGAACTGCCGGGGCAGCGCGGTGGCCAGCAGGACCGTTAGCGCCGTGACGACCAGAATTCCGCCTCCGTTCCATCCGACGGTCGCCGCCACGCCGAACCCGATCCAGCACAATCCCAGGGCGATGGCCAGGGCCAGCGCCGTGCGGCCGGGTGCGGGGAAGCCGGCGGAGGTTTCGGCCGCCAGGGCGTCTGCTCCCTCGGCGGTTTCTTCGGTCGCCACATGCCGCACCGGAAAACGCGACCGCAACCATTGTACGCCCGGCAACGAAAACAGCAGCAGGAAGTACAGCGCCATGACCAGATTGTCAGCAGCCACACCGGCGCTCAGCAGATCGCCCGATCGCAGACCCACGGCCTCGGCCGCCGCGGCGTAGTTCATCGACCCCCCAACGTAGGTGGCGGAAAAAACCGCAGCCAGTTGCCAGCCTTCCTCGCCGAGGGGGACGCATTTGAAGGCGACGATGGTGCCGATCACGGTGCCCACCGCACCCAGCCCAAAGGCGATCAACGTGGGCCCTGCCTCGCGCAGAATGCGCCGCAAGTCGGCCCGAAACAGCAACAGTGGGATCGCCAGGGGTACCAGATAGCTCCAGACCACCCCATAGGCCGGTACGCCGTCGGCCGGGATCACCCCGAGATTCGACAGCACAAAGGTAAAGCCCATGGTCAGGATCGCGCCGGAGAGTTTACGGCCCCAGCGGCTCTGTTCGGCCAGAAAGCCGAAGGCGGCCGCGGCCAGCAATACGGTCCAGATCGCCCAGGTCTGACCGGGCTGGATGCCCCAGGTATTATCCAGCAAGTTGGCTCCGTTCGATGTCCGGAAAAGAGGAATTCATTTGCCTGTTTCGGGTTCTTCCGGCAGCAGTGTATCATAAGCAGGAATTGCGATCCCGCGCGAAGCTGCCTCGGAGATCATCGAGATGGGAGACCTCATGCAGACGATTGCAAGCCTGTTGTTCGTTCTGTGTCTGCTGCTGCCTTCTGCTGCGACCGCCCTGGACGAGCTGGCCGCGCCGGCCGAACCACCAATCATCGAAACCTGGAATCTGACCGAGGTCTGGACCCTGGACAACGAGCTCGATGAAGAGTTGCCCCTGTTGGGCGTTGTCAGTCAGGGAGTGGTGGCGAAAGACGGCCACGTATTCGTCCTGGACTCACAGTTGGCCCACGTTCTGGAGATTGCGCCGGACGGTTCCTACGTCCGGACCCTGGGTCACTCGGGACAGGGACCTGGTGAATTGGAGCATCCGAACTCTTTGTACATCGATTCGGCCGGCCGGATCAATCTGATTCAGGTATTCCCCGGTAAGGTCGTGTCGATCCATCGCGACGGTACACCCGCAGGCGGATTCTCCATGCAGGGGGCCAACCCGCTTTTCTATCGCGTGCGCGAATGCGGGGGCCATTGCGTTGCCTCGGGGCGGTTCATGGATTTCAGCGAGGACTCGACACGTACCAACGAATCGTTCCTGCGTACATTCGATGCTGACGGGGTGGCGGGGCACCTCTTCTTCGAAGGCACCTGGACCACGCACTACGACCCGCCGGCGATCCACGAAAAGGGCAATTGGTTCCCCAATATGAGTTGGGATCTGCTTTCGGACGGCACCCTGGTCGTTGCTCCACAGCGCGACCAGTACCGCCTCGAATGGTACAACCCGTCGGGTGAGCTGTTGCGGGTCGTCGAGCGCGAGTTTACCCCGCACGTGCGCACCGACGCGGAACGCCGCAAGGTGCTTGACGGCTACCGAATGTGGGTTGGTGATGAGGAAGTCGATGCGAAAAAATCGTGTCTGGATACCGACCCGGCGATCCGTGCCGTCCAGGTCCAGTACGATGGCACGATCTGGGTACGCTCGTGCTACGCCGAGCGCGAGTTGCCCGACGGTGTCCACATTCGCTATGATGTGTTCAGCGGCGATGGGGAATTCCTGCGTGAGGTCCGCATCGCTCATCCGGTGGACAGCGACCTGGACTACTGGGGTCTTCTGCGTGACGGCAGCTTCCTCTGGTACCGCAACGGGCAAAGCGCGCTGGATGCGATGTACCCCGGGATGGAGAGATCCGGGGACGAAACCGAAGAGTCAGCAGTGGAAGACTACCTGACGGTCGTTCGCTTGCGGCCATCCCGGTAAGAGAGTATTCACTCGAGCGGCGATCGCAAAACAGAGAACGATGTGCCGGGCCACACCAGCGCGATCGCTTCGACCAGGCCGTGGCCAGTCTGGATGAGAAGCACCGCCCCTTTTCCGTGTTTCGCCATTTCCCTTGAATTGGTTCGGAGGAATTGCCATCATCGCGCCCTGGTGGTGCGCGTCACGCCCGACAATGCGCGCTGCCTGAAATCGCTGGATGCACGAACGGGAAAGGAATCCCCGATGAGAAATATCGCACGCCTGCTGCCGCTCGGTGGCATCACGCTGTTGCTGTTGGCAGCGCTTCCGGCCACTGCCCAGTACTACGACGGTTTGGATTGGAACCAGTCCCAGGATACGCTGGCCAGTGCCGTCGGCGTTCACGCCGGCGAGATCGGCGGCGCGGGGCTGGCCTTTCGGATCCCGCTGAAATGGTATCTTTATGTGCAGACTGCCGGCGGCGTCTGGCACGTCGAGGACGACAAGCGGCACAACCTGGGCGTCTCGTTGAACTACATCCTGCGCCAGGACCAGCGCGTGCGCCTGTATCTGACCGGCGGGCTGGGCTATTTCTACCACAAGGAGCGCCTGGACGACACCTGGGACACGGAGGAGAACTGGAACACCGGCGCCGGCATCGGCCTGGAGTACCTGCAGGGACGGCGTTGGTCCTGGAAGATCGACCTGGCCTTTGTCCACGAAAGTGATGACGGGGATGTTCGTCTTTCACCGCAGGCAGGTGTTTTCTACTACTGGTAGCGCGTGGAATCGCCTGCGGCCCGGCGTGTTTGCGTGTATCCTGTCGCCAATATGAGTGAAACAATTCTACAGATCATCCGGGAGATCTGGACCGTTACGGCCCAGATGGGCCTGTGGTTGCTGCTGGGGTTCCTGGTGGCCGGCCTGCTGTCGGTCTACGTCTCGCCTGCCTGGCTGGAACGCTATCTCGGTGGACGAGGGATGGGGCCGATTTTTCGTGCCTCGCTCCTGGGCGTTCCCTTGCCGCTCTGTTCGTGTGGCGTGATTCCCGTGGCGGCCTCCTTGAAGCAGCACGGGGCCAGCCGTTCGGCGACCACTGCGTTCCTGCTCTCCACTCCGCAAACGGGCGTCGATTCGGTGCTTGTGACCTGGACGCTGCTGGGGCCGCTCTTTGCTGTTTTTCGTCCCCTCGCCGCCCTGGCCACGGGCTTCCTGGGCGGTGCGCTCGTACAGACTTTTGATCCGCCCCGGCGCACGACCGAGACGGTGAACGGCGATCTGGAGATGGCATCCCCCACCGAGGATCCCCAAAAACCGGAGGGCTTCGTCGCGCGATTGCGCCGTGGCCTGGACTACGGTTTCATCACCCTGCCGGCGGATATCGGCCGCGCGCTGTTGATCGGTGTGCTGATCGCCGGAGTGCTCGGAGCGGTCGTGCCGGAAGACTTCCTCGGTCGCTTCCTGGGCGGGGGGGCGGCCTCGATCGCGTTGATGATGCTGGTCGGAATTCCCATCTATGTCTGCGCCACGGCGAGTGTGCCCCTGGCCGCGTCGTTCATTTTCCTGGGCGCAACGCCCGGTGCGGCGCTGGCGTTCCTGATCGCCGGGCCGGCGACCAACGCCGCAACGATCACGACCGTGGGCCGCGTCCTGGGCCGCCGCACTGCAGCCCTCTACCTGACCACCGTGGCGATCAGCGCCTTCGGCGGCGGTCTGTTGCTGGATTGGCTGATGCCGCGCGCGGGACAGTGGGTGCCGCTTTTTTCGCAGGGCGGTCATGTGCACGAGCAGGTGGGGTGGGTCGGACACCTGGGCGCAATGGCGCTGGTGGGTGTGATGACCGCTTCCTGGTGGATTGCGCGCCGGCGGGGCGAAAGCTGCGGATGTGAAGACGGAAGCGCCTGTCAGGCTCCGCTGACCGCCGCGTCGGCTCCCGAACGCATCGAGTTCGCGGTCGAGGGAATGAACTGTTCGCATTGCTCGAACAGTGTCGATCGCGCGGTTCGCGAATTGCCGGGAGTGGAAGATTGCCAGGTCGATTTGTCGGCAGGGCGCTTGACGGTGCACGGTGTGGGCCTGGTGCCCGCGAAGGTCGTCCTGGCGGTGGAGGCGCTGGGCTACCGCGCCCGTAGCACCGACTGAGTGATGATCGCTGAATGGGCCGGATTCCTGGGGATCCGGCTTTTTTTCTTTTCCGGTCCCGAACAAAGTCCCGCCTGGCGATACGCCCGCCGAATTATCATAGACAACAACTCGGATATCCTCTACGTTCTTCGCCGGAGGATTCGAACCCGGAGAATGACATGGATGCAATCGATCTGAAGATACTGCAGATGCTGCAGGAAAATGCGCGGATCACGAATGTGGAGCTGGCCAAGGCCAACCAGATGGCAGCCTCGACGATGCTCGAGCGCGTACGCCGACTGGAAGAAAAGGGCTACATTCGCGCCTACCGCGCGGTACTGGATCGCCGCCAGCTGGGTCTGTTGGTCGAGGCGATCGTCATGATCAGCCTGGACCGCCACGAGGCCGGTTCGATCGACTCGTTCGAAAATCGCATCCGGTCCATTCCCGAGGTGACGGCCTGCTGGCATGTCACCGGACGCTATGATTACGCGGTGCATGTTGCGGTACGGAACAACGAGCATCTGGGGGAAGTCGTCAAACACGATCTGGGAGCCATTCCCGGCATTGAGAAGCAGGAGACCTTCTTGACGCTTTCACAGGTCAAGGAGGATCGGGGCTTCGTCCTTCCGATCGATCCACAACCGACAGAAGAGGGATGACATGAGTGCCAATTCAGGAGTCGACCGTTACGTCGCCGCAGCCCGGGAAACGATGGCCCGACGCCAGGCGGATTGGAAGCAGATGAAGCGCGCCCGCTTCGATACCTGCGCCGTGCACGGCCTGTACACCATGGGGGAGGCCCTCAACTCGAACCAGGGTTCGATCATCGAACCGATCTACATGTCCACGTCGCAGGCCTACCGCGATTCCGACGAGATGGAGGCGGCGCTCAGCTACCAGATCCCCACCTGGTGCTATTCGCGGATCGCCAACCCTTCGATGTACTATTTCGAGAATACGCTGGCGCTGCTGGAGACCTACGGAGCGGAGATCGAGGCTTCGTGTGTCGCGACCTCTTCGGGCATGTCCGCGATCCTGGCTGCGACCGATTCCTTCCTGGCCGTGGATCCGGGTGACCCTGCGGCGCCGCGCAATTTCGTTTCGACCTGTCAGGTCTATGGAGGCACCTTTCAGCAGTTCAGCGCACGCCGGGCCCAGGAACAGGGCATCGATTGCCGCTGGGTCATCGACTCGAACAACATGGACGAGTGGGAATCGAAGATCGATCGGAATACGCGCTTCGTGTACGGCGAACTTCCCTCGAATCCCGGCCAGGCTTTCTTCGATCTGAAGAAGGTGATCGACATTGCCCACTCGCACGGTGTACCGGTGATCATCGACAACACCGTCGGAACGCCGGCGCTGATGCGGCCGCTGACGTTGGGCGCGGACGTGGTCATCCAGTCGGTTACCAAGACTCTGACCTCGTCGGGCATGGGCATCGCCGGTGCCGTGATCGCGCGCAAAAATCTGGTCAGCAACTTCGCCTCCGACGAGATGAAGGCCGACTATGCGATGTACCTGAAGGCTCTGCCCAACCGGGACTTCGGCCAGAACCTGTCTCCGATGAACGCGATCCTTTCGTTGTCGGAGATGCGCACACTGCGTTCGAAGGTGGATTTGTTCAGCCGCAATACCCAACAGGTCGCCGAGTTCCTGCAGGGCAACGCGATGGTCTCCGAAGTCGGATATCTGGGGCTGGAGTCCCATCCGCTGCACGAACTGGCGAGCCGGTACCTCTACCTGGTGGATTCCGAGCATGACGCTCAATATGGCCAGAAGGTGAATCGCTACGGGCATCTGCTCTCGTTCAACGTTTCGGGCGGCGTGGACAATGCGCGCAGGGCCTTTGACGCGTTGCAGCGCATCTGGCGCGCGACGGATCTGGGACGAATCAAATCCGTGGCCACGATCCCGGCGATCTCGACGCATTCGCAGCAGGGCGAGGAGGGCCGGCAGATGGCGGCCATCCCCGGCAATATGATTCGTCTGTGTGTCGGCGGCGAGCACGTCGACGACGTCATCGCCGATCTGGAGCAGGCCCTGGATGCGGTCCACGGCAAGGTGAGTGTGCCGGTTCCGAGCGAATTCTCCTACGGTGGCGCCTCGGGTTCCACATTGGCCCAGCCGGGGGAATAGGAAAAACCGATGACTCTTCAATTCTATTCCACGAACGGCAGTGTGCCGACCGTGCCCGTGGGGCAGGCCCTCTTGCAGGGCCAGGCTCCGGACAAGGGCCTGTACCTGCCCGAGTCGATCCCGCCCCTGTCGAAAATGCTGATGCAGCGGGCCCGGGACCTGACGTATCCGGAACTGGCCACGGAGATTCTCTGGCCCTATGTCGAGGGCACCTTCGAGCGTGACGATCTTGCAGCGATCTGCCACTCGGCCTACGACTACGAGATCCCCCTGGAGCATGTCACCGAGCACAGCCACGTGCTGCGCCTGGACCGGGGACCGACGGCCAGTTTCAAGGATTTCGCGGCGCGCTTCATGGGCCGGGCGCTGGGGCGGCTGGTGGCCCGGCGGGGCGACCGGTTGCTGATCCTGACCGCCACCTCGGGAGATACCGGCAGTGCGGTGGCTTCGGCTTTCCAGGGTGTGCCGAACATCCAGGTCCTCGTGCTCTTCCCCTCGAAGGAGGTCAGCGAGCGGCAGCGCAAGCAGATGACCACGCTCGGCGGAAATATCGCGACGCTGGCCCTGCCCGGAAAATTCGACGATTGCCAGGCGCTGGTGAAAGAGGCCTTCGCCGATCCCGATCTGGCGGCTCTGAATCTGTCTTCGGCCAACTCGATCAATATCGGGCGTCTGCTGCCGCAGTCGGTCTACTACACCTGGGCCGCTGCGCAACTGGCCGATATCGCCGGCGGTGAGAAGGTCATCTTCTCGGTGCCGTCCGGGAATTTCGGCGACATGATGGGCGGCATGCTGGCCCTGCACGGCGGATTGCCCGTCGAGCGCTTCGTGATTGCGACCAACGCCAACGACGAGGTGCCGAATTTCCTGGAGACCGGCGCCTACGAGAAGCTGGTGCCGTCGCGGGTGTGCATCTCGAATGCGATGAACGTGGGCCACCCGTCGAATTTGGCTCGCCTGGTCGCTTTGTATGGTGGCCAAATGGATGAGACCGGTGTGCTGATTCGTCCAGCGGATCTGGACCGGATGCGCTCGGATCTGTTCGCCGTTTCCATCAGTGATGAGGAGACACGCGAGACGATCCGCGCCGTCATGCACGACTATGAGACGATGCTCGAACCGCACGGCGCTGTCGGCTGGGCCGGATTGGCGCGCTACCTGGCGGCTCATCCGTCGATCGCGCCGGCGATCTCGCTGGAGACCGCGCATCCGGCCAAGTTCCCCGGGGAGATCAGGAAATTGACCGGTCGCGATCCGGAGCTGCCTCCATCGCTGCAGGGGATCGAGGAGCTAACGGAGAACTTCGGGGAAATGGCCGTCGAATACGGCGACTTCAAGGCATATCTGCAGAGGGAGTACGCCGGATGAAATCGATCGTGATCCTCGGCGACGGCATGTCCGACCGTCCCCAGGTGCAGCTGGGCGGCAGGACCCCGTTGCAGGCGACACCTACGCCCCACATGGACGTGGTTGCCCGCCGCGGTCGTCTCGGCACTTTTGCGACGATCCCGCAGGGCATGCCTTTGGGGTCGGCCGTGGCCAACCTGTCAGTCTTCGGCTACGACCCGCGCCGGACCTTCCAGGGCCGCGGCGTGCTGGAGGCCGCATCGCTGGGTGTGGAACTGAATCCGGGCGATGTCGCCATGCGAGTCAACCTGCTGGCGCTGAACGAGGGCGGGACGATCAGGAATCATCACGCGGGTCACATCAGCAGTGAGGAATCGGCTCCGTTGATCGAGACGCTGCAGGCGAAGCTCGGGGGCGTGGAAAACCATCCCGAGCGGCCGGTCACCTTCCACATGGGGATCTCGTACCGGCATGTACTGGTCTTTCGCGGGGGCTGGGCCTCGGCCGCTTTCAGCAGCGCTCCACCGCACGACCATGTGGGCGAGAGCGTAGCTGACCTGATGTGGACCGCGAACAGCAGCGAACCCGAGGCGGTGGCGGCCCAGGAACGCCTGCGCGAACTCTTTGCCCAGTCCCGTGCGCTGTTGGCCGAGCACCCGGTGAATGTCGCGCGGCGCGCGCGCGGAGTCGACGAGGCCATGGTCATCTGGCCTTGGTCCCCGGGTGGGAAGCCCTCGATGAACACCCTCGACGAACTCTTCGGAATCTCCGGCGCCGTGATCTCGGCTGTGGACCTGGTGCGCGGGCTGGGCCGTCTGGCCGGCTGCGAGGTCATTCAGGTCGAGGGCGCCACCGGCTTGTGGGATACGAACTACGAGGGCAAGGTGGCCGCCGCCCTGGACGCGCTGCAGGAAAAGGATTTCGTCTATCTGCACCTGGAGGCGACGGACGAGGCTTCGCACGCGCAGGATCTGGACCTGAAGATGAAGTGCATCGAGTACCTGGACGGTCGAGTGGTCGGACCGGTGCTTGCCGGTCTGCGGGAGCGCGGGATCGAGGCGGTCGTTTCCATCCTGCCTGATCATCCGACCTTCGTATCGGATCTGGGCAAGCACGGCGACGATCCGGTTCCGGTCTGCATCTGGGATCCGCGCTGTCCCGCCGACGAACAGACCACCTACGACGAGGTCGCCTGTGCCGCGGGGGGATTGGGAAACCTGGCCGGCAACGAGTTCATCCGGATGGCGCTGGGTCGGTAGCGGGCCGGAGCTCGGACCCGGCGCACCCGCTACTCGGACTTCAGGGAGAGCGAGATGCGTTTCCGCTCGTGGTCCACTTCCAACACCCTCGTCATGACCTGCTGTCCCACCTTGACCACCTCGGCAGGATCGCGCACGAACCGGTCGGCCAACTGCGAGATGTGGGCCAGGCCGTCCTGGTGTACGCCCACATCGATGAAAGCGCCGAAGTGCGTCACGTTGGTCACGATGCCGGGCAGGCGCATCCCCTCCTCGAGATCCTTCATTTCATGCACGTTTTCGGCGAAGTTGAAGACCTCGAATTTTTCGCGCGGATCCCGTCCGGGTTTGGCCAATTCGGTCAGGATGTCCTGGATCGTCGGCAGGCCGACCTCGTCACTGACATAGTCGCGGGCCTGGACCGTTGCCACCATGGGTGCATTGCCGACCAGTTCGGCGACCTTGCAGCCGCGATCCCGGGCCATGGTCTTGACCACGGAATAGCTCTCGGGATGCACCGCGCTGGCGTCCAGCGGGTCGGCGCCGTCGCGGATGCGCAGGAATCCCGCCGCCTGTTCGAATGCCTTGGGCCCCAGGCGGGCCACTTTCTTCAGATCGCTACGCTTGCGAAAAGCTCCATTTTCCGTACGCCAGGCGATGATATTCTCCGCCAATTGCGGTCCCAGCCCCGAGACGTAGGTCAGCAGTTCGGCGCTGGCGGTATTCAGGTCCACGCCGACAGCGTTTACACAACTGATCACGGTATCCCCCAGACTCTGCTTCAACGCCTTCTGGTCCACGTCGTGTTGATACTGGCCCACGCCGATGCTCTTGGGGTCGATTTTTACCAGTTCTCCCAGGGGGTCCGTCAACCGGCGGCCGATCGAGACGGCGCCGCGGACGGTCAGGTCCAGGTCGGGAAATTCGCGTCGCGCGATCTCGCTGGCCGAGTAGATCGAGGCGCCGGATTCATTGACCATCACCACAGCGCATCCGCGCGGCAGCTTCAGTCCGCGTACGAATGTCTCGGTTTCCCGGCCCGCGGTACCGTTGCCGATGGCGATGGCCTCGACCTCGTGTTTCCGGGCCAGGGATTCGATGCGGGCAGCCGCTTCCTGCACCTTTCGTCCACCGGTGTGGGGGTAGACGGCATCGTGTTCGAGCAGGGTTCCGAGGCGGTCGAGCACGGCCAGTTTGCAACCGGTGCGGAATCCCGGATCCAGGGCCAGTACGGGTTTCTGGCCCAGCGGCGCGGCCAGCAACAGCTCCCGCAGGTTCGAGGCGAAGACACCGATGGCTTCCTCGTCGGCGCGCTTCTTCAGCTCGAGGCGAACCTCGGTTTCGATCGCCACCGAAAGCAGGCGTCGGTACCCGTCCGTTACGGCTGCTTCGACTTCACGGGCGGCGGGCGATTCGTTGCGCAGGTAGCGGCGCCGAATCAGGTAGACCGCGTTCTCCTCGGGCGGGGCGATGCGCAGGCTCAATACCTGTTCTTTCTCGCCGCGCCGAAGTGCGAGCATCCGGTGGCCGGCGATGCGGGAAACGGGTTCGGTCCAGTCGAAATAGTCGCGGAACTTGGCGCCGGCCTGCTCCTGACCCTTGAGCATCTTCGAACGGATCTCGCCGGCGGAAAAATACAACTCGCGCACGGCGGCGCGCACCACGGCGTCTTCGGCAATCGCTTCAGCGATGATATCGCGGGCGCCGGCCAGGGCGGCGGCGACATCCGCGACATCCTTCCCGGAGTCGACGAACCGGGCGGCCTGTTGCTCCGGGTCATCGCCGCTGGCCTGTTGGGCCGGCAACAGAGCCTCTGCCTGCAGCCATTCGGCCAGCGGCTCGAGACCGCGCTCGCGGGCCATCGTGGCGCGCGTACGCCGCTTCGGACGATAGGGTAGGTAGATATCCTCGAGTTGGGACATCGTACCGGCGCCGGCAACGGCCTGCGCCAATTCGTCGGTCAGCAACTCACGCTCTTGCAATGAGCCGAGAATCGCCACCCGCCGCTTCTGAAGATCCTCCAGCTGTTGCATCCGGTCCCGGATCGTCAGCACGGCTACTTCATCCAATCCGCCGGTGGCCTCTTTGCGATAGCGGCTGATAAAGGGGACGGTAGCGCCGTCGGCCAGCAGGGCGGCCGTGGCCCGGACCTGCGGCACCGGGAGGCTCAGTTCGGAGGCGATGATCGGCAGGGGGGCGAAGTGGTTTGTCGGGACGGCCATGGTTCCTCCTGAACGGCGCGGCGGGAATCGTGATTCGGTGGAGGGAAGATGAAGCCGAATCCACGCCGTGGCAACCGTCAATTGCGGAGGATCACTCTTCGGGCATGTTGCCGTCTCCCAGGGGCAGGACATGCACCTTCTTCTTCTTGATCTGCGCGATCCGCGGGCGTTGCACCGAGGACCTGACGTTGTGTTTGTACTCGCCGAGCTGCAGGGTTGTGCCGGACCACAGCTCCGCGAGGATGACGATCTCCTCGACGGCATCGGCCAGGGCGGTCCGTGTGATCCGCAAGATCGCTTCTTTCTCTTTCGCGACCGCCTGTGCCACGATTTCCTCCTTCTCGGACAGTTCGGCGAGTTTGGCGCTCAGCGTCTCGGTCATCGCCTGGCGGCTTTGCTGAACCTTGTCCTGAACGCCAACGATCTTTTTCAGGGTGCCTTCGAGCTGATCGACCCTCTGGTGGCGTTGGGCCAGCTTCTCGCGCAGGGTGTAGTCGACCCCCGCGACCAGCAGCGTATGAGTCGAGCCGCTGGCGCCCGCCTCGGCGACCTCGATGCCGCGCAACGCGACCGTCTCGCCGCCGGCGATGCGGCCTTTTTCGACCTCGACTTTGCCCCGGGTGCGAATCATGGAATGTGCGATCTCGTTGGCGACCGTGATATCACCAAGCCCGTCCACGCGGGCCTCGCTGATGTATTTGGCCCGCAATTCCCCGGTGACCGCGATGTGGGTATCTTCGGAACCCAGGATGCCGCCGGCGACGGTCAGTGCGCCACCGCAGATGATCGTGGCGGCCTCGACCATCCCCTTGACGACGATATCCCCGTCGGCCTCGATGAGCGCCCCGGCACTCACTTCACCGTCGATGACCACCGATCCGGTATGGTGGATGTTTCCCGTCTCCAAACTTACGTCGCCACGGATGGCGTAGACATCGTCGACGGCGATGGTGCCGTCGGCCCACCGCACCCGGCCGTCGACGGACGCTCGGTAGTCGGTGTGTCCCTCGCGCTCGCTCTGCTCGACGCCCTTGCCGCAACGGACCTTGATTTTTCCCGGTTTCGGCGGCGTCAACTCCTGACCCAGAACATTGACACCCGGGACGCCTTCGACGGGGTGGACCATGGTGAGCAACGACTCTCCGGAGTGGACGGAGCGCCTTTCCAGCTTCTCCCAGAAGTCGATCGCGCCGGATTCCTCATCGATGGCCCAGCCCTCGGTGAAAAATTCGCGGGCCCATTCGAGATGCCCATCCACCGGCGCGATGGGCTCGCGACCCTGGGCGATCGGGAATCCCAGCAGCGGTTCGCCCGGCGTTGCCGCCTCGGTCAGGAGGTCCTCCAGATCCGGACCGTCCGGTGCATCAGCCAATTCGAGTTCGACGAAACTTGCGAGGATCCGGTCGACGGCAGCATGCACATCGGCCGCCGGATCGGGATGATCCAGCAACACGGCCATCTTGTCCTCCCGGATCGTCAGGCGGTACTCGACCGGGGGGGAGCTCGGCTCCCGCGGTTCTTCCGCTTTCTCGGGTACTGGTATCGCGGTTTCGCTCATGATCGTGCGGATCCCTCAGCGTCGGTGACCGATGCGATGCGGCGAGCGATCGTTCGTTCTCGCCCGGTTGATCAGTTGATCGGCCGTCTGGAGTACCTATGTAGGAAAATCGCTGTCCGAATCAGGGGGCTGGGCGGCCTGTCGGATCTCGCGCAGGATTGCCTCGGTGTCCTGTACCGTTTCGTTGAGACGTTGGACCGTTGCATCCAGCTCCTGTCGGGATTCGGGCAAAGGCCGGGCACCTTTCAGTAGATTCTCGACGTCCTTGGCCAGTACCTGGTCATGGGCGGTCGCTGCCGGAGCCGGTGCGATCTCGTCCGTTTCCACCCACTGAGGCGGGGCCGGCGCCGCACCGCCGCCCACCTTTCGACGGGGCGAATCCATCGCACGGCGAATGGCCAACAGGAGACCGGATCCCGCCAGAAACACCGTAAAAGCACCTCCGAGCGCCAGGATCAGCCCACTACGGAGTCGCTCGTCGTCCAGCCACAGGTGGATTGGATCGGAGGAATCGGACGTCAGTAGATGGTAGCCGAACCACAGGCACAACATGGCTACGACCCCGGACAGGGTCGTTACCAACCGCCCGCTGCGGTTGTTCCTGGATGGCGTGGAACGGTTCATTGCTGGCTGGAATGCAGGTCCTGTGCCATGTGCTCGTCGCGAAACGGGTTCCGGGAATTAAAGAAATCTTGCCTTGAGTCACCTGCGGGTCGGTCGATGAAAACCCGGGGAGAAAATCACCTGGAGGAATCGTTTGAATCATCCTGTGCTGGAAGAATTCGTCGTCGCCGTGGGGGAGATCGCCACTTTACCGTCCACGGTGGTTCGCCTGCTGGAATTACTGAAAGATACCACCAC
>JANTGJ010000052.1 GCA_024762975.1 Candidatus Krumholzibacteriia bacterium
CGAATTCAGCAAACGAAAGGCATGACCGTTGGCGCGATCCCATTTCAGCTTCGAGAAGCGACGCAAGGAAAAGGAAAAGAAGAAGAAAAAGGAACTGAAGCGGGAGGCCCGTGCCGAGCGCAAGGCCGAGGGTAAGACCGATGCGGTGCCCATCGTCGAGTTGGACGAGTGGGGCAATGCGATCGTGGTGGAGAACGATTCCGAGGACGACGACGATGCCTCCGAAGAGGCCGAAGTCGGTGTCGAGACGGATTCCGACCCGGATCCCAGCGACTCGTAGCGAATTCCTCTGTTGGGGGTCGATATCATCGACCCCACCCGGCTTGCACGCCTACCGAATCCGGTAGCAGATGACCTCCAAGGATTCGACCTCCTCGTCGGTTTCCTCTTCGGTATCGCGGTCGTCGTTGAACGAACTGCCGGTGCCGCGAATCACGATCATTCGTCGACCGCCGACCAGGAAGCAGGCGCCGTCGCGAATTTCGTCTCCCAGCGGGATGGCGGCCTGGCGCAGGAACTCGCCGGAGGGGCTGAAGACATCCCAGGTCTCGAGGATTCCTTCGCGCTGTCCATTGCTGCCCCGGGGAGTGATGACCCAGATCGTTCCGTCGTCGGGGCTGACCATGATCCGCGCGATGGACGGGTCGTAGTCACAGATTTTCCACCCGCCATCGTTGCGCTGCCCGGATACGTTGATGATCGGTCCGGTGCGCCTCTTGTCCTCCTCCGTTCGTTTGCGTTGCTTCAGCTCGCGACCGAACTCGAACTGCAGCTCGCCGGTGCGGTCATAGACTGAGACGACGTATCGGTCCCGCTCCATGGGAACGTAGATCAATCCATCCGGGCCCAGATCCCAGCGACCGTCAAAATAGTAGTCAGCGCGTTCATTCCACTGCTGTCCCGTCGGATCAATGGGCGTTCGGCGCTCGAGAATGCGGGTGAATTCACCGTCTTCGGTATTCGAAATCGCCAGGAAGCGTTCGGTGTAGCTGGTCTCCGGGGTGTCGAATACCAGGCGGCCTCCGGTCGCCGCCAGGACACCGCCGCCGGTGTCGAGGCTGATCATGACACCGATGTTGCCGTCCGAGGGTTCGCCGATCGGGTAGCGCGTGTTGACCGGGGTTCCGTCGATCCGCAGGGTGACCATCTTGCCCGGGAATCCCGCGCCGATGCCCAGCAAATCCTCCGTCAGCAGCACCAAACCGATGGGTTGGCGAACCTCGCCGGGGCCGTCGCCCTGGCGCGTCAGGGTGCGCCGATGCTCACCTTCGGGTCCGAATACCTCGACCTGGCAAAGTTGATTGTCCAATACATAGATCTCGCCATTGGGGTGGCGGATCACGTCGCTGATACGACCGAAAATAATCTCACCGTCCTGGCCACCGGCACGCCAGAGTTCTTCCAGTTCAAGCGCGATGGTGCCCTCGGCGGGACCGTCGGTATCGATCAGCACCGGGGAATCGGCGGCGCGGACGGAGGTGGAAACGATGACACCAATCAGAACAGCGATGATGAGCTTCATGGGATCCTCTCAGGGCGTCGGGTGATCTGGCGGTCTCCAGCTCTCGAAGTACGAGAGCCTCGATTTGAAAGTTACAGGTCGCCGGGACCGATTCGGTGGAACGCGTCGCTTGGGACTGGTCCGGCACTCGGTCGTACTGTAGAATCGAGGCAGATCCAGTCCGGAGGCAAGATAGCAGATGTGTATCATTCTGATCGTAGATGCCAACCCCGAATCGCGGTCCGCATTGGCCGCGTCGCTTATCGGCCTTGCCGATTCGATCCTGGAAGCTCCCGACCCGGCAGCGGGTATTGCGGCGGCGCGCAAGAGACGAGTGTCGTTGACTCTCCTTGCCGGTGATCCCGGCCGGAAACAGACGGTCGAGTCCCTGCGGGCACTGTGTTCGGGGGGCGCCGGCGAGCCGGCCTGTGGAGCGTTGATCGCCGATCGGGACCTGTCCGAATCCGAAGAGGAAATTTGGCGCGCGGCTGCGGTCGACGAGATTATCGTTCGCCCGATTCGTGATACCGACTTGCGGCGGCGGCTGGGCAATCTGCTGCGCCTGGCGAAGGCCGAACGGGTGCTGAGTTCCGGCGAGCGATTCAACCTGGCCATGGATGCGGCGCAGGACGGTGTCTATGACTGGGATCTGGTGACGGGCCAGATCTATTTTTCGCCTGATTGGAAGCGGATGCTCGGCTACGAGGACGCCGAATTGCCCAATGACATCTCCGTCTGGGAGAAGTTGACCGAGCCGGCGGATGTCAATCTGGCGCGGACGATGCACGAGGAACTGATCGCCCGCAGGCGGGATCGATTCGAGATCGAACTCAAGATGCGCCACAAAGAGGGCGGCTGGGTGCATGTGTTGTCGCGAGGCACGGCTGCCTTCGACGAGAGAGGTGAAGCGATCCGCATCGTGGGAACGCATGTGGACATCACCGAGCGCAAGCGTATCGAGGAAGAACTGCGAATCAGTGAAGTGCGCTTTCGCTCGCTCTTCGAGAGTGTCCCGGTTTCACTCTGGGAAGAAGACTATTCCGCTGTCCTTCACTACCTGAAGGAGCTCGAATCCCAGGAAATCGAGGATATTGATCAGTACCTGATCGACCACCCGGAGGTGGTGAAGACCTGCGCTGAACGAGTCCGGATCTGCGCCGTGAACCAGGCGTCGCTTCGTCTGCACAAAGCGGAATCTGTCGATGAGCTTCTCGCGGGTCTGCCGGCCACCTTCACGCCGCAGAGCTATGTACATTTCAGGGATCAGCTTTCGGCGATCTGGCACGGCGCGGATCAGTGGTCGACCGAGGCGGAAGTCAGAACGCTGGATGGCGAGTCCCGGCAGGTCGTGATCAACTGGGCCGTACCGCCGGAACATCGCGAGACCCTGGCGAGAGTTCTGGTCTGTTTGCTGGACGTATCGGAGAAAGCCAGTCTCGAACATCAGTTGCTTCAGTCGCGAAAGATGGAGTCGATCGGCCGGTTGGCCGGAGGTGTGGCACATGACTTCAACAATATCCTGACGGTCATTCTGAACTACTCGAACATAATTCTCGACCAGCTGAAGTCCGGGGACCCGCTGCGCGTCGAGATCGAACAGATTCGCCTGGCCGGCGAACGCGCCGCGGACCTGACCCGACAACTACTCGCTTTCAGTCGCAAGCAGATCGTCGAGCCGCGCGTGATCGACCTGAACCAATTGATGCAGAGTGCGGAACGGATGTTGAAACGGCTGATCGGCGAGCACATCGTTCTCGAGTTCGATCTGGAAGAGGGGTTGAATCGGGTGGATATGGATCCCGGTCAGGTGAATCAGGTACTGGTGAATCTCGCCGTGAATGCGCGCGACGCGATGCCGGAGGGTGGGCGGATGGAATTCCGGACGCGAAATGTCGAACTGGACGAGCCGTTCGCCAAAAAGCATCCGGGTTCAGGAATCGGTCCCCATGTGTTGATCACCGTCAGCGACTCGGGTCATGGCATCGATGATGAAACATTGGGTATGGTTTTCGAGCCCTTCTTCACGACGAAGCCCATGGATCAGGGAACGGGATTGGGTTTGGCCACGGTGTACGGAATCATCAAGCAGGGTGCCGGGTCGATCTTTGCCGAATCGCAGGTGGGTGTCGGCACCACTTTCAGTATCTATTTACCGGTCGCGAAGCGGGAGCCGGAAGATCTGCAGTCCACCGCGCGGAGCGAGTCGAGTTCCGAAACCGCGACGATCCTGCTGATCGAGGACGAGGATCCGGTTCGCGAGGTCACTCGACGCATGTTGACGGCCAGCGGGTATCAGGTGATTGCGGCGGCCGATCCCCACGAAGCCCTCGACCTGGCCCGCGAACACGGCGATTCGATCGACATGATCCTGACCGACGTGGTGATGCCCGGGATGAGCGGTCGCGATTGCTACCGGCAACTCGGCGAAATCGTTCCGGGAATCCCGGCGCTGTTCATGTCCGGGTATACTCCTGATGCCATCGCGCACCAGGGCGTATTGGATGAAGGCATGCATTTTATCCAGAAACCATTCACGATTCCGGTACTCAGGCAGAAACTGCAGGAGGTACTGGAGCAGTAGTTTCGCAGCGCACCCGAGGGCGTTGCGGCGTTCACCTCCGCTCTGAAGTTCCTGGCGAGTCCGGCGAATGTCGCGATGGGGATACTGCCTGGTTCGCATGGCCCCGGGATTTCGCAGGATGGCTCCCTAATCAGCCCCGGTCGCCCTGTTCTGGACGGCTGGGGTCGCTTGGTATCCATCCACAACCAACCACTCCGACGAGCGGATCCAACCGTGAGTGACCGGCTTCCGATCTATGTCGACGTCGACGATGTCCTGAGCGAGACCTGTCGGGGTTTCCTGGCCCTGTTGCAGCGAGAGTTCGACCGTACGGTTGCATTCGAGGATGTGCGTCATTTCGATTTGACGCGATCCTTCTCGATGGACCGGGAAGAGCTCGATCGTTTCATGGAACGGGCCCACGAGCCTGAAATCCTGGCCGCCATGGAGCCGATGGACGGGGCCGCTGTAACCCTGAGGAGCTGGCAGGATGCGGGCTGGGAAATCGAGATCGTCACCGGACGACCGCCCCGAACCCGCGCTTCGACCCGCGAGTGGCTGCAACGACAGGGGATGCCCTACACCCGCCTGACGTTTGTGGACAAATATGGGCTGTCCGATGTTCATCCCGGATTTCGGGAAGCGGTTCCTCTGGAAGAGTTTTCGCAGCGGCGATTTGCCCTGGCGGTTGAGGACTCGGCGGCCACGGCGGCGTTCCTGGCTGAGCGTGCAATCGCGCCCGTGGTGCTGATCGACAAGCCCTGGAATCAGGATCTGGATTCCCCGGCGGTGAAGCGGGTCAGCGGCTGGGCCGAGTTGGACGCGCCGCGCCTCCGTACAGGGCCTTGACGCCTCCCCAGGTGCTTTGATGAACCGGAACCGTGCCGTCGATCGAGATCGAATCGACTTCGAAGCGGATCTCGCCCCAGGTGAAATTCACGACGCGCCCGAGCATGCGCGTGATCTGGGCGGTGTCCAGATCGCCATCCATCACCGGTAGATCCATGCTGTTGACCAGTTCGTAGGGCGGTGTCTGGTCGTATACTTTCAGGACCAACTGATGGGCCGGTGCGCCGGGTGGGTAGGCGATGGCAGTCTGGCCGACGAACTCGACCAGATCGTTGGCCACACAATCGCCGACCAGCACGGCAAGCGAATCGTAGACCCAGAGTTTTCCCTCCATCGAAATCGTCATGACACCATCGCCGAAAACGTAGCCCAGGTTGCAGTCGCCGGGATTCGGGTCATGGATGTAGTCGGCCACTGCGGCGTAGGTGATGGTGCCGTTGACGACGGATCCGACTGCGACATGGCGCGGAGCCTCGAAAAAACCTTCGTCCTGATCGATCGCGGTGACGGTGCCGGTAAAAGAGAGAGTCGTCTCGGCGAGGGTGTTCGTTGCCGCGGTCATCATCAGAATCAGTGTTGCAAGGCCTCGGAACGCGCTCGCCATGATTTCCCTCCAAGATGGTTGTCAGGGCCGATTCTCTACCTCTAGAATACCACAATTCGAGAACCGGTGCTTTGGACGGAGGATCCGAAGCTCGATCACCGCGCCGATTTCCTGCCGGCGCATTTCCCTGCGGGGGTACTTCCGTGCGCTTTTCCTTCCTGCGAATCATTGCTTCGATCCTGTGGTTGGGCTGGGCCGGGATGGTCGGTTCGGCCGGGGCGGATCCCGTTCGTGACCACGAGATCGTGGCCGATGACTACTTCGACCTGACCACGTTGGGCAACCTGTCGGTCAGTCCCGACGGGCAGTGGGCCGCCTACTCCGAGAGCCGTTGGGGACGCGGAAAGGAAGGACGGGCCACCGACTTGTGGGTCGTCGGCACCCAGGGTGTTGCTCCGTGGCGCCTGACCTTTGACGGCTTCGGGGCCGGCTCGCCGCAGTGGTTGCCTGACAGCGACACGATCTATTTCATCGGCAGCCAGGACCTGGGCCGGGACAAGGCGCCGTACGACGGCAGCCGTCAGGTGTGGCGGGTCGATCCCACGGGGGGGCAACCGGTTGCGGTCACACGTGCGAAAAAAGGTGTCTCCTCGTTCCAGCTCGATCCCTCGGGGTTGGCCCTCTACTACAAGACCAGTGTCTCGAAAACCGAGGGCGATTGGGCCGACTTGAAGAAGGAGTACCCGGATCTCGAGTTCGGACACGGCGTACGTTCATTGCACTCGATCCATCGTCTGGATCTGCAGACCTGGCGCGAAGAAGAGGTTCTCGAGGCCGATCGTGTGATCTGGAGCATGAAGCTGTCGCCCGATGGCAAGGCAATCGCGATGATCACGACCGACGACAACGAATTGATTTTCAGGGAGGGCTGGTCGCGCGTCGAGATCCTGGACTTGGCCAGCGGGGACATTGTCCGGGTGACGGGGCCGCAATGGCGCGCCGATCACAAGAGCCCGTACGGATGGCTGGAGGATCTGGCCTGGAGTGGTGACAGTCGCACCGTGGCGTTCTCGATTTCGTATGACGGGTACGCGACGGATATCTGGGTGGCCGATCGGGATGGCCAGGATTGGAAGCTGCAGAAGATCGAGCGTCCGAAGATGGTGACCTGCGCCGGGGGGCTGCAGTGGCGCGGCGATTCGCGCACACTGGCCTTCCGCGGCGAGACGAGGGGCCGCGTCCAGGTCTATGCTATCGATGAAATCCGGAATGGCAGGCAGGGGAAATCGCGCGTTCTGGTCGACGGCGATGTCGTGGTCGGCAGCTACGGATTCGATGCCCGGGGCAAGAGATTGCTGGCAAGTGTGGAGACGACCACCCGAGCCGTGGATCTGTACCGTGTCGACGGAGCCCGGAAGCTGGCTCGCCTGACGGATCTGAACCCGCAGGTCGCAACCTGGATCCTGCCGCAGATCCAGCACGTCAGTTGGATCGGCGCCGATGGTGACGAATGCAGCGGCATCCTCGAATTGCCGGCCGGATACAAGAAGGAGGATGGCCCGCTGCCGGCGATCATCGAACTGCACGGAGGCCCCACGAGTTCGTCCAAGTACCGCCTGCGCCTGTGGATCTACGGACGCGCACTGATGGCAGCCAAGGGCTATGCGCTGTTGAGTCCCAACTACCACGGCAGCACCGGCTACGGCGACGAATTCCTGGAGAAACTGATCGGCCGCGAGAACGAGATCGAGGTCAAGGACATCGCCGCCGGCACGCATTGGTTGATCGACCAGGGCTTTGCTGACCCGGAAAAAATCGGCGTCATGGGCTGGAGCAATGGCGGTTACCTGACGAACTGCATGATCGTCGCCGAACCGGATCTGTACGCGGCGGCCAGCAGCGGCGCCGGCGTGCTGGACATGACGATCCAGTGGGGCAGTGAGGATACGCCGGGCCACGTGATCAACTTCGTCGAAGGGTTGCCGTGGGAGCAGGCGCAGCACTACCAGAAGGCCTCGCCGCTGTACCACCTGGACCGCGTCAAGACCCCCACGCTGATCCACGTCGGAGGGAACGATCCGCGCGTCCCGCCGGCCCACAGCCGGGCGCTGTACCGGGGCCTGAAGCACTACCTGGGGGTGGATTGCGAATTGATCGTCTATCCCGGCGAGCCGCACGGCCTGACGACCCACGAGAATCGCCTGGCGAAGATCACCTGGGATCTGGCCTGGTTTGATAAGTATCTGTTGGGCAAGGAGTAGTGTGCCGATGATCGAGCCATTGATCACTGTCGGGGCCGCCTGGGACCTGTTGACCGCGGAGATCGAGCCACTTCCGGTCGAGAACCTGCCGTTGGCAGAGGCGGGCGGCCGTTGCCTCGCCGAAGCGGTGCTCTCGGATCGGGATCTGCCGCCGGCGCCGCGTTCGGCCATGGACGGGTTCGCGGCGCGAGCTGTGGATCTGGCCGCCGCTCCGGTCGAATTGCAGGTGACCGGGGAGGTTGCCGCCGGGGCCGATGCGGTGCTTGACGTGGCACCCGGCACTTGCGTGCGGATCTTTACGGGGGCGAACCTGCCCGCCGGGAGCGATTGTGTCGTGCCGGTCGAGTTGACCTCCAGCGAGTCGTTCCGCGTGCGTCCCGACGATTCGAACGTTGTGATCCGGACCGCACTCGAGCCCGGTGCCAACGTGGTTCCGAAGGCACAGCTCGTGGCCGCGAACCAGGAGGTGCTCGCCGTCGGCACCCGCTTGGGTCCGCGGCAGATCGCCGTCGCAGCTTCGGTCGGCGTGGAAACCGTGACCGTGCATCGGCTGCCGAGCGTCTACGTGCTGAATACGGGCCGTGAATTGCGCGATTCCGGATCCGGTATCGGGAGACATGAGACGCGGGATTCGAATGGTCCGCTGATCGAGGCGGCGCTGGCTGAATTGGGAATTGACGATTTTCGCCGCGTCATCGTGACCGACGAACTCGATCTGATGCGGAGCGAGCTGCGCGCCGCCGTCGCGGTCTCCGAGGTCGTACTGCTGACCGGCGGCGTATCGGCCGGTCGGTATGACTTTGTACCTGATACCATCGCCGAGCTGGGTGGCAGGACGGTCTTCCACCAGGTCTGTTTGAAACCGGGCAAGCCGCAGTTGTTCGCCCGCATGCCCGATGGATCCAGCGTTTTTGGTCTGCCGGGCAACCCCCTGAGTGTGGTGGTTGGTCTGTACGAGTTCGTTCTGCCGGCGATGCGTCGACTCGCCGGAGAACCGTGGTCCCAGTGCCGACCCGGCCTGCGCCTCCCGTTGGCCGAAGCCGTCGAGCATCGCGGGGGGCGGCGTCTGATGATGACTGCCTGCCTGGAAACCCGCGACGAGGGTACGGTGGTCGTACCGCGTCCGGTGGCCGGATCGGCGGATGTGATCGGCGGCGGCGCCGTGGACGGCGCCTTCCTGATCGAACCGGGCCGGGGCATCGTGCCCGCCGGCGAGATCGTTACCTTCCGGCCCTGGGGAGCGTTCCTGCCGTGAACGATTCCGTCCGATTCCCGGCCCACTGGCCGGTGCTGGGAATCTGCGGTTTCAGCGGATCGGGGAAGACCACACTGATCGAGCGGCTCGTTCCCCGGCTGGCCCACCGCGGCCTGTCCGTGGCCGTGCTGAAGCACGATGCGCACGGAATGCGTGTCGATGCCCACGGCAAGGATACCGACCGGTTCTTCCGGGCGGGCGCCACGGTCGTCGGGCGTGACCCCGAACAATCGTTTCTGCGCCGGGCGGGCGGCACGCTGATCGAGTGGCTGCAACCGCTGGTCCGAGCGCACGATCTGGTCCTTGTCGAGGGCCACAAGCGGACGCCGCTGCCGGCGCGCATCTGGCTCGCTTCGCGCGGACACGCGAGTCCGCCGTCGGGTGCCGGTGATTTCGAAGCCACCTGGACACGGGAAGACGACCGCCTCGCGGCGATGCTGGAATGGATCGACGGTTGGCTGCCAGCGCAGCATCTGCGTCGCCCGCTGCGCGCCGGGTTGCTGATCGGTGGTGACTCCGGACGGATGGGATCTGCGAAACAACGATTGGAATATGCCGGCCGGCCGTGGGCTTCGCGGGTGGCACGGGCGCTGCGGCCCGTGACCAGGCAGCCCCTCCTGCTCGGCGCGGGCGAGGTGCCGTCCGATCTGTCACAGTTGATCCGGCTACCCGATGCACCGGACCTGACCGGTCCCATCGCCGGCCTCGTGGCCGCGTTGCGCTGGGATCCCCACGCGGATTGGGTCTTTGCCGCCTGCGACATGCCGCTGCTGGACGAGGCGGCCGTCGAGTGGTTGCTCGCGCAGCGCGCTCCCGGGCGTTGGGCTGTGATCCCGCGCCGTGACGAGGGCGTCCTCGAGCCGCTGGCGGCCTGGTACGATGCGCGGATGCTCGAAGTATTGGAGGGACTGGATCGCCCGGTCGCCGCGGCGGATCACGCGAAGGCGCACACGCCGCAACTGTCTCCCGAGCGCGCGCGAGCCTGGCGCAGTTTCAACTCGCCGCAGGATCTGGAGGATCTCTAGATACCGATTCTCCGGTAGCGGGAGTAGTAGTCACGCCGCCTGCGAATTTGCCGGAACAGCGCGAGGATGACCGCGGCAATCAGCAGACCGGACAGCAGTGGCGTGACTCTCAGTCCACCGGTGGCGATCAGCAACACCGAGCTTCCCAGGATCCCCAGTTCGAAGGCTGCCAGGAAGAACGCAGCAGGCGTTCGCCACGTATTCCACACCGGTACCGTGCGCTGGCGATAGACCCCGGCCATTCCGGTCAGGTAGGCGATCGCGGCCGGCGCGCTGGCCCACTGTGCGGCCAGCCATCCCGGACGCCAGGCCAGGAGGATCGCCCCGAAAAATGTGAGCGCGAGCAGGATTTCCCGGCTGAGCCAGGACGTGCGCCAGTTCGACAGGGAGCGCACCGCACGCCGCGGCCGGCCCAGATGCATTCCCGAGACGGCCAGCGCGACCAGCATCAGCGCCGCAGCCAGCGGCATCAGTACCGGGTCCTGCGTCTGGCCGAAAGCGCGGAAGCCGGCGGCGAACAACACGACGCCCGCGGCCATCTGCGACAGCAGGGTGAAAGCGACCAGGGACCATTCACGCAATCCGCGCGGGGGCCGTGGCGTCAATTCCACCTCCGGTTCGCCGGAGCGTCCGGCCTGGGCGTGGGGGGCCAGTTGCAGCGACGGTTCGGTCAGGTGGGCCGCGGGCAGGGGCGGAATTTCGGCTGCACCCGGGGGCGCGCCGTGCTTCGCGGCCAACTCGTCGGCCGGTCCGGCGTCCAGTGCGCGCACCGGACAGGCACCCACGCAGGCCGGCTCCAGGCCGAGATCCAGATCCTCGTGGCACAGTGTGCACTTGCTCATCACGCCGGTGGCCGCGTCGTACTGCGGCGAGGAGTAGGGGCATACCCAGCTACAGTATCCGCAACCGACGCAGACGTCCTGGTCGATCAGCACGACACCGTCCTCACGCCGGCTGATGGCCCGGGTGGGGCAGCCCTCGAGGCAGATCGCATTTTCACAGTGGTTGCACGAGATCGACAGGTGATAGGCGAAGACATCATGGCGCCAGGCCGCACCCTCCTGCTTCCATCCGCCCCCGGAGACCTCTGAAACACGCCGCCACAGGCGCCCAGCCTCGACGCCGTGTCGATCCTTGCATGCGATCTGGCAGGCCTTGCAACCGGAGCAGGCGGAGGCGTCGAACCAGAAGCTCATTTTCCCGCTCATGCCTCGGCCTCCACCTGGACCTGCGCCGTTTGCAGGGCCGCACCGAAGGCGTACGGCGTCCACTTCACGCTGGTCAGCACGTTGATCGATCCGCGGCGGTCGATTCCCTCCTCGTCCGGCGTCCACCACGTACCCTGGGGCAGATTCACCACGCCGGGCAGGATTCGTCGCGTGATGGCGCAGGGCACGACCGTCGCGCCGCGGTCGTTGTAGACGCGCACCTCGTCGCCATCATCCAGTCCCCGTGCTTCGGCATCGATCGGATGGATCCACAGCCGGTGGGGATGTGCCTCGCGCAGCCAGTCGTTGTTCTCGTGCGTCGAGTGAACGCGCGCCAAGGTGTGGTTGGCGATACACTGCAGCGGATACTCCCGGGCCTCGTCGCCGAAGGGGCTTTCCCATTCCTGAATGTATTTGGGCACGGCGGGCACGGTATCCGGTTTCCCGAAGCGGTGCATGTCCAGCGAGAAGAGTTCGATCTTTCCGGAAGGCGTGTTGAGTGGATGGCCCTGCGGATCGCTCCGGAAGTCAGCCAGTCCAATGACCGGTTCGCTGACCGGTTGCGTGTAGGCGCCGACGTTGTCACGGACCATCTCGTCCAGCGTCGGCAGTTCGGGCAGCCATTCTTCGCGGTATCGATCCAGAATCCACTCGGTCCAGGCACGTTCGTCGCGGCCTTCGGTATAGGCATTCCCGATGCCCAGCTTGGCGGCCAGGTCGGCGCAGATCCGGTAGTCGCTCTTCGACTCGCCCAGCGGCTCGACCAGTTGCGGCAGCAGGATCACCTCCTGGCCGTATTTCCAGCCATCGGCCAGTCCCCAAGTCTCGAATTGGGTGCAGGCCGGTAACACCAGATCAGCAAAACGCGCCGTCGGGGTCAGGAAATTGTCCTGCACCACGATGTATTCCAACGCCGATTCGTCGCGCAGGATCTCACTCGTCCAGTTCAGGTTGCCGTGCTGTCCGGCCAGGATATTCGAGGCGACGGACCAGATCATCCGGATGTCGCTGTCCAGCGTTTCCATGCCCCGTTCATCCAGTCCCCGCACGCCATGATCGCGACCCATCCGGCGGCCCCGCAGTACTGCTTCGGTCCAAAGGAAGCACGGGATGCTCAAACCGTGCGGGTTCTCACCCTCGGGGAATTTGCTCCAGTAGGGGCCCGAAGTGGGTTGGCTGGACAAGCCGCTGGCCCAACCGCCGCTGATCCCCACGTTTCCGGTGATCGCGGCCAGGGCCATACCCGCGCGGACGACCTGCTCGCCGTAGGCGCGGCGCTGCATCGCGTACCCCTGATACAACACGGACGGTCCGGAGGTAGCGTACTCGCGGGCCAGGCGTACGATGGTATCGCGCGGCACGGTGGTGATGGCTTCGGCCCATTCGGGCGTCTTGGGGGTGCCGTCGCGTTCTCCCATCACGTACTCGCGGTACGATTCCGCACCGGTTGCTTCGTCCGGCATCTGCCCGGCGTCGAATCCCGAGCAGCAGCGATCCACGAAATCCGCATCGTGCAGATCCTCGCTCAGGATGACGTAGGCCATGGCGGTCATCAGCGCAGCATCGGTGCCGGGGCGCAGCGGAATCCACTCGTCCGCGAGGCTTGCGGCGCTCGCGGTGTGCCGGGGATCGAGACAGATCACGCGCGCACCGCGCCGCCTCGCCTGCAGAATGAAGTAGTCACTGTTGGTGCCGTCTCGTGCTTCGGCGGGGTTCCAGCCCCACAGCAGGATCAACTTCGAGTTGACCCAGTCCTGCCGTTCGTTGCCGCACTTCGTTGTGCCCACGGTCGCCGGGGTGACGATATTCGTCGCACCCCACGAGTAGCTGTTGTAGTGCCCGAGATGCCCGCCGAAGCAGTTCAACAGCCGTCGCGCCGTCTGCGATCCGGTCGTCTGGGTGTATCCGCCCGTGCCATAGGGAACGAAGAGTGCGCCGTGCCCGTACGCATCGCGGATGCGCGTCATCTGCGCGGCCATTTCGGTCAGCGCATCATCCCAGGAAACCGGCTCGAAAAGGCCTTCGCCCCGCTCGCCGACGCGTCGCAGGGGGCGGGTCAAGCGGTCGGGATGATACTGGCGGCGCAGGTAGGCGCGGCCACGGGTGCAGGCTCGCAACTGCGGGTGGGTCAGCTCATCTTCGGGGCGATCGTCGGTTTCCAGCCGGAGAATGCGGCCATCCTGCACGTGGGCCCTCAGCAGACAACGGCCGCCACAGTTGTGGGCTGGGCAACCGGTGCGGATCACCGAGGTCGATCCCTCGGCCGGGCTGTCGGTCGCTCCGTTGCTCACGGCACTACCTCGCAGACGGGAAACAGGAAGTTGCCCGGCGAAAATAGCACACGACCAGAGCGGGAACCAGAATCGGTGATCAGCGGCGGCGTTTGCGCTCGGCAGGCAGATAGTCCATGCACATGTTCACGTTCGCGAGGGTCTTGAGCGTGACCGTCGCGCCGTAGCGGCACATCACGCCATCCTGGTCGATCACATCGCAGTAGCGGCAGGTTTCGCACTTCAATTTCGGCGCACGGCGCCGGTCCATCAACCGCTTGATCAGCACCGAGCCCTTCCAGAGCACCAGGGCCAGCACGACGAACATCAGCAACTGCAGAACGAGCAGCATGGCTATTCCTCCTCGCGGTATTGCTGTACCTCGATGCCCACGGTATCGAAGAGTTCGATCGAGGTGGTGTCTCGATAGGCGTCCTTGTAGATGACGCGCCGCACATTGCCCAGATTGATCAGGCGCTTGGCGCACATCGGACACGGCAGGTGGGTGACGAAAACGTACTTCTCCGTCGCGCGCGGGGCGTCGCAGTTGATGACGGCGTTCTCTTCGGAGTGCAGGCAACCGCAGTTGCCCGGCTCATCCCGGTCGCAGGTATTGTGCAGTCCCGAGGCGTTGCCGTTGTAGCCCACGGCCAGTACCTTGCGATAGTCGACCGAAGTGATCACCGTGCCGACCTGGAGGCGTTTGCAGGTGGCCCGCTGGGAGATCAGCTGGGCGAACTTCATGTAGACGTCTTCGAAGCGGGGGCGGCGTTGCTGGTTTGAGGTCATGCTCATAGGGTCGGTCCGCAGGCTGAATGGGTGTGATGCTGTCGACCCCAAATTGACGCAACCGCGGCTTCGGCGCAAGGGCTGGCAACGGTGCCCTCCGTTTCGCGCGAAAACGGGGAGCCCGTGGAAGGAGATCGAAATGAAAACCAGAGCGCTGCCGGTTCTCGCGATGACCGCGATCTTTGCGTTCGGTTGCGAGGAGCCCGTTTCGACGAGCGGCTCGGAAACCAGCTCCGCAGCACCGGTGGCCTGGGCCTACCAGCTTCAAGACACCGACCCCGAACGGGTCGCCGCCAATCAGACCTTTGACTGGATCGTGATGGATGCCTCGGCGACCGGTGGTCCCGATGGTGCCTACTCGGTTGCCCAGGTCGAGTCCATTTCCTCTTCGGGAAAACGACCGATCTGCTATCTGTCCATCGGTGAGGCGGAGGAGTACCGGGGATACTGGGATCCCGCCTGGAACACGAATCCGCCCTCGTGGCTCGGTCCCGAGAACCCCGACTGGCCCGGCAACTACAAGGTTCGGTTCTGGGAGCCCGGTTGGCAGCAGATCATCTTCGATCGGATTCGCGCGATCACCGCCCAGGGTTTCCAGGGCCTGTACCTGGATATCGTGGACGGCTACTACTACTGGAGCGTGGAGAACCCCGAGAATACCATGGCCGACCGCGACATGGCGCAATTCGTTCTGGCTATTGGTGATACGCTCAGGGAGTATGGCGGGATCGATCAACTCCTGGTTCCCCAGAACGGCGAGTATATCGTAGTCGAGAGCCACGTGGCCGGAGCGCTCGCCGAGCAATATCTGTCGACCATCGATGCGATCGGAATCGAAGACATTTTCTACTACGGAGAGGCCGACGAGAACAACCCCTGGAGCCCCGACACGGGTCGGCAGCAGGTACTGGCCGACGAGTTTCTTCCCCGCGGTATCGAGGTCCTGTCCGTCGAATACCTGACGGTCCCCACGCTGATCGAACAGTACCGACAGGCCGCCTGGGACCGGGGATATCATCCCTACGCGAGTGTACGGGCTCTGGACGTTCTGACCGATGGACTGCCTTCGGAACCGGTTTCGGCGGCCGGGGACGAGCCCTTGGGATTCCCGACATCGCTGACGATCCATCCGATGCCGGGCCTGCAGGACCGCACCCTGAGTCTCGCCATCCATTCGGAGCTACCGCCCACCCAGGTTCGGATTCGGCTTTTCGATGTGCGGGGACACGCCCTCGGGATGCAGGAGTCGGTGCTGTCCCCGGGTGAATCGACGGCTCAACTGCATCTGGAACGCCCGCTTTCTTCCTCCGTCCTGCTGTATCGTGTGGAATCGGATTCGGGAACCCTGGCGACCGGAAAATTCCTCGTGGTCAAGTGAGTGGGCGACGGTCCCGCTCGCGAAGCCCACACCCTTGGCGGAGGCATGCGCGTAGGTCCGGGCCCGGTGGCGGGGGTGGTCATTTGAGCAACGTCATCCGCTTCCGTTCGAAAAAATCGCCGGCGCGCAATTCGTAGAAGTAGGTTCCCGAGGCCGCTGAACGTCCTCTGCCGTCCCGTCCATCCCAGACCGTTTCATGGCTTCCACTCGGCAAATTCTCGCCGGAAAGCAGGACCTGGACCCGGCGTCCGGCGACATCGAGGATTCGCAGGCTGGTAACCGCTGGTACTTTCAGATCGAAGGCGATCGTCGTTTGCGGGTTGAAGGGATTGGGGAAGTTCTGAGCCAACTGGAAGGGTACGTCGGCGACCGGTACGGGTGTGGACTCCGTCGGCGTCGCCAGCCAGATATCGCCGCCGGCCTCGAACACGACCCGGTGCCTTCCATTGATCTCGCTCTGATGTCCCGGGAAGGGTACGGCACCCTGGTTGGTCAGTTGGGTGAACGATGAATCCGACGGATCGAAGTAGAAGATCTCGTCTGCCCAGAAACTGATGGCTCCGTTATCGGCCAGGCTGTTGCGGTCGACCGAGCCGACCGAGACCGGGAAACCGGGAAGAGTGGACAGGTACCAGAACGTGGCGGTGGCGGCTGTGTACCGTACCAACTCGCTCCCACTGGAGATCGCGATGTCACCTTCGTTGTTGAGAATCGCCGAAGGCAGGCCAGTACCCGGGCCACCGGGCAGGTCGGTGATGTTCTCAGTGATGCCGGTCATTAAATCCATAATGTAGGTGTCCGGATATCCCGAGTAGGCCACCTGGTTGGCGTCGTTGATCCGGCAGTCCGTGCCGCGCCATGATCCTCCGGGTTGGTCGGTGACCCGCGTGAATAGGCCGGTAGCATGATCGTAAACATAGATGTCACCATAGTTGAGGCTGCCCGAATGCAGGGCGATCCTGTTCGAGTTGTTGAGATCGAAAGCCCCATAGAGACTGTGCAACCCAGACACTCCGGGAAATCCAGTGACCTCTGCCAGATCGGTCAGGACTTCGCCGTCCGCTTCATACAGCCACACGTGCCGGTCCGCATCGATGAATGCCACATTGCCCACATCGTTGATCCGAGGGTGCCATCCTCTGGCCGGCGCACCGGGCAACGTCTGGATATTTCTGAAATCCCCCTCGGCAGAGGAGTAGACATGGACCGAATCATCGAACGTGTAGGCGATGTCGCCGTACAGGTTGATCGAGGGGCCCCAGCCCGAAGAGGTCCCCCCGGTCCGGTCTGTGATATTCGTGAATTGAAATTCGAGCGGGAAGGCTGCACCGGCGGCGAGGCACAACAGGGCGGCAACGGCGCAAGGCAGGGTCGGTATTTTTCCGGCAATATTCATGTCTTGTCCTTTCGTCAACGAACCGAGAACGTTATGGAACAGCAGGATCGGGACCACGAAGCGCATGGTTCCGCCCGCGACCCGAGGCCGACTTCAGGTTTCCCGTTGCGTTCCGGATGATGACCCGCGGGGGGCGTATTTTCGCGGATTGCAACGCTCTCGATCGGCCGATCCCGTGCAGGGACGAGAGTCCCGCCCGCAAGGTCAGGGCGGTACTCCGGCTTTACCGACCGGGACATCTAACCTACCTTGGGAGAGCAAAAAACGCTGACCGGGCCCGTGGCCCCGAATCGAACCGGAGAGATCCATGAGTATCCATATCGGAGCCCAACCCGGCCAAATCGCCCCTACCGTCCTGATGCCCGGCGATCCGCTGCGCGCGAAGTTCATCGCCGAGACCCTGCTCGAAGACGCTGAATGCTTCAACGAGGTGCGCGGCATGCTGGGCTTCACGGGCACCTGGCAGGGCAAGCGCGTATCGGTGATGGGTTCGGGCATGGGCATGCCCTCGCTGATGATTTACGCCAACGAGCTGCTCGGCGAGTATGGTGTCAGCACCTTGATCCGCGTCGGCACCTGCGGCGCGTTGCAGGAGGATCTGGAGGTGGGCGATGTCGTGCTACCGCTGACCGCCTCGACCAATGCACAGTTCAACAAACTGAGATTCGCCGGCATGGATTTCGCTCCGGCGGTGGATTTCGAGTTGCTGCAACAGGCCCACGCGGTAGCGACCCGGCGGGGCGACCGTGTGCACGTTGGCGGCATCCTTTCCTCGGACAGTTTCTACGAAGACGACCCCGAAGCCTGGAAGCTGTGGGCGAAATTCCGCGTGCTGGCCATCGAGATGGAATCCTCGGCGCTGTTCACGTTGGCGGCGAAATACGGTACGCGCGCCTTGTCGGTGTTGACCGTCAGCGACAACCTGGCGACGGGTGCCCTGGCTACTTCGGAGCAGCGCGAGCGCGGATTTCCCCACATGGCCGAAATCGCGCTGGAGGTGGCGCCCGCCTGAGACTGACGATCGCTAGCTCGTTATGCTAAAACAAGACAACGGGTTTCGCGGTTGATCGGGAAAGTTCACGAGGTCACACAAAACTGCGGGACATCTATCGAACGTCCTGCTACCCTTCGCCCGTTACGCCCCGACTCACTTTCGCCAGTCCACTCGGACGATCCTCATCCGCCCCTGCAGGGGGCGGAGCCCGGCCCGGGATGAGGATCACAACCAACAGAATCATCGGGAGGATGAAGTATGGTTTCCCTCAAAAGGTCGCTTGGCATGGCGGTGCTGCTGATCACTGCGCTGTCCTTTGCCGTCCCGGTCCTCGCACAGGATACCGCGGACAAGGCGCTCGAGGAAGTTCTGGTCACGGCGCAGAAGAAAGAGCAGGGTCTGAGAGAGGTACCCTCCTCGGTCGCGACGCTCAGTGACGAGAAGCTGGACGTGATTACGTCGGCGGGCCAGGACATCCGTCTGCTGTCTTCGCGCGTGCCCAGCCTGCATGTCGAGTCCTCCTTCGGTCGTACCCTGCCGCGTTTCTACATTCGCGGTCTGGGAAACACGGACTTCGATCTGAACGCCTCGCAGCCGGTATCGCTGGTCTACGACGGCGTCGTGCTCGAGAACCCGATCCTCAAGGGATTCCCGATCTTCGACATGGAGCGTATCGAGGTCCTGCGGGGTCCGCAGGGCACGCTGTTCGGTCGCAACACGCCGGCCGGCATCGTGAAATTCGAATCGCGCAAGCCGACGTGGGAGCAGGAAGGCTACGCCCGCTACGGCTACGGTACCTACAACACGATGCAGTTCGAGGGGGCCTACGGCGGCCCCGTGGTCGAGGACAAGCTGGCCGTTCGCGCCTCGTTCCTCTACCAGTACCGCAGCGACTGGGTCGACAACACCTTCACCGGTGAAAAAGACGCCCTCGGTGGCTATACCGACTATGCTGGACGTCTGCAGTTCCTGTGGACACCGGCGGACGATTTCAGTGCTTTGCTGAACATGCACATGCGGGATCTGGACGGTACCGCCCGCCTGTTCCGCGGCAATGCGATCCAACCGGGCACGAACGAGCTGGTCGATGGTTTCGAGCGCGACCAGATCGCCATCGACGGTGCCAACGAGCAGACGGTCAAGGAGAAGGGCGGCGTCCTGACGCTGAACTACGACTACGGTGATTACACGCTTACCTCGATCAGCGGCCTTGAAAGTGGTGAGATCTACAGTCGTGGCGACATCGACGGCACCATTGCCGCCGACGTGCCCTTCTTCTCGTCCGAGTCTGCCGACGGTATCCCCGATCTGACGCAGCTGACGGAGGAAATCCGCATCGCGTCGAATTATGACGGAAAGTTCAATTTCCAGACGGGATTCTTCTATTTCGATGAAGATCTGGAAATCGATACTTTCAACTACATCACCGACGTGACCGGAGCAACGGCAGGGCCGCAGTCGGGCTATGCCCACCAGACGCAGGACACGCAGGCCTGGGCGCTGTTCGGCACGGCCGAGTATGACGTTACGGACGCCTTCAAGGCTTCGGGCGGCATCCGCTATTCGGATGAGACCAAGGACTTCATGGCCGAGCGCCCCGAAGGCCCGTTCGGCGGCCCGGCGCTGGCCCCCGTCCTGATGTCCCGCGCTTCGGACTTCATCAGCTGGGACGTCAACGGCATGTACACGATCAACGATGACGTGAATGTCTACGGCCGCGTGGCCAAGGGCTTCCGCGCTCCGAGCTTCCAGGGGCGCGTGCTCTTCGGTGACGATGTCACCGTCGGCGAGACCGAGAAGATCATCAGCTACGAGGTCGGCACCAAGGCCAATCTGGGTCAGAAGGCTCGCGCCAACCTCGCGATCTTCGACTACATCATGAACGACCAGCAGTTGACGGCCGTTGGCGGCGAGTCCAACTTCAACCGGATGATCAATGCCGATGAGACGGACGGTATGGGCTTCGAGCTGGAGCTGGAATACCTGCCCACGAACCAGATCTTTTGCACCGTCGGTGCCAGTTACAACAAGACCGAGATCAAGGATCCCGGCCTGGGCGTGGCTCCCGGTGGCGCACCCGGTCTGACCGTGCTGGATCCGACCGATGCCGATGGTATCGCCCTGATCGACGGCAACAGCCTGCCGAACGCTCCGGAATGGGTGTTCAACGCCACATTGCGTGCCTCGATGCCGATGGGCGATTCCGGCGAAGTCTTCCTGTTCACCGACTGGGCCTACCGCAGCGAAGTGAACTTCTTCCTGTACGAGTCCGAGGAGTTCAAGGAAGACAACCTGGTCGAGGGCGGCGTGCGTGTGGGATATACGACCTACGACGGCAAGTACGAATTCGCCGCCTTTGGCCGGAACATCCTGGACGACCTGTCGCTGACCGGCGGCATCGACTTCAACAACCTGACCGGTTTTGTGAACGAGCCGCGCACGTTTGGTGCGGAGGTCCGTTACAACTTCTAGGTCTGACGGTCAGCCGAAAGAAGCCCGCGGTTCCTCTGGGGGCCGCGGGCTGATTCCATGTGGACCCTGCGAGCAATCCACGGGTGGATCCGGATTCGCAGGTCTACGGTTGAATCCCCAACTCCCGCAACCGCGCCTCTTCGCGCTCCACATAAGCCAACCAACGAGTCGCCTGGCCCCGGCCCTTTTCCAGTTTCTGGGCTTCTCCGAAGGCGGCCTTGGCTTCAGGATACCGGCCCAACTCGAAGTAGGCCATCCCCCGCATCAAGTGCAGCTCCTGCGGGTCGCGTACACCCCGTTCGATCGCGGTGGCAGCCGCGTCAGCGGCGGCTTCCCATTCGTCCAGGTTCGCGTACGACTGGGCGATACGTGCATACAATTCGCCATCGTCCGAAAGTTCGGCGGCACGTTTGAGGGCCTCGATCGCCGCCTGGTTCTCCTGGGCAAGGATCCAGGCCTGCGCGCACAGCCGCCAGTGCGCTGCAGTATTCTCGATCGAACCATCGTCCAGGCCGGCTTGCAGTAGAACTCCCGCGCGGTAGGGGATTTCGGCCTGCAGCAGCAACTGGGAAAGCAATACGATCTCGGCACTGGAAGTCAGATAGCCCTGATCGTATGCCGTTTCATAGACCGCGAGCTGCTTCTGCGTCTGGCCCATTTCGCCGTAGGCGCTGGCCAGGTGCAGCCAGTATTCCTTGGCCGGGTATTCTGTCACCAGGATCTCGAGTACGTCCAACAGGTTCTCGTAGTCCTGGGTCTCGAAGTAGATGACCCGCAGCAGGACGTACCAGTTCTCCTGGACGCTCTGACCACGCGAACGGGCGATGTCGATGGCTCTCTGCACTGGAGCGGCAGCTTCACTCAGACGATCCAGCTGATACAGCGCCTGACCTTTCAGGATGTAGGGCTCGGGGCCGGGATTCTCGGCCTCGGCCAGCCATCGATCGAGGTATCCCAACGCCTGTTCGTAACGCTCGAGGTGAAACATCAGCTGGCCCAGCGTATACAGCGTGCTCGTGCGCATCGCCTCGGTCAGGTTTTCCTGTTCAAGTACGCGCTCGTAGGAGGCGGCGGCCTCATCGTATTTCTCTTGCGAGAAATAGGTGTAGCCGTAGGCGGTGTACATCTGTGCCTTTTCGTGAGGCGCCAGATCCTTCATTTTCCGGAGTTTTTCCAATTGCTCGAGGGCGCGGGTGAAGTCGCCTTCGTCGGTCGCTTCCTGCGCTCGGCTGAGGCGCTCATAGACGGCCTCGCGCATCGCCTTGGCGCGCTGGGCAAGGGCCGGGTCGGCCGTCAGGCCCATACCCAGCGTTACGCAGACGGCGGT
>JANTGJ010000053.1 GCA_024762975.1 Candidatus Krumholzibacteriia bacterium
CTTCCTGCTCGATGGAGCGAATACTGGAGGTCGGCGGTTCCGACGCGGGCTTTGTGCGCACGGACCGCCTGATATCGAATGTGCTGATCGGTCGCGGACGCGAGTCTGCCGACTGGCTACGGATCCGGACACATTTACAGCGGCACAACTTAGTCCTTGAGGAGTGCGTGGACTCGTTTGAACTCCGGTGTGCCTGCGCGGTGCAACAGCTCGAACATCGCCATCTGTGCCCCCATCAACTGCGCCCCCGCGCGATCCATCGCGCGCAAACCAATTTCGCGGTTGGCCGCCGAGCAGGAACTGACGGCATCGACGATGGTGGCGACCTGCTTCCCGTCGCGCATCAGGTCCAGGGCCGTCTGGTAGACGCAAACGTGGGTCTCGATTCCGCACAGGATGATCTGCGGACGCCCCAGCGTTTCCAGGCGAGTGTTGAACTCCTTGTTGCCCGCACAACTGAAATGAATCTTCTCCACGGGTTCGAAAGGCGAAAAGAGTGCGCGTAGCTCGGCCAGCGTTACTCCCAGCTTCCGCGAATAGTGCTCGGTGACGACCACGGGAATCTCCAATTCCCGGCTGAAGCGAATCAGACGGTCGGTGGTCGCAGCCACCTGGTCCATGTGGTGGATCAGCGAGCGGAAACGTTCCTGAATGTCGATCACGACGAGCACGGACTTGCGCGGATCCAGGCGTTCGGGGACGGGGCGGTGGGTCATGATGCCTCCTGCGGATTCTCTTCGAGTGTGAATTCCCAGCTGCAGTACCACTGGTCCGGATGCGCATCGGGCGGGCAGGCGATACAACGGCACTTCAGGCGTGGATCGATGGTGCGGGCAAATGTCTCATATTCGACGATACCCACGCTCTTACAGGGGAAATCAGGCAGGCCGCGTCGTTTGCGCGCATCCTGGACCCGGCACTTCTTCATGCGGAATACACAATGTCTGTCACTCTGTTCGACCAGTTCCTGTTCGTTCAGGTGTGCGTACAGGCGGTGCTGAAGGCATCGTACCAGGGCAGAGATTCCTCCGCCCGGTTCGAGATCCAGCCGCTTCATGATCCGCTTCGCCTCGATGGGGGAGAAGCGGCTCCAAGCGGTCGTATCGTGGGCGATCGCCTTTTCCATCCCGTCCTCGGCTTCGATGGCCTGGAACCACAGACCGTCATGGGCGAGCCAGAGCTTGGCCGCATCCTGCAGCCAACCGAGTAGTTCTTCGCGGGACATGTCCTCGAATGCATAGTTCAGTTCCATGGTGGCTCCTAGTTGCGTCTGGGCGGCGAATACTCGGCACAGGGATCGACGGTTTCGGCATAGGGTCCGTGCCAACTCTGGTTGAAAAAGCGGTCGGGATCGCGAGTGGCGCCCTCACCGCACAGGATCAGACCCACGTTGCGAGATGAATAGAAATAGTCCCGCGACCAGTTCGAGGTTCCGATCCATAGCCGGTTGCCGTCGACCGTCAGGTACTTGGCGTGCTCCACTCGCGCGAAGGGGATAAATCCGTCCGGGTGCTCGGGGATATTCGTGAAGCGCACCTCGAGGTGGGGCAGAAGAGCGAGCGCTTTGATCCACGGGAGCGAATAGCTGCGTTTGGACCAATTCGCGAGGATGATGCGCACCTGGACACCTCGGACCGCGGCCCGTTGCAGCGCCCGGTGCAGATCGTCGAAGACCCTCTTGTGGCGATCGGTCACGCCATAGGATAGCAACTGCACATGCACCGAGTCCCGGGCGGAATCGATCATCTGGACCAGTAACGGGAGGTCCCAGGGGACCTGAGGTGGCAATTGATTCTCGGGGCTGGCCGTAAGGAAGGTACGCACCAGCGAACCATCGGGCAGTCGAACTTCGTGGCGGGCCAGATCATCGATCGAGGTGGGCTTCGATTCGTCCCGGCCGGCGGTCGCGTCCTGTCGGAACTTCTCGCGCGCCGTCGGTGACCAATCGAATTCGAAGACATCGTGCAGATCCCGGGCCAATTCCCGGTGATTCACCAGTACGCCCAGTTCATGAATCTGGCCCAGTGAGCGCCAATCGAAATTTTGGCTGCCGATGAAGAACCGATCCTCGTCGACGAGAAAGTACTTGGCGTGCAATACGCCGCCTCCACCGAAGACCTCGCCGGCATCGAAGATCCGCATTTCCGCTCCCGGCAGTTCGTTCAACAGGCCGGGGACCGTCGGGTACGTCTTGTAGAATTTCGCATCGGCCAGGGTGCGGACATGAACTCCGCGCTCCGCCGACTTCGTTACCGCTTGCAATACCGGGAGAAACAGATCCGGCGCCGAAGGTGGTCCATAGGAATCGTCGCCGTCGCCCTTGCGGCTGAAGTAGAAACCGGCCAGATCGATGCTCGTCCGGGCGCTGCCCAGCACCTCGGGCCATACGCCGGGCGCGTCGCGCAGCTCCGGCAGATCCAGCATCGTCTCCTGGGGCCAGCTCTCCACGAATTCGAGTGTTCCCACCTTTTCAGGGGTGCGAACCGGGTCAGCGCCGGCACATCCGGCGCCGATCCCTACAACGAACATCAAACAGGGAATGATCCAGCGCATGCGCTGTCCTTTCAGTTGCTAGCCGCGCGCCGACCCCAACATCTTCTCGAGCTCGGCCATGCGCTTGTCGTGGTCCCGCGCGAATCGGATGACGCCTTCGGCCACGGCCGGGGCGTCGATGCGAGCGTTCGTACAGACCTCGCTCACCGATCCACCCGGACGCCACTCGTCGTCCCAGTCGCTGCTCATGGCGTACCGGCGGGCCAGAGGATTGAAGTCCCAGTCGAACATCGTGCGCCGTGCGCGATTCGTCAGGTAGGTGCTGTTCAGTTTGTCGCCGGGTGTCAATACCGACTCTCGATAGGCTTCGTTCTGCAACGCGAAGAGCTGCGGGCTGGGCACGGCCACCAACTTGACGTTGACGCCGGCGGCATCGATTTCCGGCAAGGCCTGGATCAGCCCGTAGGTGCTCATCGTGCCCTGTACGAGGATCACTCCCTGCTGCGGCAGGCCGGGCCGGTAGTCGCGCAAGATGTACGCACCCTTGGCGGCTTCGAGATGAGAACCCAGGCCCAGTGCCTCACGGTCGGGAATCTCCAGGCCCGGGCGTGTCAGGTGCAGGGCGATGATCGGCTGGTCGGTCCTCAGTGCCGCGGCCAGCATCACCGGAACTTCATTGTACTCCCAGGGCAGGATGTTGATCACCATGCCGTCGGGAAACAGCTGCGTCGAGCCGGGGCTGAAAATACCGAAGTGCGTACGGCTGTCCTCGGCCGTCTCGGGGCCGCTGTGCCCCGCTACCCAGATCGTCTTGCCCAGCTTCAATTCGCAGTCCTGGGCGAGTTGCGAATACAGGCGCATCATGCCGTATTTCAGGTAACTGAAGGCCCCATAGGTGCTGCAGGCGGTCCAGTAGCCATTGAAGTGGTTCTCCGGATCGGCCGAGAGATTCACCGAGGCGGCGCCGGCGACGATGCCGGCGTTCGAGAATTCCGTGATCGCCTGGGGCAACAGCACGCCGTCGGGATTCCCGGTGCGCTCGTACCAGCCGGAATTCTTCATGTCGCCGAAGTCCTTGGCGAAGCCGTCGATGTTCGTCGAGCCGGCCAGATCGGCCGAGCAGGCCAGGAACAGGGGACGGTCGTACTTCTGCAGGCAGTAGCTGTTGACCCAGGAACCCCAGGCCGAGAAGGCGGCCCGGTTGGGCTTTTTTTCGCCGGGTTTCGCCCACATCTCGGCGGGGTACTTTTCGGGGTCCAGCAGGGCTTCGTCATTCAATGGATTTCGGGTCTCCTGCAAACGGAAATCCGGGATGTCGTCAGGCACGCTGTTCCCGAGGTCGACCAAACGGTCGGCCAGGTAGGTCAGCACTTCCTCGTTGTTGCGCAACACGTCCAGCGCCGTATTCATGTGCAGGGCCAACTGTTCCAGCTCGGCGGCCGCGTCGGCGGGGGCGGGCTGATCCAGTCCGTCCCAGTTTACGCCGTACTTGGCGGCGAAGTCCTTGCGGCATTGCCAGAATTTTTCGCTGTGCTTCTTGTGGGGAGCGCCGTGGCTGGCATTGTCGTAGGTGTGATAACCCCGGCCCTTGCGGGTCTTGCCGAACATCATGCCCGGTCGCTGGGCCGGGTTGTCGCCCTCGACCATTTCCAGTATTCCACGGGTGACATCGGCCCAGTCGCTTCCGTTCGGCGCCTCGTGGACATGCCAACCGTAGCTCTCGAACCAATCTCGCGGGGTGCCGTGCACGACCGAGCTGAAGGATCGGTCATCGATACCGTAGTCGTTCCAGTCGACGATGATATTCAGGTTGTCCAGGCCCAGGCCGTAAGCCGAGTTCTTGGTCTCGTGCCAGCAGCCGGCGGTGTGTCCCCCCTCGCCTTCGATACCGAAAACGCGAACGCCGGCGGCGCGAGCGTGCTTCAGGGTCATTGCCTGGCCGGCGGCAGCGGGCGCCCCATGGCCGCTGGGGCCGGTGTTCCACTTGCAGAACAGGTTCTTGCCGGCCATTTCGACGTGACCGGGCAGACCGCCCATGTCGCGCAACGTCATCAGGTCTCGCCAGGTCATCACGCGATCCGGACCGCCCGGGACGAGATACTTGTCGTTGCCGGTGCGTTCGTGCATCACGCGCAGGGCCTCATTGAAGGTCGCCAATACGGCGTAGACCAGGGGAGCTGCGTGACCGGCGATCAGCACAAAGCGATCGCCGAAGCGCTTCTCCGGATGTCGCACATCCCACCGCATCGCGCCACCGAGAAGCAGGCTGATCAGGTAGTGGGCCTTGGATCGACTCCCTCCCGGATGTCCGCTCTGACGGTGGTTCAACATGAGATCGATCTGTTGATCGACGACGTCCTTGATCAGTTCCCAATGGGGAAAGTGGGCCTGCAATTCGGTGAAACGGGCCTCGACGGGACGATGGGCTGCTGCCAAGGGGGTCTCCTCTCGGTCAGATCCCGGCACGGGATACCGCGCGGGGGAAGGGATTTCCGGACGTATCGGATCCGGGAGCCGCTGGGACGCGGAATTCTCGCAAAGAATGGTAGTGAGGGCAAACGGAAACAAGAGGAAACGCCCGATCAACTCGGTTTGGCCGGGAAAAGCGAATCGTGAGTGCGCTCGCGTCCGTCGGCTGGTACGATCTCAGGACGGATTCGGGCTTTCCACGCTCCCTATGGGACCTTCGGCAGGAGATCCGAGAGATGGATGAGATCCACACCCCCGGGATGACCGGCGGAAACGAGCACTCGATGGGGCCGCGTTTCAGGAGCTCATTGGGCGATATGCGGTTCATGGGTTGGATCGGGATGATCTACGGAATCCTGACCTGCATGACGCTGGTGGGCATTCCCCTGGGAATCCCGCTGATCATCGCGGCCCATCGATTCATTGAAGGAGTCAATCGCTTCGACGTGTTCCGCACCGAGGCCAATGGGGCGGAGCTGCGCGAGGGATTCAATCACCTCGGCAGCAGTTTCCGCATCCTGAAAATCCTGACGATCATCTATCTGGTGCTGACGATCGGTTACCTGTTTTTCCTGTTCTTCCTGGGCGGAATCGGTCTGCTGTCCGGATTGGCCGACACGTAGGAATCGGCCCGTTCAGTCCAGCGCCCGCCCGAGGTGGAACATCTGCAGCACAGCGGCCGCGGCTTTCGCGTCCTCGATAGCGCGGTGGGCGGTAAAGCGATCGGCGACGCCCATTTTTTCCAGGATCGAGCTCAGCGTCAAGCCGCTGGTGCGGTGGTCGTTCATGGCCAGCCAGAGGGTGCCGACGGCGCGCAGGTCGAAGGCGCCGCCGGCGATGGAGGAGCGGAAGTCCAGACCGTAGCGGTCGCATTCCTTCCGCAGCAACGGAATATCATAGTACGCGCCGAAGGCTGCGATGATGGCCTTGTTGCGCGGTCCATACCATTCCAGGAAGCGACGGCCTACTTCCAAAAATGTGTCCTTGTCAGCGACCATGTCCGGTGCGATGCCGGTGATGTCGGTGATGAACGGAACGATCGGGTGATCTTCGGGCTTCACCAGTTCGCTGAACTCTTCCTTGATCTCGAGGCTGCGCCGATCCAGTCGCACGGCTCCGATCTCGATGATGCTCGACCGCGAGACGGTATTGTTGCCCTGGTCTTCGGCGGGGCAGCTGGCTTCCAAATCGATGACCACGATGTCGGTCGTATAGCGCACTATTTCCCTCCGGGCAGGCGGTAGCCGCCGCGATGCAGTTGTTGCTCATTCTTGAACGGCTTCGGCGGCTCGAGGTACTTGGCCAGGAAGCGGTACACCTTGAGCCGGATCGCACGCGCGCCCTGCGTGTCCATGCGGTCGAAGCTGTGGCCACCGGGGAAGTCCTCGAAAATCTCGTATTCGAAGTCCTTGTCCTCGGCCTTCAGGGCCTGGATCAGGTGCTGCACCTCGAGCCAGTTGACGTCCTCGTCATTGGTGTTGGTGTGGATCAGCAGCGGAGTTTTCAACTGGTCTGCATGGAAGGCGGGTGAGCGACGTTTGTACTCCTCGATGTTCTCCGTCACCGTTTCGCCGATGTGGTAGTCTGCGGAGTACAATGCGCGATAGTCCTCGTCCAGGTATCCCAGTCGCTGGATCAGATCGCTGACCGGCACTCCGGCATAGGCGCATCGGTAGTCGTCCGGATGCTCGAAGATATTCATCAGTGAGATCAGGCCGCCGTGACTCCAGCCGACCATGCCGACGCGTCCGGCATCGATGAAATCATAGTTTTCGATCATGTACTGACGGCAGGCATGATTGTCCTCGATCTCGAGTCCACCGTAGTCGATGTTCTCGTAGACGGTGCGGCCGTACCCGGTGCTACCGCGATATTCAGGGGCGACCACGCAGTAGCCCTGGGCCAGCATTTCGCGGACGATGTGAACATAGTAGGTCGAGAAATCCCCGTGGACTCCGCCATGCGGGAAGACCAGCAACGGAGCCTTTTTCGAAGTGTCGATGTCACGCGGCAGGAAGACGTAGGCCCAGAACTTCACCGGATTGCCGGCGCCGATCGCGGTTTCGCTTTTCTCTTTCCAACGCGGCGGACCGTACAGGCGGACTTTCTCGATGATCGCGACATCGCCGAGACGATCGAACCACAGTCCGTCGTCGATCTTTTTCTCCAGGCCGTCCAGGCGGTGGCGGAATCCGTCCAGGGTCCGGGTGATGGCGTCCAGTTGCTCCGAGACGCTTTCGAGCGTCGGGTCCGGGTTCCCGGCGCTCGCCGGGGCAGGTACCCAGGCCGCCAGGATCAGGAACAACAATAGGCTCTTTGCAATCCTCATCGATTCCTCCTAGTAGCCGGCCGCCTGGCCGTCCTTGCGCGATTCCGAGGCACCATAGTACACGCCCTGCTGCTTGTCGAAGCGGATCGCCTGGTAGCCGCCGAACGAACCGACGTTGATTTGGATGCGATGGCCCATCTGTGACAGGTCGCGCAGCACTTCGTAGTCGATACCCTGCTCGAGGTAGGTCGTACCGCCATCGCGCATGACCGTGCCGGTCGGCTCGCTGCTTCCGGTGTGCAGGATGCGTGGTGCGTCTCCCGCTTCCTGCAGGTTCATCCCGAAGTCGACCAGGTTGACGATGATCTGGGCGTGGGCCTGTGGTTGAGTACCGCCGCCCATGACACCGAAGCTGAGCCAGGGCTCGCCGTCGATCGTCGCAAAAGCGGGAATAATGGTGTGAAAGGGACGCTTCTTCGGAGCATAGGTATTGGCCTCTCCCCCTTTCAGGGAAAACAACTCTCCGCGATCCTGCAGGCCGAAACCCAGTCCCTCGGGGCAGATTCCGCTTCCCATGCCGCGGTAGTTGCTCTGGATCAGTGAAACCATATTGCCGGCGCCGTCGGCGACGGTCAGGTAGATGGTGTCCCCTTCGTACAGGGCCGGGTTGCCGGCATCATAGCGGCGCCCGGCACGCTCGGGGTCGATCAGTTTCCGGCGTTCGTCCGCATACGCCTTGGAGATCAAGCCCGCGACCGGCACTGCGGAGAACTCCATGTCGGCGTAATACTTCGCCCGGTCCTCGAACGCCAGTTTCTTGGCCTCGAGGAAGGTATGGATATACTGCTTGGAACCAAATCCCATGTCCCGGATGTCGAATCCCTCGAGGATGTTCAGGATCTGCAGTGCGGCGATGCCCTGACCGTTGGGTGGCAGTTCCCAGACATCCACGCCCCGGTAGTTCGTCGAGACGGGGCGGACCCATTCGCTCCGGTGGGCGGCCAGGTCTTCGTACGAGAGGAATCCGCCCGCCTCCTGGACCGTGCGGGCGATCGTGCGGGCCATCTCGCCGCGGTAGAACTCGTCACGACCCTTGCGACCGATCGTCTCCAGCGTGCGGGCCAGCATCTCGTTGGTCCACACCTCGCCCTTGATGGGAGCCCGTCCATTCCGGGTGAAGGTTTCGAGGAAATTCGCGTACTCGGCCCGGGCCGGCACACTCAGCTGCCAGTAGTAGGCGATCAACTCGCTGACGGGGAAGCCTTCGCGCGCGTATTTCACAGCCGGCGCCAGCACCTTGCGCATCGGCATCCGGCCGAACTTGTCGTGCAACTCGAACCAGCCGTCCACGCAGCCGGGCACCGAGATGGGCAGCACGCCGTAGGGGGGCACCTGATCCAGTCCGCGTCGCCGGAATTCTTCGAGCGTCAGCGAAGCGGGAGAACGCCCGCTGGCATTCAATCCATACAACTGCTCGGTTTCGGCGTCCCAGACGATGGCGAACAGGTCCCCGCCGATTCCGTTGCCGGTCGGCTCCATCAAACCCAGGGCGGCGTTCGCAGCGATGGCCGCGTCGACAGCCGACCCGCCCTCGCGCAGGATCTCCAAAGCAATCTGCGTGGCGAGCGGCTGGCTCGTGGCAGCCATGGCTTCGGTTGCGATCACTTCACTGCGGGTGGCGAAGGGGTGGCCGGTGATCCGGTCGGCGCCGCTTGCGGCGGCGGCAACAACGAGATTCAACAACAACACCATCAGGACCGTGCGGTCAATGGGGCGGATGCGGGTCATGGAAACTCTCCCGGAACGGAGTCGAAGAAGTACACTGGGCGACGCTGCTTCGGATCGGATCCGGAGTCGCCGGACGACTGTAGTCGATCCGCAGGGCCAATTCCAGCCGGGAACGGCCCGTGGGGGGAAAGTTGTCCCGAATGCCGCACTGGACTTTCCCACAGCCCTCCGAGTGATTACTTTTCTACCGGATCACAAATTCCGTCCCGCACGGCAACGCCGTTTCGGGAACGATGTATGCTCCGGCCCTGCGAACGGGCCCGGGTCCGTAGAAGGAGGACGAGGCATGGAGAATCCGCGCAATAGCGAGTTGTTCGGACAGAAGATCGGCCTGGCCGAGATGCTCAAGGGCGGCGTCATCATGGACGTTACCGATGCCACGCAGGCCAAGGTGGCCGAGGAAGCCGGAGCGGTGGCGGTCATGGCTCTCGAGCGGATTCCTTCGCAGATCCGTGCCGATGGGGGCATCGCTCGCATGTCCAGCCCGGGCATGATTCGTGAGATCCAGAACGAGGTTTCGATCCCCGTCATGGCCAAGGTCCGTATCGGCCACTTCGCCGAGGCCCAGATCCTCGAGGCCCTGGGTGTCGACTTCATCGACGAGTCCGAAGTGCTGACTCCCGCCGACGAGAAGAATCACGTCTACAAACACGATTTCAAGGTCCCCTTCGTTTGTGGATGCCGCAACCTGGGCGAAGCTCTGCGCCGGATCGGCGAGGGCGCTGCGATGATGCGCACCAAGGGCGAAGCCGGAAGCGGCGATATCGTCGAGGCGGTGCGTCACATGCGTGAGGTTACCGAAGGCATCCGCCGTCTGACGCAACTGCGCGAGGACGAGCTGATGGCCGAAGCCAAGAATCTCGGCGCCCCGTTCGAACTGGTCCGCGAAGTGGCTCAGTTGGGCAAGTTGCCTGTACCGAACTTCGCCGCCGGCGGGATCGCTACGCCGGCCGATGCGGCCCTGATGATGCAGTTGGGAGCTGAAACGGTCTTTGTCGGCAGTGGGATCTTTGCCAGTAACGATCCGGCGCCGCGGGCCAAGGCCGTTGTCGAGGCCGTGACCTACTATGACGACCCGAAGAAGGTGCTGGAAGTCTCGATGGAGCTGGGCGAAGCCATGAAGGGCCGCGCCGTGAACGAGATGGGCGAAGACGAGAAGATGGCTGGCCGAGGCTGGTAGGGACCAGAACTGGAACATGAAGCCACCGGTCGGAATTTTGACCCTGCAAGGGGACTACGAGAAGCATCGCCAGGCATTTGAAGCCCTGGGCGTCGAGACTTTCGGGGTTCGGCGCGCCGAGGAGCTGGAGCAGGTCTCGGGTCTGGTGCTGCCCGGCGGCGAGTCGACGACCCTGACCCGCCTGGTCGATCGGGCCGGGATGCGCGAGCCGCTGCGGCGTTTCGCATCCGAGCTGCCGGTCATGGGTACCTGTGCCGGGCTGATCATGATGGCCCGATCACTGGTCGACGAGGATCGCGAGGATTACGGCGTCGAACCGCTGGGATTGCTGGATTGTGACGTCCGGCGCAACGGGTACGGACGTCAGATCGACTCGTTCACCGCCGCTCTCGAGATCGGCGGCTGGGGTGGCGGCAAGGTGCCCTTTCCGGCCGTTTTCATCCGCGCGCCCCGGATCACGCGGATCGGTCCCGACGTCGAGATCGTGGCCGAACACCAGGGGGAGCCGGTGGCAATTCGCCAGGGGCGGATCCTGGGACTGACCTTTCATCCGGAATTGACCCGGGATGTGCGTTTCCATCGGGCGTTTCTGGACTGGGTGCACGGAAACTGACGTGGCCGGCGATCGGGAAATTTCGGTTTCCTCGACGGGGGCGATTCAGTATTGTTTGTATTAGGCGGGCTGGCGGCGGATCGGCCCCGTTTTACTGTTGAAGAGAGGTTTGCGACATGAAGAGATTGATCCCCTTCGCGGTTCTGGCTCTCCTGACCCTCGCGATGCTGCCTTTCGCCGGCTGCAGCAGCGACGATGACAGCCCGAATACTGCGACCGGGCCCTGCGGCATCACGTTGACGCGTCCGCTGCCCGGGGAGGTCTTCCTCTCGGACGAAGAAGTGAAGATTCAGTGGCGTCGCTCGGGCGCCGAGTCGGAAGTCAAGATCGAACTCCTGAAGGCCGACGAGGTCGTGGGCGAAATCACCCGCGAAGAAGAGAACGACGGATGGTACTTCTGGGGCGCCGACAACATGGGCCAGCCGAACGGGTCGGATTTCAGTCTGAAAGTCACCGCGATGGGGGATGACGAGTGTTTTGACGTCAGTCCCGAGTTCGCGCTGACCAACGTCAACGGTTGCAACTACGAATTCCTGACGCCGCCGGCGTTCGATCCCGAGGATCCGCTGCTGCTGACGGCCGACGGCTCGACCTACGAGATCACCTGGTTCAGCCAGTTCACGACGGGCCTGGTCAACCTCGAGTTGATTCACGTGAACGACTTCGTGGGCTATATCGCCACCGGCGTGCCCGATTCGCTGCAAAGCTATACCTGGACCGTCGATTCGCTGCACGAGGGTTCGGGCTCGGACTACAAGATCCGCATCCAGGATACCAAGGTGAACTCCTGCAAGCAGGTGAGCGACCCGTTCCAGTTGGTCGACCTCCATGTCTGCTCGATCATGGTGGGGCAGCCGTCCCTGGGCTCCGTGCTCCAGATCGATGATGTCGTCAACATTGCCTGGGCAGCGGATGAAGTCGACGGCAATCTGGATATCGTTTTGACTTATGAAGGCGAGGTCATCGATCCGATCGCCCTGGACGTGGATCCGCTGTTGGGATCGATCCCATGGACAGTCTGGGCACCGCAACCGCTGCCGGAGGACAATGGCCAGAAGTACCGGATCGTCATCACCGACAACAACAATCTGGTCGCTCCGTGCTCGGGCCGCAGCGATACCTTCACCATCACGGACTGATCGACGCGGCGGTACCATGATTCGAATATTTCGAGAACCAGTTTCCTGGACGAGGGCTGCATCTGCGGTCCTCGTCTTGGTATTCCTGCTCATCTGCGGAATCCCGGTGTCGGCGGACGATTCTTCCCCGGAATCGACTCCGCCCGGCTCCGTGGCCGAGCCCTTTTTCAGCTTTCTGCTGTCGGCGATGGAACGAGATGCGCTGGGCACCTGGTCCGGCGAGGACGTCGCCTCCTGGGGAAATGCCCAGGGGCACACCTCGCGGATGCCGCTGGAGGAGATCGTCGAGTTGCGCCGGCGCCGACCGTATCCCGTCGAAATTCGGCGATGGCCGGAGGCCGAGTTGCGGGCCATGTGGGAAATGACACTCACAGATGATCTGCAGGTGTCCATGCCCTACAGTATCATGGGTTATCATCCAGGAAGTCTCCGCATCGCGGGCAAACTGGTTTTGAGCGAGTTGGCTTTGGGAGACCGCACGTTCCTGACCGAGGAGGAAGACTCCGAGGTGGAGCATGCGCTGACCGATATTCGGGGGATCCGGTTGGATGCCGGATATGTGGTCCTGGATGCCGACCGGATCCCGGATATGCTACTGGGCGACAATCTGGATGATGCCTGGACTCTGGGATTCGTCGCAGCGTACGAGGACTCGACACGTGTCGGATTGACCGTGGCCGTCAAACGGGACGGACACCCCATCTTTGGCCAGTTCGATTTCCGGAACGACCGGATCATGAGGAGCGGTTCGCCGCTGGGCGTTTTGTTGAGCCGGTGGTGTCGCGGATGGTTCCGGCATCCCGATTCTTCTCCGCCGGCATTCTGGACCGGCGAAGAAAAGTGAAAAGTGATGCCGAGTTGCGCCGGTTGCAGGTGCGGGTCACGGGCCGGGTCCAAGGTGTAGCGTTTCGCTGGCACACACAACGACAAGCACTTACACTGGGTCTGAGCGGTTGGGTGCGCAACGAGCCCGATGGATCGGTGCGCGTGTTGGCGGAAGGCCGGGCTGGCGCCCTGGACGCATTCCTGGACTGGTTGGCGGTCGGTCCCGAGCACGCCCGCGTTGATCATCGCGAGGTCCGGTGGAGTGAAGCCGAGGGATTCGTCGGGGAGTTTCGAATTACCGGTTGAGACTACCGAGAGGAACGAAAACGTGGCACCGGAAGACCGCATCCTGGTCGCCGTGGATGTCGACGGCACCCTGTTGAACACCGAATTCGACGATGTCCTGGATCGCCGAGAAATCGAGGCGATGGAAGCGGTCCACGCTGCAGGCCACGTGTTGACCTTTTGTACGGGGCGCAATACCCGCTCGCTGAACAGTCTCTTCGAACTCTCGGATTGGCATCCGCGCGGGATGCCCCGCATTCTCCTGAATGGAGCCCTGGTCTGGGATCTCGACCCGGACCGGCTGCTGGCGCAACACCTGTTGGACCAGGATACGATTCGCCGGCTCGTCCTGCTCTTCCAGGCTCATGGAGCCGTGCCCATGGTCTATTCGCGTGATGAGGATGGTGGCCGGCTCTACCATCCGCGGCATCCGATCAATCCGGTCCAGGAAAACTACCTGGAGATGCGCCGCCGTACCGTCGGCGAGATCGAAGTGCTGGACGATCTGGCCGAACTGGATCTGACTACGGCGCTGGAAGTCGGCACGATCGACGTCGAGGAGAGGATTCGGCCCCTGTCCGACGCCATTACGGCCGAGTTGGGGGAGCGGGTTCGCGTCATCAACACGCGTTCGTTGCTCGGCGACGGCGCCTACTACTGGGCCGAGGCTTTCGATATCGAGTGCAACAAGGGGGCGGCGCTGCGCACGCTGAAAGAAGCGCTGGATCCGCGGCCGTACCGTACTGTGGCCATTGGGGACAACTTCAATGACCTGGACATGTTCGAGGAAGCGGATGTGGCCGTGGCCATGGGGAACAGCCCCGAAGAAGTGAAGGCCCAGGCCGATGTGGTCACCGGATCGGTCGATCAGGGGGGCGCTGCGGTCGTACTGGAACAAATTGCGCGCGGTGAGTTTCCGCCGCTGGCCGGCTAACGGGCAAGGAGAGAATCGCGATGGGAACGAAGCGCAACGAGGATCAGCCGCGAAAAGCCCGACCGCTTGCCATGCAGGGTCCGGACGATCCCTTCGCCGAATCCCGGGAGGATAGCGCCCTTTCGGACTGCTCTCTGGAAGAGAGCAGCGTCCGGGAGCTGGGATATGCCTTTGTCGACCTGATCGCCGAATACCTGCAGGGACTGGAGGGACGCCGGGTCTACGGTCCGATGTCGCCCGCGGGGATGGACGAGATCTTCGCCGAGGACCTGCCCGAGGAACCCACTGCGGCGGCGGAATTGATCCAGGATTGCCGTACGCGGGTCTTTCCCAACACGATGGCGATCGGTTCGCGCCGCTATTTCGGCATGATGAATCCGGCGCCGCTGCCGGTAGCGATCTTTGCCGAGGCACTGGCCGCCGCGATGAACCAGAATGCCGCTTCCTGGCGCCACGCACCGGCGGGTACGGCGATCGAGAAGCGGGTCATCCGCTGGCTTTGCAATCTGTTCGGCCTTCCCGAGAACTCGTTCGGAACGATGACCGAGGGGGGCTCGCTGGCGAATATCACCGGTCTCAAGTTGGCGATCAATCGCTCGCTGGGGCGTGATTTTTCGCATGTCGATCCGGGGGATCCGCCCGGTCCCGAGATGGCAAAGCTCACTTTCTACGTATCCAGCCAGGGACATTACAGTTTCGACAAAGCGGTCGATCTGCTGGGGCTGGGCCGGTCCCAGTTGCGCAAGATCCCGCAGGATGAAATCTTTCGCATCGACCTGGAAGCCCTCGAAACAAGCCTGCGCTCCGACATCGATGCCGGCCTGAAACCCTGTTGCATCATCGGCATCGGGGGATGTACGAATACCGGAAGCATCGACAAGCTGGATCGGTTGGCGGAACTATCGCGGCGGTACGGGTGTTGGTTCCATGTCGACGCCGCCTACGGGGGCGCGGTCATGTTGTCCGAGATGTATGGTCCCATGCTGCGCGGGATCGAGGAGGCCGACTCGATTACCGTCGACCCCCACAAGTGGTTCTATATGCCGTTTTCGGCCGGTGGAATCCTGGTGCGCGATGGTGATTTCCTGCGCAAGAGTTTTCTGGTGCATCCCGAGTACTACATGGAAAAAGTCTTGCAGGATGAAGAGGAAAACGCCACCGAGACCAATGGTCACGGTCGGCGGGTGATGACGGATTCGCGGGGATTCCATCGCGGCGACAAGGTGAACTTTTTCCAGTACGGTATCCAGGGCAGCCGCCGCATGAATGCCCTGAAGCTGTGGCTGGCTTTCAAGAAAGTCGGTCGCCGGCAGTACGCGGCCTGGATCGAAAAGGATATCGAGTTGGCCCGCATCCTGGCTGCGCGGATGCGCCGCCATCCGGATTACCGCATCCTGGGGCCCAATACCCTGGGCGTGTGCAACTTCCGCTGGGAACCGCGCGACGAGGCCGGCCGGTTGCGGTTTGACGCTGAACGCAACGATGAGCTGAATCGTCGCCTGCAGGAGGTCGTCGAGCACCAGGGCGATGCCTGGTTCTCGTACACGGTCCTGGACGGCCGGGTGGCCTTGCGGGTGAATGTGGAAAACCGTTGCATGGAGCAGAGTGATATTGAAAGACTGGTCGAGGTGATCTGCCGGGCATCGGAAGAGATCCTGGCCGGCAGTTGAAGATTTTGAAACGCGGCCCCGGCTGCTTTCCCGGAGGAAACCTGAGCGATGAAGAAAATCCTGACGCTGACTCTATTGCTGATTCCGGTGCTGACCGCATGCGCCCAGGGCGCGATGCGTAACTCCGCCGATGTCGTAGATGCCCATCCGGTACCTGTCGAGATCACCGCCTCCGCTGGCGAGCGCGTCGATTTTGTCGTGAAGCTGGACATCGCGAAGACCTGGCACCTGTACGCGCATGAGGATTCGATGTTCATCGGTGTGGATTTGGTTCCGGACGAGAGTTTCCCCCTGCAGAAATTCGATGCCAAGTACCCGAAAGGTCACGAGGGTGAGTTCTTCGGTGAGAAAGTCGTCATGGTTTCCGGCAAGGAGACGATCTCCGCCAGCGCGACCGTACCGAAAGGGATGAAGGCCGGCGTTCACGAACTGCTGCTTTCGGTCACGGTCCAGGCTTGCGATGACAAGACCTGCCTGGCGCCGGCCGACCTGCCGATCCGGCTGAAACTCACGGTAGAGTAGCTACGGTGGCGGGGATGACCATCTACGCGGGCAGTCTGCCCGAGAGTTGGGATGATGCCGAATTGCGCCGCCGATTCGAGGTTTTCGGACCCGTGAAATCGGCCCTGGTCCTGGTCGATCCGCAGACCGGCCGCTCGCGTGGATTCGGATTCGTCGTGATGCCGCGCAACGCGGGGGAGGCGGCGATCGAGGAGCTGGACGGGCTCGTCGTCGAAGACAGTTTCCTGCGCGTGAACGAGTCGCGGGACCGGGGCGCCAAACCGCCGCGCCGCAAGTACTGATCGCTGGTTGAATCGGTCCGTGGATAGCTGATCGACCTTCGGGCCGCACTTTTGTGCGGCCCTTTTTTCGGTTCTCACAGACCTTGCATCCCGCCCTTCGGCAGTCCATAGTTCGGACAAAGAAAGGACTGCCATGCGTGCGACCAAGTGCTTGATTTCGCTTCTGCTTCTGCTCTTGTGCGGAGTACTGGCTTCCCAGGATGCCGCTGCCGAATGGTCGGGAAAGACACTCCTCGATCTGCGCGTTCGACAGGAGGTCCTGGACGGCGTCTACCATTTCGCGCCGCAGACCGATCGGGATTGGATTCGCGTGCGTTCGCGAGCCGGCTATGCCGTACAGAACGGGCATCACCGCTTCGAGACGCGCCTGGTCAACGAGCACCGGCACTACCTTACGCCGGATCAGAAATTCGACGGGGACGAGTTGATCGTCGATCGCCTGGCCTGGACCTGGACCCCCTGTGATTGCGGGGCCACGAAGTGGACGGTCGGCCGGCAGGACATCATCTGGCCCGGTGGGTTTCTGATGCTCGAGGGGCACCCGCTGGACGGCAGCCGCAGCATCTACCACAACGCGATTCGCCTACAGATGAAACGGAGAGATGACCGTTTCGATATTGCCGCCATCTACAACCCGATGACGGACGACTTCGTTCTGGCCGGGGACGAGGACCGGCGCCTGAACAATGGCGATGAATTGGGCCTGGCGGCGCGCTGGATGAAGGGGCCCTGGCAGTGGTCGGCGATCCTGAAGCAATCCGACCGTTCCGAATTTCATCTGGGTGACCTGAGGACCGTGACCCTGGGGGGCCGCTATGCCGGCCCGCTCCTGGAGTGGGGCAAACTGGAAGCGGAGTTGGCTCTGCAGTACCAGCACCGGGGAACACGATCGGTACTGCCGGATGGTTCGGGCGGGTCGCAGGCCCCGGACGGTTTGGCCCATGCGGCCCAACTCTTCCTGACACGTGAATTGCCTGGCAGCACGAGCCTGACCACGGGCGGGTTCCTGTACTCGGGTCGGACGAGTTCGGCCGGGGCCTTCCAGGTGCCGTGGGGCGCCTGGCCCAAGTGGAGCGAACTGTACATCTACACCCTGATCGCCGAGAGCAGTCCGGGTCTGGTACATGTCGCGGCCTGGGAGAATATCGCCGCGGCGCGCTGTGAGCTGAACCGCCCGCTCGGGCGGCTGGGCGGTCGCCGGTTCGATGCCCGTCTGGGGCTGAGCTGGTTGCAGGCACCCGAGCCGAGGTGGAGCTCGCGTGGATGGCTGACCCAGGCCGAGCTGAAGGTCGATCTGAATGCGGGATTCACTGGTCACTTGCTGTGGGAGACGCTCCATCCCGGCGAATTCCACGATGGATCCCAGGGACTTCCTGTCCTGGACGATCCCGTACACTTCTTGCGCTGGCAGATCACTTACGCCCTGAAATGAGGACGATGATGGCTCCCTTTGGCATGCCCTGGACCACTTTTTCGGCCTTTCTGGTGCTCGGCGGGACCATTCTGCTGGCCATCGTGTGGGCCGCCCTGGACAAGCTCCGCGAGAGCGACGACCGGGAGAATGCGCAATGATGATCTACGTTGCGGTTCTGGTCGTCTATCTCGGCATCCTGGCTGTGATCGGCATGGTGATGAGCTCCCGCAGCAAAAGCGCGGGCGATTTCGCCATCGGCGGACGTTCGGTGGGGCCATGGGTGACGGCGCTTTCGTTCGTTGCCGCCTACTACTCCAGCGTGGTCATCATCGGTGGCGGCGCCTTCGGCTGGCGATTCGGCCTGTCGACGTTGTGGGTCGGGGCGGGCAACGTACTGATCGGCACGACGCTGGCGTGGATCGTCCTGGGGAGGCGTATCCGCCGGTTCACAGCCAATCTGGATGCCATGACTTTGCCCGGTTTCTTCGCCGGCCGCTACGGCAGCGAATCGTCGCGCATCTTCTCGGCGGCGGCGACGGGTCTTTTCCTGATCATCTACAACGTCTCGGTGCTCAAGGGCATGGCCAACGCGTTCGAGGTGCTGATGGATCTGCCCTATTGGGCGGGAGTGGTGATCTCCGGTGTCGTGATCCTGTTCTATACCGCCGTCGGCGGCTACCTGGCCGTGGTCTGGACCTCGATGGTGCAGGCCCTCGTGATGATCGCCGCGCTGGTGTTGCTGACCTTCATGTCGTTGCAGCACATCGGCGGCATGGGCGAGCTGGTAACGCGGCTCAATGCGATCGATCCGGGCCTCGTCAATACGCCCGGCATCTGGGGCTGGGCCGGATTGATCTCGTTCACCCTGATTGTCTCGCTGGGCACGTGGGGCATGCCGCAATTGATTGTGCGCTTCTACTCCATCAAGGACGCGAAGATGCTGCGCGTCGGAACCGTGGTCGTGACTCTCGGAGCCTCGATCGCGCTACTGCCCTATCTGACCGGAGCCGTCGCCCGGGTACTGGTCCCCGAACTGGACAGTGCGGACCAGGCCATCCCCGCGCTGACACAGTTGGTGCTGAACGACTGGGGGGGAGCACTCTTCCTGGCCGGTGTGGTGGCCGCCGGAATGAGTACTTTCGCCGGCGTGCTGATCATCATTTCCAGTTCGATGGTCCGCGACGTGTGGATCCATGGCCTGAGGCGCACCATGACCCCGGCTGCCGAATTGAAAGCCAACCGGATCATGAGTCTGGCCGTGGGGGTAATCTCGCTTCTGATCGCGCTGCGCCCGCCGGCGCTGGTCCTGGTTCTGACGGCTTTCTCGTGGGCGGTCATCGCGTCGACAAACCTGTGGCCGTTGCTGTTCGGCGTATACTGGAAACGAACCAGTCCGCGGGCCACGCTGTGGAGCATGATTTTGGGGGTTTCCGCGGCGCTGATCTGGTTCGTGTGGCCGAAGATCGGGGCGCTGCCGTCCCTGCCCGCGACATGGGCCGGAGTGCACGGTTTCGTCGTGGGGACGGCCGTTGGCCTGGTGGTGATCGTGGTCGGTTCGTTGATTGGACGCCCGGCAACGGACACCGCGGTGCAAAAATCCTGGCACGGAACTACTGGTACAGGCTCTTGACCTCGTCCCAGGTGCCCTCTTCGATGTCGGGATTGCACTTGCCGTTGATTCGTGAATTCGGCAGATTCGCATTCGTGGACAGAGGCAGGCTGATGATTTCGTCATCGGCCAGGAGTACTGCCGGCAGATCCGGTTCCTCGAGGACCGAGGCGGGTACCGACCCGTGCAGGTTGAAGCTGATCTGATTTTCGTCCAGTACGAAAACCGAGAGCGTGGCCAGGACGGTTTCGGAACGGACCGACAGCGGGTCGGACAGGCCCACGATGTGGTTTCCCTCTCCGCCGGCGACATCGATCGGACCGGCTCCCATGAGGGCCGTGGCCTGGATCATGTAGCTGCCACTGGCTGCGTAACCGAACTCATAACCGTAGATGGCATCGATATCCGGATTCGTCAGGATCAGATACATCGGGACCGTGACGTAGGGGCCGGTCTCGAGGCAGTTGGACTCGGCGGCCGTATCGAAGTAGAATCCCACCGTGTTATTGTCGGAGGACGAGGCTGGCATTGCCGTCCCCAGGGTGACGATCAGCAACAGGGATGTCAGGGCGAACTTCCTCATGCCAGACTCCTCGGCGAGCTGTTTCCGGGAGTACCCGGTCGGGCGTTGATTTCCAGGATACCATTAGACTAGGGCCCGGGCCGGGGCCCTGTCAATCCGGGGGTGAACATGGTCGGAATTGACGAGATCCGCAACGCAGCCACGCGCATCGCGCCCTACATCCACCGCACGCCGGTGTTGACCTGCCGAACTCTGGATGAACGGGTAGGTGGCACCGTCTTTTTCAAGTGTGAAAATCTTCAGAAAGTGGGCGCTTTCAAAATGCGCGGCGCTGCGAACGCGGTGTTTTCGCTCGATGACGCCACCGCTGCGCGGGGAGTCGCCACCCATTCCTCGGGCAATCATGCCCAGGCGTTGGCCCGTGCAGCCGCACTGCGCGGGGTGCCGGCCACGATCGTCATGCCGCGTACCGCGCCGGCGGTAAAGAAACGGGCGGTCGCGGGCTACGGTGCCCGGATCGTCGAATGCGAGCCCACTCTGGCGGCTCGCGAAGCAACCCTCGATGAGGTCGTCCAGCGTACCGGCGCGGCTTTCATCCATCCCTATGACGACGAGCGTATCATCGCCGGGCAGGGCACGGCCGCTCTCGAGTTGTTGGACGAGGTCCCGCGGTTGGACGTGGTGATGGCCCCGGTGGGCGGCGGAGGTCTGCTCTCGGGTACGGCGCTGACGGTGGCCGCCCTCGCGCCCGGTGCGCGTACGATCGCGGCCGAGCCCGCGGGCGCGGACGACGCTGCGCGCTCGATGGCCGCCGGCGAGATCATTCCGTCGATGGATCCGGACACCGTGGCCGATGGGCTGCTGACGTCGCTGGGCACGCGCAATTTTCCGATCATCCGGGAGCACGTGGCCGCGATCTGGACCGTCGCCGATGAGGCGATCATCACGGCAATGAAACTGACCTGGGAGCGAATGAAGATCGTGATCGAGCCCTCGTCGGCCGTGTGTTTCGCTGCGGCGATGGAGCACCGGGACGAGTTGGAGGGATGTCGCATCGGCATCATTCTCTCGGGCGGGAATGTGGACCTGGACCGGCTTCCCTGGCAGGAGAAAAGATGAGCCACAGCACACACATCAAGATTCGCGGCTATCACCTCGATTTCTACGGTCATGTCAACAACGCCCGCTATCTGGAGTTTCTCGAGGAGGCCCGCTGGGCCTTCCTCGAAACCGGAGTGGATCTGGGTTTCTGGAAGCGCCGCGGCCTGGGCTTCGTGGTAGCTGCGGTGACGATCAATTACCGCCGTCCGGTCACCTTTGGCGATACGATCGAAATTCGTTCGCGGATGACGCGCCTGGGTGGAAAAAGCGGCGTGATCCATCAGGAAGTCTACAGTGGCCGGTCCGGTGAGCGGGCCGCCGATGCCGACGTGACGTTCGTGGTGGTCGATATTTCTTCGGGGAAATCGGTCGCGATCGACGGAGAGATCCGTGAACAGCTGGTCGAACGACAGGCGCAGGATTCCGGGGAGGCAGAATGAGTCAGGGAGAAGGACAGCACAAGGAGTCGCTGCTGGGCGCGATCGGCCCCGGCATCCTGTTCGCAGGCGCGGCGATCGGAGTTTCGCACCTGGTGCAATCGACCCGGGCCGGCGCCGGTTGGGGGTTCGGACTGCTGTGGGCGGTGGTATTGGTGATGATCTGCAAGTACCCGTTCTTTCAGTTCGCCCACCGTTACACCGCCGCTACGGGGATGAGC
>JANTGJ010000054.1 GCA_024762975.1 Candidatus Krumholzibacteriia bacterium
TTCGGCTCGGCGGCCATGGCGGCGCGCGCGACGATATCGTCGACCACGGCTGCCTCGATCTCTCCGTGAGCTACGCGGGTCAGGAGTTCCTCGGCGCGGATCCGCCCCCGGTGACTGTGGATGAAGAAAGCCGCATCGGAGTCGTCGCGCAGGCGGACCAGCTCGCGACGGAACGGATCGCCCTCGGGCAGGACCAGCGTCAGGCCGGCCAGGTCAGACAGCGCTGTGACCGGTTCCGGGCCCCCGGGCAGGACGGCCACCTTGCGCACGAAATTGGTGGGTCGGGTCCAGGACACCCATTTCTCCAGACCGGGGTCCGGAACCAATCCGTCGCAGATCACATCACCGCGGCCGGAGTTCAGCAGGGATATCGAATCCTCGCCGTCCTCGGGAATCACGACCTCGAGTGTCAATCCGCGTGCCTGCGCGAATCGCGAGATCAACTCATAGTCGAATCCGGCCTTGCCGCCCTTGTGGATGAAATAGCCGGAAGAACTGTAATGGGTGATCAGGCGCAGGATCCCGCTTTCGCGAATCTGTTCCAGATCGCGTTCCACGACCGGGTAGGGGATCGAAGGCTCGTCGTCGGCAATGGGTCCTGACTCTTCGATGCGTTCGCCACAACCGGCGATCAGCAGCAGGCTGAGCACCAGGCCGCACACCCAGCGGAGGCTGACACGGGTTGCCGCCTGGCCTTTGCAGTCCTGTTCGCATCGTTTCATTGCCGATTGCGCCCCGGTTGGAGTTCCCCTCATTCTATCCCATCTCCAAGGTATCGGCCACAGGCGGATGGACTCAACCGCGGTGACCAAAGTGCTATCGGTCCGGTGCGGAAGTCGTCCGGGGGGATGGGCTTCCGATCCCGAGGCCCGGCCCGGCAACCCGACGCATTCCCCATGACATTTCCAGCCGTTTCCGCTATCCTGCCCGATCAGACTCTACCAGGGGGCGCCGATGGACGATGTACGTACCCACACCGGGACCCTGATTGCCGATCTGGTGTTGGATTCGGCCCGCTCTTTGAAAGACCGCCGAGGTCCCCAGCGGGCCTTGTTGCAACGTTTGCGCAATACAGGTTTCAATGCGGCGCAGGTCGGTCCGGCAGACCTCGTGCAACGCTGGTTTCTTGCCGTTTCCGTGGTCTCGGGTGAAGCCTCACACCTGGATGAATTGCTGGATACGACCGAACGCATCATCTTTGCTTCGGAATTTGCTGTTGCCGAATTGCGGCGGCATGTCTACACCGAATCCTATCGATCCGCCCGTTGAGGGGCCTGGAGTTCCATTGCGTCCGATCGACCTGAGCCACACCATCCTACCCGGCATGCCGCAGTGGCGCGGCGATGTGCAACCGCTGGCGATTCATCGGGTCAGCATGCACGGGGAATCAAGCCACATGTCCAGTTCCCTCGAATTCGGTTGCCACATCGGCACCCACGTCGACGCGCCCCTGCACTTTCTGGACGGGGCGCCGGGGGTCGACGAGATGCCGCTGGAAGCCTTTGGTGGGGCTGCCCTGGTGCTGGATGCCACCGCGGCGGTCGGCGCCGATGGCAAACCGGTGCCGCTGGATGTTCCGCTGCTCGAGGGCGTGAATTTGGCAGGGATCGAGTTCCTGTTGATTCGCACGGGCTGGGATACCCATTGGGGCACAGAGAGTTACTACGAAGACTGGCCGGCCCTGACACAGGCCCTGGCCGAGCAATTGGCGGTCGCCGGACTGCGGGGTGTGGGCGTCGATACCCCCAGCCCCGATCCCTACGGCGGACAAGTCGCGCACGAACTCTTCGCTGCGAAAAATATGATCAACATCGAGAATCTGACGGGATTGGATCAGCTGCCCGAACGCGGCGCCTGGTTCCAGGCTTTTCCGCTGAAATTGCAGGCGACCGAGGCCTCACCCGTACGCGCGATCGCCTGGGTAGAACCCGCGTGATCATTGAAATCGGCATTTTTCTGGGTGGAATCATCCTGCTGGTGGGAGGTGCCTGGGCGCTGGTGCGCGGCGGTACCCAGGTCGCCGCGGTGCTGGGAGTGCCGACGGTGGTCGTGGGTTTGACGGTGGTCGCCTTCGGTACCTCGGCCCCCGAGTTGTTCGTGTCCCTGGTCGGAGCCCTGCGCGGCAACGCCGGCCTGGTGCTGGGCAACGTGGTGGGCTCGAATATCGCCAATCTCGGCCTGATCCTGGCTGTGGCGGCCATCCTGCGCCCGATGGTCGTGGAAAAACGCCTGATCCGTTGGAGCGGCGAAGTGCCGATGATGCTCGTAGCGACTGCGGGCATGATGTGGCTGGTGAAGGACGGCGAACTCAGCCGCACGGATTCGCTCCTTCTGGTGATTGGCTTCGGTTTGTTCATGACTCTGGTGCTCAAGAGCGGGCGCAGCATGTCCGATACATCGGAATTGTCCGCTGCCGCGCCGCCCGGACGTCGATTGCGGCAGGCGCTGCGGGGGATCGGTCTGGTCGTGCTGGGGATCGCCGGGCTGGCCGGAGGGGGACAGTTGATCGTTACCTCCGCGCTGGATCTGGCCCTGCGGTTGGGAGTTTCCGAGACGCTGATCGGATTGACCCTGGTTGCGGTGGGCACCAGCCTGCCCGAACTGGCGACCACGGTGATGGCCGCGGTACAGAAAGAGAACGATCTGGCGCTGGGCAATATCATCGGCTCGAACCTGTTCAATACCCTGGCGGTGGCCGGGCCGGTGGGGCTGATTCATCCGCTGGCGGCTGAGTCGGGTTTGACGGTGCAGCTGTGGAGCATGGGGGGCATCACGCTCGTCGTTACGTTGTTGCTGGTGCTCGGGCGGGGGCGCTTCGGACGAACTCGCGGTATCTTCGTTCTGATCGGGTACCTGGGAATCATGACATTTTGGGTGACCGGAAACTAAGGGACACGGCACGAACCAACCATGACCAATCAGGATGATTTCAACGATCGAACGCCGAACCCGCAGGCCAAGCTGTGGCGTCCGGAGCGCCCCATGGGGCTGGTCCGTGCGCTGAACAAGGGCGGTTGGGGGTCGCGGAAGCAGATCGAGGCGTTGGTCGCAGCCGGCCGGGTTTCGGTAGACGGAGAAATCGTTTCCGATCCGAAGCATCCGGTCACACCGGAGTCTGAGATCCTGATCGATGGGCAGGATCTGTACTGGACCGGCCGCCGCTACTACGCCTTCCACAAACCGATCCGGGTCGTCAGTTGCATCGCGGACGGCGGTGGACGCCGCGTCATCGACGAGTTCTTGCCCCACTGGATCGCGGGGTTGAAGGCTGCCGGTCGCCTGGATGCCCGCACTACCGGCCTGATGCTCGTCTCGAACGATCCGGTCTGGAACAATCGCGTCACAGCCGAGCTGAAACTGCAGCAGGAGTACCGCGTGCAGGTTGAAGGCGAATTGGGGGAACTCGAGATCGACGTCCTTTCGGCCGGAATTCACGTGCCGGGTCTGGGAGTCTTCCGCCCGCTGGGCGTCAAGGTCATCGAGAAACTCAGCGGGCGCACGGTGCTGCACATTACCGTGCAGGAGGGGAAGGTCAGCCAGATCCGTCGCATGTTCTCCACGTTGCGACACAAGATCACCTTGCTGCGGCGGATCCGGATCGGCGAGATCCGGCTGGGAGATCTGCCGGCAGGCGGCGTACGGCCCCTGACCGAGAAGGAGTTGGAGTATTTCAAGGGATTGAAGTCCGCAAAGCGCTGATCGTATGCAACCTCACGCAGGGGATCTGCGTTGAGATGCTGGAACCAGGAACTCGAACAGGAGAAACCTTTGGCCGGTACCGGCAAGAAATGGCTCATCGGCTGCGGCGTTGGCTGCGGTTCATTGATCCTGCTGTCGATGCTTTTGTCGATCGGCGGAGCGTTGCTCCTGACTCGCCCGATGAACCGCGCCGTCGAAAGCCAGAAGGAATTGGCGTCCCGCTTCGGCGAACGCGACACCTACACGCCGCCGGCCACCATGGACAACAGCCGGATCGAGGCCTTCCTGGCGGTGCGACGCGAAGTGATCGGCTCTTGTGACGAATTCCGTGAGATCACCGATCGATTCCGAGCCATGGACGAGTTGGACCAGGGCGGTGACCAGCCTTCCGCCGGTGAGGTGCTGGGGAGCCTGAAGGGGGTCATGGGCGCGGCGTTCGGCATGGCGGGCGCCATGGGCGACGTGACCACTGTCCGCAACGAGGCCCTGGCCGAGAACCGCATGGGACTGGGCGAATACACCTGGATCTATGTGATGAGCTACAACTCGATGCTGGGACTTTCACCGAATACGGGCATCGACTCGAACGGGGGCCCAGGCTACCGCGGTCACAAACTACAGACCATCATCGACCTGATGGAGCGTCACGCCGACGCACTGGACCGAGCCGATGAACCCGAGTTGGCAAAGTCGTGGCGCGAGGAGGCTGCCAGCCTGCGCCGTCAGGATCAGGGCATTCCCTTCGCCGATGGCCGTGTGCCGCCGGACTTCTCCGAACCCGTGGCTCCCTATTGCAGGAAATTGAAGAAATTCTACTGCGCCGAAATGGCGGAATTCGATCTGAATCGCGTCGAGAAAAAGGGCTTGAGTTACCACGCCCATTGACGTTCCGGCACCTACGCGCTCGCGGGTGTGTTGAGTGTTCGCGTACGATTGCGAAGCCGGTGGCGGGGGAAAAACGCTACCGAATGACTACGAACTTGCCGCGGAACTCATCGAAATCGTCGACATCGCTATGGACCGAGTAGAGATACAGTCCGCTGACAACCTCCTGACCATTCCGGGTCATCAGATTCCAGCTCGTCGAGCCGCTCTCGTAACCATCGTGTTCGAGGGTCTGCAGCAGATCGCCGGCAACGGTAAAGATCCGAATCGTATTGTGCGCCCGCGGCAGGTTGTTGAACATGATCCGAACGCCGGTCGGGTTTTCGAGCGAGAGCTCCCGCGGTTGAAATTCCGCCAGGGCCTCGCGAGTGGCTGGATTCGGGTACACATAGATGTTGTTGCCCTCCGCCTTGCGGTCGGCGACGGTCTGGCCGAGCGGGCCGGGTAAGACCAGCTGGAAGTGGTTGGACGGGTCTTCCTCCACGCCCGCGCCGCTGGGAACATACTGTCCGTCCTGCCAGGAAAGCTGGTGGTCCCGGGCGACGACCGCATAGTAGTACTTGAAACCGTTGTGCAATTCGCGGTCGATGTAATGGTAGTAACGCGTCGCGTGCTTCTCGACGATTCCTGCACTGGGAGCACGCGGCGTGACCGTCCAAAAGGTATCCAGGACATCCGGATAGGTTTCCCATTCCTGAAACGGAATCATGTAGGAGGCCACGTGGCCGTCGGGTCGGCGTACCGGGGGGCGTGAGATCCAGATTCCATCGGGGTCGGAGTCGATGAGGGTCTGCATCGAGGCCGCAATCTCCTCGAAGCGCGGATCATCCAGACAGACGGGTCGGTAGACGATCGGCTCCAGGCCCGTGTTGCGCCCCAATGGCACGGGTCGCTGGGAACCGGCGATGCCGGCGGGGATCTGGTTCACGAGATCAAATTCGCCAACCATGCCCCATTCGTCGACCGGGGGGGACGTCAGATCAGCCTGGTCCCCGGGCGGCACCCAATCCGTGACCCGCCAGATCCGATAGGATTCGAAATCGGAGACGCCGCGCGCGGGATCCGTACTGAATTCGCTGCGATCATCCCAGAACAATTCGACGTGCCCATCGCCTGGCACGACGCGTACCCGGGGGGAAATCGGGGGGGTCTCGAAGTGCAGCGACCAGGGATAGTTCGTTTCGCGGCCTCCGACACCCGTGCGAAACCGGTATCGCGTCGAGAAGAACATCTGGTCATTGCACTCGCGTCCCCAGCTGCGAAAACACTCGGTGCAGTTGTCCATGTTCACCCACACGCACAACTGATCATCGGGGTAGGGCATGAGGTTGTCCTCGTGAACGACGTCCTGGAACATCACCGGGTAGCCGCCCGTGCACGAGTCGTCCATGAAATTCAGGCGGTGACCGAGGATCGGGTCGTCACCCCACTGCGGGGTCGGGTAATCGCCCAGGCAGACCAGGGTTTCGCGACCGCTGCGTCCCGTGTAGGGATCATTGTCCATGTCGTACCAGCGGCCATGGAAGAGTCGCTTGGCCTCGCCGGCCCGCTGCAGCAGTTCCTCCAGGCCATTGCCGATGACAAACGCTACCGAATATTTCATCGAGTCGCCGATCTCCAGCGGATTGAAGGGGCCGCTGGACATGAGAAACTTGTAGTCGCCCTTCTCGTCGGGTCGCGTCGTCCGGTCGTGGTGATCGCGGGACATCAGGTAGTAGCGGTCGTTGTCGTTCTGCGGCTCGCCCTCCTGATTCGTGGAGGCCTGCGTCGAAAAGACCTGAAACGAATTGATGCTCGGATAGAAGGGCGCGGTCACGCCGTCGAAAGCGGTCTTGTGATCGGCCAACAGGGTACCGAAGTAACCGGGCAGCGGGTCCTCCTCGGCTCCATCCCACATATATCCCATATCGACGCGGTAGAAGAATCCGTCCTCGGCACGCACCGCACCCGAGTAGATGCCGACCAGGTCGTTCGGGCGGTTGGCACCCGCATTGCGCGCCTGGATGTCACAGTCGACGTAGAAGCCGAGGTAGACATCCTCCAGTTGGTGGTTGCCGACGTTGGTGATGTCGAAATCCAGGCCGACGAGATTCTCGTAGTCGCCCTGGTCCCAGGCAAACGCGGTTTGAACCACGCGCACACCCAGAGGCTGATGTTCAGGATAGATCGCCTCGATCAGGGGCAGATTGTCAAACATCGTGCAGGTGAACATCTGGTTGCCCAACTGGGCGAAGTCTTCATCCACCTTCCCGTCCTGGTCGTCATCGATTCCGTTCAGGATTTCCTCGTCGTAGTGGCCATCGCCATCGTCATCGGAATGGGGGTCAGGCATGCGACGACCGGTCGGCACGTCCAACAGCTGCGGCCGCTGCACATAGCCGTTGAGCGCTTCGTAGATGGTGTCGCGAACGCGGTTGTCGGGCCGCAATTCCCGCTCGGTCTGACCGGTCGTGACCGAAACGTGTCCTCCCTGCATCGCGCCGATCCACAGGCCCGCGCCCCACAGGTATTCGTTGCCCGATCCGCCGGGCCACTCTCCGCTGGGCGCATGGCTGTAGGTGTACCCGCCCGAGTATTGCGACCCGATCAGTCCGTGGTTGGTGATGTTCACGCGCAACTCGCCTACATCCAGGACATAAGATCCATCGAGGATATAGATGCCATCGGGCGAAAGCTCGTCCTGGCCGGGTACGAAATTTTCGGGTTCGGCGGATAAACGGCTACTCTGAGCCGTGAGCAGGCAGACCGCAAACACGATCAAGAGTGTGCGGGATGAGCGGATCATCACCGGGCAATCGCCTTGATGGAGGTCGTTCGGGGTCGGGTCCGTGAAGATAGCCAGCGAAGCAGGCGAGAGCAATCGATTTGAATCTATTGCAGATCCCCTGCGGGGCGGGCCACTACCGAAGGACCACGCCCCCTCCTCCTGGAATCACCGAACGCGAACAGGCAGAGCCTAAAGAAGTCCGGTTCGCGCGTTGAATTCCTCGATCCGCCGGTCCCAGTATTCGGTGACCTGGAATACCTCGCTCCAGAAATCGCGATCCCACAGGCGCCGCAGATCCTCGACATCCCGGCCCTGCTGTTCCACCCAGGTGAAGTACTTGAAGTTGTGTAGGGTCTTGCGGTCGTGATAGCTGAGTTCGCGCACGTAGTCGGGCGTGACACCTTCGAGCCAGCGTGCGCGATCGGCGATCGCCTGTTGGGATGTGTAGCCGCCGCGCTCCTCGGTCAGCTCGGTCAGGCGCGAGGTATACATCTCGGCGGAATCCGTCAGCGGCATGAAAATGATGTCGCGGCCATCCATGTCATAGTACTTCGCCGTCTGGATCGCCGACACCAGGTTACAGATGCTGCTGATACCCAGCAGGTGCAGCTGTGAGACAACGGACTCGTCGACACCCTCGGACAGCAGGGCGGCTGCGCCCGGTTCCTCGTTGAACAGGCGCAACAGGCTCATGCACTGTTCATCGTCCACGGCACTCAGGAAGTCGGTGTTGCGTACGTTGTGTACCCAGGGTACGTGCTTGTCGCCGATACCTTCGATGCGGTGGCCGCCGAATCCGCAGGAAAACAGCGTGGGACACTGCAGCGCCTCGACCGCGGTGACGATCATGTCCGGGTGATGTGTGCGGAGGAAGTCTCCGGCGGCAATGGTGCCGGCCGAACCGGTCGAGGAGATGTAGGCGCCCAGCCGCTGGCCCGGCTGCGCTACTTTTTCGAAGATCTCCTGGATCATCGTGCCGGTGACGTTGTAGTGCCAGATCGGGTTGCCGAACTCGTCGAACTGATTGAAAATCACACATTCGGGCCGGGTCTCGCGGATCTCCCAGCATTTGTCATAGATCTCTTTGACGTTCGACTCGCAGCCCGGTGTGGCGATGACCTCGTCGGCCACGTTGCTCAGCCAATCGAAACGCTCGCGGCTCATCTCTTCGGGCAGGATGGCCACCGACTCGCAGGCCAGTAGTTTGGAATCGAACGCGCCGCCCCGGCAGTAGTTGCCGGTACTGGGCCAGACCGCTTTCTGGGTCGTGGGATCGAACTGGCCGGTGACCAGGCGCGGGACCAGGCAACCGAACGCCGCGCCGACCTTGTGGGCTCCCGTCGGGAACCACTTGCCGACCAGGCCGATGACACGGGCATCCACGCCGGTCAGTTCACTGGGAAATTCGATCCAGTTGCCCTCGTTGTACAGGCCGGTCTGAGGATCATTTTTCCAGGTAATGCGAAACAGATTCAGCGGGTCGATGTCCCACAGTCCGACATCCTTCACTTTCGCCTGGATGGCGGTCGGGATCTTCGACGGATCCTTCATCTGGGCCAGGGTGGGAATGATGATATTCCGCTCGCGGCAGCGAGCCGCAGCCCGGTCCAGAACGGCTTCGTCGATGTGCTGCAGTTTCATATCCATGAAGGATCTCCCGTGCTGAATGCTCCGCCCTCGGCGGCCCCCCGGATAGCGAGGTAGCCTTCAAATAATGTCATCCGGGGCGCGGGGGTCAACCTGGTGTTCGGCAGCGGATCCAGCAGGGGGTGGGAGTCGGCGATGTGGGGCCGGTGAGGTTCCGTCGTTTTGGCATCGCCCACATGGAACCCCGCGGTGCGGGAGCCCCTGCGGGCGGTCGAGGAGATCCTGAAATGTCGTGCACGATGTTCTTCCAGTGCCGACTCCCGGTCCGGTGTCACGCAGGATGTACTTCATCGGACCTGCCGACAGCAAACGTGGATTCGGCTCGGCTCGCAAACAGTCAATTAAACAATTGATTATCAAAACGATTGATTGCTGGCAGGCAATCAATTAGGCAGGTGAACCGGGGCCGCCGGAAAAACAACAGCCCGGGGAACTCCCCTGCCGCAGGGCTGACTACTTGTTCAACAGGTCGCGCAAGTTGCCGCCGACCTTCTCTTCCAGTTCATCGCGCAGGTCGTCTTTCAGGTTTCGGGCGGCGGCATCGGTCAATGCAGTATAGTCCACTTGCAGCTTCGGCCGGGTCAGCATACCGGTGACGGTCAGTGGCAAGGCCAGCCGGTCGACGTCTTTCCCGCCCAACAACTCGGCCACCCGGCCGGCCAGACCCTCGGATTCGAGCAGTTTCGTGGTTTGGCCGCGCGACAGCAGCAAGGATCCGCGGAAATCCAGATCGCCGGCAAAACCGTACGACCCACCCAGCGTGATGTCCCCCAGGGTTCCCAACCCGCTCTGCAGGTCCTTCAGGATCACCCGTCCGTTCTCGGCCCGGATCGATGTGGTCAGATTCTTCAGCCCCTGCTCGGCGTCGAAGCTCTGTCCGCCCCGGGCGGCCAGTTTGCTGAGCGCCTCGAAGGCGAAACCGGAAGTGACGATTTTGCCCTGCTTCATGTCCGCCAACGAGTCGAAGGTCAGCGAGTTGCGGATCACGTCGGGTTCCAGACCGGTTGCATCGAAGCTGCCGGCGAGGTCGAACTTGCCGTAGAAGAAGCCACCGAACTTCGTGAATCGTTGCAGGAAGTCCTGGGCCTCGATCTGTTGGGCGGTGAATTGTCCCGTGTAGCGCGGCGCGTTCATGTCGCCCAGGTCGATGGCCGTGTTGCCGGCGACGCTGCCGGTGTAGACCTTGGCCCGCGCGTCGCTGCAGGTGATGGTCCGGTGGGCCAAATCCACGCGCGCGGTCGCCGAAGTGAAATCGACGTGAGAGTAGACCAAGGTGTCGATCGTGACCGTTCCGCCGCCCACCAGATCCGGAAATTCGGGCAAAGCCGCAGAACCCGCTTTCGCGGTCGCGGCAGCTTCAGTACCCGGGCTGGCGGGCGGAAAGAGCCGGTCGATGTCCAGGTGCTGCGAGTGTGCAACGAAATCGATCTGCGGTTGCGGTACCGGCGTCCCCGCGGGCTGCAGTTCGGGGGGCAGGAAATAGGGCAGCGGATCGCGCAGGGTACCGTCGAGCGTGAAATCGCTCGAGGCGGTCCGCACGTCGATGCTCTGTGCCGTGACGGTCGTTCGGTCAAAATCGATGCGACCGGTCAGGGATTCGATCTTCTCGGGCAGGGTGAGGGCCGAGTACGTGAGATCCCGCAATTCCAGATGGCCGGCCACCTCGAGCGCCTCGGGATCGTCGACGGGACCGGCGAAGCGGACGCTGAAATCGGCACGGCCGGTCAGTTCGGGTTCGAGGGCGGGGTCCAGGTAGGGCTGGGCCAGCGCCAGGTTCATGCCGCCGGTCAGATCGCCGGCGACGCGCGGCGCGGTGAAGTCCTCGACGGTGATCTGTCCCGTGAAACTCTCGCCGCCGGCCGTCGCCTCGAGAATTCGGGCCTCAAGATGGTTGATGGAAAAGTTGGCTCTGGCATCGGCGATGCGCAGATCGCCCGGCGCCTCGGGTACGGCAACGATCACCTCATTCAACTGCGCCGTGCCCCGGTAGTCGAGTGGCACCTCGCGTGCGGCCGCGTAGTCCACATCGCATTGCCACCGCAGCTGGCCGGCCACGGTCACTTCCGGCATCGCTTCGCGGACCTCGGGCGGCAGCAGGGCCAGCAGTTGTTCCGCCGTGATCACCTCGCTTTCGATGCGAGCCTGCGCTTGCAGCCGTTCGCCCTGTCTGGCAAACGATCCCTGGCCTACCAGCCGGATGCCGGCCACTTCGAGAGCCATTTCCTCGAGGTCGCCCGTTTGATTCCGTGGGTCGTAGGTCAGCGCGAATTCGGCGCGCGGGGCCAGCGTCGGCAAGGGCTGCTCACCGTCGATACGCAGGCTGTCGGCGGACAGCGTGCCGGCCAGGCGAACGGCCTGTTGAGCGGTGCTCCGCAAGGAGGAATCAAGTCGCAGGCCGTCGATGCGCAGGCCGGTTCCGGCACTCCGGTCGGCAAACGCGATGCGGCCATCCCGGATCTCGATGCGGTCGATCGCCGCATCCACGGGGGGCGCTTCGCGGTTGCCGGCGGCGGTCGCGGGAGCGTCGGTTTCCGCAGCGGCAAAGGTGAAATTGTCCGAGCCGTCAGCGCGGCGCAACGCGCGTATGCGGGGCTCATTCACGATCAGCTTCTCGCCGCGTACCTGGCCACGCAGCAACGGCCAGAGAGCGACCTTCAGATCCACGTTGCGGGTCCGCAGCAGGGGCTCACCGTCGAAGCCGTCCGGGTTCGCCACGACCAGGTCGTTGAGCCGTACGCCGATCCCGCCGGCGAAAGAAACTTCGACCGTTTCGATCGTGACCTCGCGACCCAGCGCGGCTTGGGCCTTCTCCAGCGCGAAATCCTTGGCCTTCTCGACAGGAAAGAAAAAGCGGACGCCGACGAAGAGGCCGACCATCAGTCCCAGCACCAGACCCAGCACGATGAGCAGGATGCGACGTAGCTTGCGCATGATCTTCCTCCGTCCTTGAACTACCTCAGAAACAACAGCGCGCTACCCCCGATGGCGATGGCGATGCCGATCACGCTGCGCAGCGACGGCCGGTCGCGGTAGACGATCCAGGCCGGCACGACGACGAAAATCGGAACCATGCTGAGCAGTACCTGCGCAATGCCGGCTTCGGTGTTTTTGATCGCCACCAGGGAGATCCACACCGAGATGAACGGCCCCATCAGGGTGGCCACGATCAGCGCCAGCACTCCCCTGCGGTCGCGCAGGCTCTCGAGCAGCACGCGCGGTTTCTGCTGGGGCAGGACCACTACCCAGTAGGCGACGGCCGCCCAGACCATCCGCACGAGGGTGGCCCCCAGTGGGTCCATGCCGGCGGCACCGGCCATTCCCATCTTGGCGAAGGCACTGCCCAGGCCCTGACCGGCGGCGCCCACCAGCGCCAGCAACAGGCCGGCGGTCAACACCCGCGGTGCGATCGTACCGAAAGTACCGGAACCTTCGGCCTTGCCGATCGAGGCAAGTACCACGCCACCGATCACAACGGCGACCCCCGTCAGGGCCCACAGGCCGAGCTCCTCGCCCAGCATACCCCAAGCCAGAACGACGGTAAATACGGGTGCCAGCGCCATGACGGCCATCGAGCGCCGCGGGCCGATGCGGGTGAATGCGCGAAAGAGGGCCGAGTCGCCGATGGCCAGGCCGACGATGCCGCTGGCGCCGATCCATAACTGCTGATCCCAGGCCATCGCTTCGGGCCAGAGCCGCCCGGTCAGTACCAGATGGGACGCGGCCAGGCACAGCGCACCGCTGGGTAGCCGCAGCAGATTGACCGTCGTGACGCCCAGCCGCCGTCCGGCGGTCGTAAAGAACACGCTGGTCCAGGAGAAAATCACCGCGGCCAGAATGGCCATGGTTTCGCCGTAGTGGGGAATGGTAGCGTCCAAGGGGTGTCCCGGGGGGTTGAAGGGCAGGCGATATCGCACTGTTCTACTGAAGCTTCAGGGTGCATCGAAGTTACAATGGTCCGGTCCATTCTCCAAGAGGTCCCGTCCTGCTCCTGGTCACGTTCGTGTTGGCGGCCAGCCAGGCCCTGGCCGGTTCCGACCTGGCAGGCGTTGGGCGAAAACCTGGATTTTCGCTTTAGTTTCGCTTTTTTCTTGACAAAGCAGACGTCTGTCTGTTTTAATTCCCCCGTGACCGAGGACCCCCTCTGGACCGAGAGATCTCCGAAGGAGCCCGATATGCCCCGCACCAGCCCAGGCCAGACACGAAGCCGAGTCTTCGATTTCGTGCGCCGCCGGATCGCCGCCGGGGCCCCGCCCACGGTGCGCGAGGTGCAGGCCGAGTTCGGATTCCGGGCCGTGCAGTCGGCGCAGCGTCACCTCGAGATCCTGGTGGCCGAAGGACGGCTGGTGAAGGAACAGGGAGCCCGTGGGTATCGCCTGCCCGCAACTCCCGGTTCGCCCGCGGTGGGCCCGGTGCAGCTCATCCCGCGCCTGGGCCGAGTCCAGGCCGGTGCGCTGCAGGAGGCCATCGAGGATCCGGACGGCTGGATCCCGGCGGACGGGGCCTTCGGCGAAGGCGAACTCTTCGCATTGACTGTCCGCGGCGAAAGCATGAGCGGGATCGGCATCCTGCCGGGCGACACGGTGATCGTGCGCCGGCAGGAAATTGCCCGCGACGGCGAGATCGTCGTGGCTCAGGTGCAGGACGAGGCAACGGTCAAACGGTTGAGACTGGGTGGCGGCCGGGTCGAACTCCATGCGGAGAACCCGGCTTTCGCACCGATCGTGATCGCGCCGGATACGGAGATCCGGATCCTGGGCAGAGTCGTGGAAGTGCGTCGCCAGATCGCCTGATACAGGTTTGGAGGCGGCGACCCACGCCCGCACCGGGTGCCCGGCGCATCCCTGGCGTCCCCAGCGCCAGGCCATAAATGGAACACCATCCCGAGATGAAGGAGACCGGTCATGGCCGTCGTAGCTCATGATCTCGAATCGCCGCCCCCGTTGCCGGAAGCTCTCGCGAGTGAACTCGGAAACGTGGCCCTCGATCTGCTGGCCCATCCTGCACTGCGGCGCCTGGGGGAGATGGTCCCGGCTCCGCAGGAAGAGGAGTCGCCTGCCTGGTCGCGCCGGATGCTGGCCGGCCGGCTGTGTGAACTGAGTGCGCAGCAGGATGGGGCGCTGCTTTCGGCGGCGATGTCGGTGGTGCTCGACGCTCAGCACGCCGGCGATCCGGTGGCCTGGGTTTCGGCCACGTCGGCGTTGTTTTTTCCTCCGGACGCGGCCGCCTGCGGTGTGGACCTCTCCGCGGTGGTCGTCGTCCGGACCCGCGATGCACGAACGGCCGGACGGGCGGCCGACGTACTCCTGCGTTCGGGGGCGTATGGGCTGGTGGTACTCGATCTGGGGACGAGTGCCGCCCTGCCCACGCCCCTGCAGGGGCGTCTGGTGCAGCTCGCGTTGAAACACGACTCGGCGGTGCTCTGCCTGACGGACAAGCGGGCGGATGAGGCCTCGATCGGCTCGCTGGTCTCGTTGCGCGGGCAGGTGGCACGCCGCCGGACTCCGCATGGATTCGCCTGTTCGATCCGGGCCCTGAAGGACAAGCGACGCGGCCCGGGCTGGCGGTGGCAGGAGGAATATCGTGGACCGGACGGACTCCATTGAGACCTCTCGGGGCGGGCTGACCCGGGCCTGCCGCATCCGCCAGACCGACCGGATTGCCTGTGTCGACCTGCCGGCCTTCCCGCTGCAGCTCCTGTTGCGGCAGCATCCCGAGTGGCGGGGAGAGCCGGCGGGCGTCATTGAAGAAGACCACCCGCAGGCGCCGTTGCTGTGGGTGAGCGAGTCGGCCCGCCGCGTGGGGATCCTGCCGGGGATGCGTTATGCCACGGGGCTGTCCGTGGATCGCAATCTGCGCGCGGCACCGGTCGACGACCAGCGGATCGCCCGTGCGACCGAGGCCCTGCACCGACACCTGTTGCGTTACAGCCCACGGGTCGAACCTGCGCGGCACGAACCGGGCGTCTTCTGGCTCGATGCGGGAGGATTGCAACGAGTAGGAGGCACACCCCGGGCCTGGGCCGATCGCCTGTGGCGCGGTTTGCGCAAGGCACGCTTCCTCGCCGGGGTGACCGTCGGGTATTCCCGATTCGGCACCTACTGCCTGAGTCGTGTGCACCGGCAGGCGGCGGTCATTTCCTCGCCTGGGCGCGAGACTGCGGCTTGCCGCCGGGTTCCGCTGGCGCGTCTGGAACTGCCGCCGCGTCTGCGTGACGATCTGCAGCGGTTGGGACTGGAGTCGGTCGGCGATCTGATGGCCCTGCCCCAGGCTGGACTGGCCGCCCGCTTCGGTGCCGAGACGGCGCAACTGGTCGACCTGGCCCGGGGCCTGCGCTTCGACCCGCTGCAGCCGCTGGTGCCGGACGAGCCGGTGCGTGCCCAGGAGGAATTCGAGGAACCCGAGACCGATTCCTGGCGGTTGCTCTTCGTGCTGAAGCGGATGATCCATCCGCTGCTGGCGCGGTTGGCCGACGAGGGCCGGGCCGCATCGCTGGTGCACCTTGATCTGGTCGAGTCCAACGTTGCGGCCACTCGCCGTCGCGAGAGCCTGCGACCGGCCGAGCCCAGCCTGGATGCGGTACTGTTGTTGGATCTGGTGCGACTGCGTCTCGAGTCGGTGGACCTGACCGCGGGCATCGAGCGGGCGCATCTTGAACTGGAGGGAGCCGAGGCGCCCCCCGAAGCCCTCGAACTTTTCCGCCGCCGTCCGCGCCGCGATTCGGTCGCTGCCCTGCGTGCTGTCAGTCGCGTTCGCGCCGAGTTGGGGGACCAGGCCGTGGTCCGCGCCGAGGCCGTCGACGCCCACCTGCCCGAGGCCTCGTGGCGCTGGGTGCCGGCCACGCAGTTGGCGACGCCAAGGCCCGGCCCGGCCGTGGGCCGCCGCCCGCTGATGCGCCGTGTCCTGGCCCGCCCGCGACCGTTGCTGGCCGGACCGGCGGATCTGGCTCGTCGCCAGGGCGAGCGGATCGTACGTGCAGCCTCCGGGCCCGGGGCTCCGCCCGTGTTGCGCGAGCAGGTCCGCACTCACGGTCCGTATCTGCTTTCGGGCAACTGGTGGGGCGAAGAGCAACGCCGCACCTATCACTTCGTCGAGGCAAGGAACGGACGACTGCTGTGGGTGTACCACTCGGGGGGGTGGTGGTATCTGCAGGGGATGGTCGAATAGACACTCTCCAGCCCCTCCTCTCTCTCGAATTGCGGTGCCGGATCAGGACTCGGTATCCGGAATTCTTCAGTTCTTCATCTTGCGAAATCCGGTTTCGAAAAGGACTATTCGGGAGGAAATCGCTCGCACCAGCTTCGCTGAACTGGATTCCTTAGCGCGCCAGCACCTGGAAATGGATGTTCGTATGAAAACCCTTCCCCTGTTTCTCCTGCTCCTGATCTCGCTGAATCTTGCCACCGGCGACGCCCGTGCCCAAACCGCCCAGGAGTTCCTGGACCTGGGCCGGGAGCAGATGGATCTCTGGAATGCGGACGAAGCCATCGGGTACCTGGACCAATCCATCGCCCTGGATGCGAGCAATGCCCAGGCCTTCTTTCTGCGCGCCATGGCGAGACGTGACACGGGGGACCGGGAGAGCGCATTGCTCGATTTCGATCAGGCCATTGCCCTGGATGCCGGGCAGGTGGAGTTCCACTACGAGCGGGGCATGGATCGCAACTATCTCCAACACTATGCGGAAGCTGTCGAGGATTTCGATGCCGTGATCGAGCTGGAAGGCCCCGCCGAGTATTCGCTACTGCTGCGCGCCGATTCGCGGCGAGGCCAGGGGGATTTCGAAGGCGCGGTTGCCGACTACACCGCGGCCATTGAATTGAACCCGATCAACCCGGAATCCTACTATCAACGAGCCTTTGCCCGGTCCGACGCAGGCGACTTCGCCGGAGCCGTCGAAGACTTTACCGTGGTCAAGGATATGGAGCCGCTTCCGGATTCACAATTCGACAAGCGGGATGTCGCACTGGCCCGGCGCGCGGCGGTCAAGGTCAAGGCCGGCGACTACGCCGGTGCGATTGCCGACTGCGAAAGCGCGTTGGCGGAGAACGAGCAGGACCTGGAATCGATCTTCATTCGCGGGCTGGCCAAGAGCGGCCAGGGTGACTTCGACGGAGCCATCGAGGATTTCGATCACGTGATCAGCATCTATCCGCTGGATGAAGCCTACTATCAGCGGGGCAAGGCCCGTGCCGGGGCGGGCGACGCCGCGGGGGCCGAAGAAGATTTCCAGAAAGCCAAGGAAATGGGCTACGAGGCTCCCGGTCGCTAGCGGCGTTCGGGTCCATTGACTCCCGTAGCACTACGGCCCGTGCGGCTCCAGATCCGGCAAGGTTTCCTCGTCGCGAACATTGACGGGATGTTTGCGAGCTTCGCTCAGCATTTGTTTTTTGGCCTGTTTGCGCAACTCGAGCAAGGCGTCGTACTGGCAGTACAAAAGGTCGGCTTGGCCGCGAGCTTGGGCCGGAAGTTTGGCCAGCCACCGGTCTCGGTTCTTGACCGAGTACACCTGTTTGCCGCTGGCCGCTATGCCTCTTGAGCGCAGCAGGCTCTTGATCCGGTTCTGGCAGCGAACCGTATCGGTCACAAGTGTGCCATGTGCCCTGGCCAGATGACTGAGGGCTGCAAACTCTCCCTGCTTCTTGTAGACACGGACCTTGACGTTGCCAATCCGCAGGCTTTCGGCCAGACCAAGGGCGTCGCTCTTGTCGTCTTTCGGCCCACGACTTTGCCGCACGGCAACCACGACGATCTCCTGCACGTGGGGCGCCAGGACCTCGTAGAGCCAATTCGAGTGGGTTCCTTCTTCGAAGATGAGCCGGCGGTTCTTGGGGATGGTCTGGAGGAAGCCGATCAAGGCTTTGGCGTTGGTCTCCAGAACCTGACACTGGAGTTTCCTGCCACTGGGGCCGAGGGCAGCAGCGGTGCAGCTTGACGCATGGGCGTCCAGGCCGATATACCTGTCCATAGGCGTTCTCCTTCCTGGTTCAGGGTGCTTTCTTGTCGGCAAATGAGATATTGCCCACCGTCAGCGGAGAACGCCACTCTGTATTCAAACTGGAGGAGAGTGCGGTAGTTGGTATGTGGGATGAGGACGCCATGCCCCTATGATGCCTATCCGCCAGATCGGCGGTTCCCACGAATCGACAAGTCGCATATTGTTACGATCAAACGGTGCGCTCGATCGACGCCAGCGGAAGGAATCCGATGCCCGGCAAACGACCCAGGTACCTGCGATGGTTCTCGGCCACGATACTGGTTGTCGTCGCAGTCGGCTTTGCCTCCTGCTGGTGGTCGGGCGGCGACTCACCGGCGCTCCAGAGATTGCCCGACACCGACCAGGTCCACGCCAGTCTTTCCACCCTGACGATGTCCCCCGATGACCGTTGGCTCATCTTCCTCGAACTGACGGGCACGAACTTCGACCTGGCCAAGGACAAGAGCCATCACGAATTCTATCAACCGGCATCGATCGATCTGCGAACTGGCGTCAAGTCGGTCCATCGACTGCCGCCCGAACTGGTTGAGGAGCGAGCCCCGCTGCTGTTGGCAACGCAGGGCGCATTGGGTCATCACGGCAAGATGCTCTGGTGGGGATCGCGTTTCTCATTGGGGTCCGAGGGACGCCGCCGCCACCTGTTACTGGATCCCACGCAGGAGCTGCTCGTGGTCGATCGTGTTCCGGACGAGGCTTCGGGATGCAGCGATTGCGGCCCCCGCGAACGCCGCATCGACCGGACAGAAGACCTGGTATTGATCGGGCCCGACGGCCAACGTGAAACCATCGCCCGGCGCCCCCGCTACCAGCTGCCGCTATCCAACACGAGTTTCTGGCTGGCCCGGCTCTCTCCGGACGAACGCTTCCTCGTCTTCGTCATCAGCCGCAACCGAGGGATTCCGATCCTGCCGGCCCCTTCGACGAACTACACCGCGTACGTGCAGGATCTGCAAAGCGGCGGGCAGAAACGATTGGCACAATTCAGAGGCATCAGCAATCCGGTCTTCAGCAGCGACAGCGGGCGCCTCTACTTTGCCGGCGACCGAGGGGTTTCGACTCCCTTGGATCGGAATCCTGTGCGCCGCGGAATCTACGTCGTCGAACTGGATGAGTTGTTCCCGACCGAATAGCCGCCCTGCGGCCGGAAACCGCCCCCTCCCTTCCATTTGCGCTGCGCTTCTGGTACACTCAAAGAGCGTTCAATGTCCGGTGTGATGGGGATCCGCCGGAGTCCGTCGATCAAGGTTTTCTATTGCGTTCATCCGATCGCAACGGACGTAGGGAGCCGGTGCGATTCGATAGTTGCCACCTGCCATCGGAGAAAACCATGCGATCCACGCTCTCGATCGGTACGCCCGTCCGATTCGGCCTGATTCTGTGCCTTCTGGTGTTGGAGCAGCGAGGGTACGGATCCGGGACAGTTCCAGGTGCCGGTTTGGATCGCCGTCGGCCCCACGGGAACCGTATACGTCAGTGATCAGCAGCGGCGGGTGCAGGCCTTCGACGCCTACGGCGGTTTCCTGTTCCAGCTTGGCGACGAAGAACCCGGCGCGGACGCCGGCGTAATCAGCGGGCGGACGACCGCGATTGCGACCGACGCAGCCGGCAACCTCATGGAAATCGACCATGCAGAAAAGAGCGGTCTGTACACGATTCAAGTCCCGGAAGAAGGCATGTGGGCGCTGAGAGCCGAGAGCCTGGATTCTACATTCGAGCAAAACGTCGTCGCGAGCATCAGCGCCGCCGGTGCTGTTTCTCTATCGGCGTCGGTCGACCCGATTTCGGAGAACCAGTATTTGGAGCGACTTGTTCAGGTCAAATTGGAGACAAATGTGGGAACTCCGGTACTCAGCGCCGAAGTGTACGGCGATTGGGTCGGCCCCGGCGGCCGCCCTTACTTTTCGTCTGCGCCGGCGCGGGTCGTGAACCACCATGACATGGAGAAGTTGTTCCGAGTCCCGCTCAGCCGCCCAGAAGTAGTTCAGCCCATCAGAACCTCGTGGCTCGATCGTGCCGGTATGCTCCGATGATCGCTGTCTCGTTTCCGGGGAAGCATACGCGCGCTTTGCGCCGACCTACCGGAATCTGGCCTTGACCGAGCTCCAGTTCGTCTCGTAGACGGGCGTGACATCGCTGTCGGCGAATATCGTATGCACCAACTCACCGGTGGTGGCGGACCAGGACGCGAGATCGCTCGCTGAGGTCGACAGGTAGCGCGTGCCGGCGACCACATCGGCGTTGTAGGCGCCCATGCCGCCGCAGGCTGCGACATCCGTCCAGCAGACGGCGAGATAGGTCCCGGCCACGAGCAGGACGTTGTCGGGCGTGAATTGGAAAGTGACGGTACGGTTGGCCAGGCTCGTGTCGATCATGTAGCTCTTGCGCGCCAGCTCCACACCGCCCAGGGTCAGTATGCTGACGTGCACCGTGTCGCCGAAGGCCAGCGATCGGACGGCGCCGTAGTCGTTGCCCCAGTAGATTTTGAAAGCAACGCTCTCCAGGCGGGAGTCGCAGTCCAGCGTGAAGGACTGTCCGGCGCCGTAGTTGAATCCGTCGGTGTGCAGACCCAACCAATTGCCGTGCGGGCTGGAGGTCGATTGAAAGAACTCCTCGCAGGCCCGTGCCTGGTCAGAGCCGGTCATCAGGCCCAGCGTGATGGCGATCATCAATAGTGTCGTTCCGACTCGCAGCATGTCCCGTTGCCTCCCCAAGTTTTGTTCGGATCAGATCTCACCGTGTTGATTTCGGCCTTTCATCTTGGTGCTTGAGACCGCAAATCGCCCGCGTGGCCGGACGGATCCTGATCGATGTTCTACTCCAACCATGTAGCATACGCTCCGCCTTGAATCCGGACCGAACCTCTGCTGTGCAATAGGACGAGGGGCCTACGTCGAGGTGGTTACAGCGAATCTGGTGGGATGATTCCGTCGAACTCGGACGCGGATCCAGAAGAGGAGAGGCGGTCGTTCGCGGCCGCCTCTTTCTTACGCGTTGCCGTCGGCAACGATTCGCAGGCCTCCGGCCGCCCGAACAGATACCCCTGCCCGTACTTGACCACCAGCTGGGGCAGGGCCTTATAATCCTCGCCCTCCTCGATGCCCTCGGCCACGACCTCTGCACCGAGGACCTCGGCGACCTTCAGCAGGCGGCAATACGCCCGACCACGCCGGCGGCTGGTCCGTCGACGCCTCGGTCACGGTACCGGGCTGGGACCGCCAGGGGCTCGAACGTCTCGTCCGTTACTGCGCGAGAC
>JANTGJ010000055.1 GCA_024762975.1 Candidatus Krumholzibacteriia bacterium
TCGCAAACGGCAGCATACCGCCATTGGTGGCGGAATTGATGTGGCCGCTGTGGAATCCACTCATTCCCAGGTAGCCGCGGTAGGTGAAAATGCTCAAACCCTGATTCAGTGACGAGAGCATCTGCGCGGAAAAGTTGCCACTCCAGAAGGTATCGACCTGGGTGAAACTGTGGGCCTCGAGCTGGGCTTTCATCCATTGGCTGACGTAGATCGTCGAGGTGCCCGAGGCGCTGGGGTCCGCCGTCAGCGAGGCGCGCGTGTACCAGCTTGGATCGCCTGTTGGCGGTGCCGTTTCATAGTTCACGATCTTGTCGACGATGGTCGTCAGTTCGCTCGTATCGCGGCACGACAGCCGGCCCAGGAAGACATCGGCCAGCACGTCGTCGCCTTCGAGCTGTGAGTAGTAGTGATCGCCCTCGCCGCCGTATCCGGAAAGCGATTCGAAGTAGGTCGGGATGGCGATATCGCCGTTGTGGTCACCGACCAGGACCACGAATTCGAGCGGTACCGCCGCCGTGTCGTAGAAATTCTGAAGGTAGCTCTTGATCGATGTCGTAGTTGAGCCGGTCTCAGCCGTGGTGGCCAACTGCACGCTGTACCCCTGACGCCGGCGCCAGTCCAGCAGCGGCTGCAACGCGCTGACGACCGCGGACTGATTCGGGCAGATGACCAGGTAGGTGCCGAGCTCACCATCGCCGAGGGATTTCACGCCATCGCCGGGGAGGGCGTTGACCGCTTCGCGCGCCAGTAGCCGGTTGAAGGAAGCGGGAAGCTCCTGCGCACGCCTCCGCGGATTGTTGCGGTCATCCTGGCCATCGAAAACGAACTCGATCTCCAGCCGGGTCTGGATTTCAACGGTCCGCGCCGCGGGATCGCAGCTCACCGGGTGGATGACGAACGGTACGACACGGTGGCCGTGCAGGATCGCCGGTTCACCCAGGGTGACGATCGCCGGACTCGATTTTCCGCCCTGCTCGTAGTCTTCGGCGCGCACGAATTCCCGTCCGTCGTCCGGCTGGACCGGAAACAGCAGCGTATTCTTCAAGTGTTGCGACTCGCGCTGGTGAACGACGATCCGAACCGAACGTCCAGCGGGCACCTCGAGTAGTCCGCCGTAGGTCGGCACCGCCGGCGCGCCGGTGCGGCCGGTGAGGGCACCACCGGGAATCGTCAACGACTGGTATTCACTGCCATCGGCGATCACGCGTTCCCGATTCAGGTAGGGCAGGGAAAATTCGACGAAGCAGGCCTCGGGTGTCGACGAGATCCATTCGATCCCGGGCACAGTGTCCGGGCCCAGGTCCTGCAACTCGAGTCGATCCGAGCTGACGGATCCAGCTGCATCCGTAAATGCGCCAAAACAAAGGGTCATTGCGAAACCAAACAGCAGGGGCCGCAGCCTCATCATGGCAGTCTCCCGAGGAATTGATTTTGAAAGTCCAGATAGCAAGTTGATGTATTGTAACACAGCGCGGACGCTGGGGGGGAGAGATTCCGGCGTGTCCGGCAGAAATCCGCCTGCCAAAATATCCGTAGAAAAGGCGTCAGATCAGCGGTAAACGGCCTTGATGGCTCCCCAGGTGGGAGTATCCAGGGGCAACGCCGCAAAATCGAAGGACATCCGGTACAGGATCGCGTTGCGCACCAGAATTCGCGCATGGCTGATCGGTTGTGCTATCGCGGCAATCGTCAGGACGGTATCCTCGCGCGCCGTCGTACCGTCGATCGACGAGACGGGAGTTTCCCCGTCCAGGACATACACTGAGGTTCCGCCACCCGTATAGTAGTCGTAGTACTCGAGCGAGACGGCGCTCAGCCCGTCCAGGTTGGTCAAATCCAGCAGCAAGCTGCCGCCGCTGACCAGCCAGCCCGACGAAGTCGAGTAGGCGATACAGCCACCGGAGGTCCACTCGCTCATCAGGACCGGCAGCCCGGACATTTCCCAACTGGTACCGCATTGCGTATTCGGCAAATCGCCAAATTCGATCACGACCGTCTCGGCGTTCGCAGCGAGGGCCAGAGTCAGCACGGTGATCGTCGTCATCAAAATCCGCATGTCGAAATCCCTCCCGGTCCGACATTCGATGAGTTCCCTGCGTATCGGTACCATAGCACAAATGGCGGCATCCGGCGACAGGCACAAAAAGCCCCCGCCGTTGGGCGGGGGCTTTGTTGCTCGGTAGAGGCGCTACTAGGAGTTATCCCACTCCGGGTCGATGTGGCTGCATACGACGTTCGTCGTGATGCCGCCGCGCACGAACCACTGACCCTGGACCTCCATCCACCGCGGGCCGATCGACGCGACCAGGTCCGTCAGGATCCGATTGGTGACGGCCTCGTGAAAAGCGCCCTCGTTCCGGTAGGACCACAGGTACAGCTTCAGGGATTTCAACTCGATGCACTTCTCGTTCGGTATGTAGATGATCTTGAAATGGGCAAAGTCCGGCTGCCCCGTCAAAGGACACAGACAGGTGAACTCGGGACAATCGAATTCGATTTCGTAGTCCCGCTCCGCATTCGGATTGTCAAAGACCTCCAGTGTCTTGCTCGGTTCACTCGGCATGGTCGCTCCTCACGAAGAGATTCATTGCTGTGCTGTCCCATCGATCCGGTTCACTGTTCGCGAATCATTTCACCAAAGCCATCCGGCCGACCGCCTGATGCGAACCGCTGGTCACGCGGTAGAAATACACGCCGGCGGCGACGGAACGATCCTGCGAATCGCGACCCTCCCAGCTGACCTCATGGCGCTGCGCAGCCAGGTCCTGGTGCAGCACGGTCTTGATGTGCCGCCCGGCGATGTCGAAGATGGCGACCTCGGTCATGCCGGCCTCGGGCAGGGTGAAGCGGATCGTGGTCTTCGGGTTGAACGGATTCGGGAAATTGCGCTCCACCCGGAAGGCGACCGGTACGTTCCCCGCTTCGTCACCTACGGGCGAGCCGCCACAGGACGCCTCGAAGGCCCCGATCAGCCCGCAACCGCCGGATTGAGCCGCCGCACACGGTGATGCCGGCGAGATCGTGTAGTCGCCGCCCGGAACATCGCAGAACTGCGGATCGGCGGCGATATTCCCGTCGGTGCCTGTCGGATCGGCGACGCCGGTGTAGGCCAGATTGTCGTTGCCGAAAACATCGTTGCAGGCCAGCGAGGACGGAACGGCATTCAGCGTCATGCCGTTGCCGAAACTCGCGCCGCCGGTGTTGAAGGCGACGATGTTGTTCTCGATGAACGGTGCGGAAGTATTTACGTACAAACCCGCGCCGCCCGCGCCGGTCCCGGAATTCCCGGTCATCGTGTTGAAGGCGATCGTGCCGGTGGCGTTGTCCTCGTAGGCCAAGGCCCCCCCGTAGAACGAAGCAGCGTTCCCGGCAATCAGCGAGTGGCGGATATCCGCCTGCGGACTGGCCGAAACGAAGGCACCGGCACCGATCTGGGCCTGATTGCCCGAAACTTCCAGGCTGTCCAGATCCGCCGTCGCGCCCGTGGCATAGATGCCACCGCCGTACATGAAGGTGGCTGTTGTCGAGGGCCCGTTGCCGGTGACAGCGACTCGGGTCAGCATCAACGAACCGCCGGACTGGTAGATACCACCGCCGCTGTCCTGGGCTGTGTTCCCCGAGACCGAACCACCGGTCATCGTCACGTTCGAGACGCCGCTCGATCCGACGGCGTAGATTCCGCCACCCTGCACGGTCTCGACATGGCCGTTGATCTGGCAGTTGTTCAGCGTGATGTCCGAATCCACCAGGTGTATGCCACCGCCCAGTGCCGGATTGGCCGGATTGTCGATGATCGGACTGTTCGCATCCAGGATACAATCCGTCAACGTCAGGTCACTGTTGTAGGCAAAAAGCGCCGCTCCGTAGACAGCCGCATTGCCGGTGAAGGTGATGTTCTCCAGTACGGCACTGGACTGATTGGCGTTCAATCCGCCTCCGCAGCCCAGTTCCCCGGAGCCTCCGACGGTGTTGTTGGTCAGGACAAGATTGCGCAACGTAGGCGAGGCCTGGTTCAGCGAGACTCCGCCGCCATAGCGAGCGTTGTACGGAATACCGCCATAATTCTGGCCGCCGCAGTCCCGGATCTCGAATCCGTCCACGACGGTGCCCGGGCCGGTCGACACCTCGAACTTCAGGCCCGAGACGCCAGGGTCTCCCGAAATGATCGACGGGTTGCCGATCGGGTCGCGGCTCGTGTAGTCGGCACTGTATCCACCATAGAAACTCAGTTCCTTGTTCGGTACCGTGACCGGCGCGTCCACGACGGTGCCTCCTTCGACAGCGATCACGTCGCCGGCGGAGGACTCGTTCATCGCATCGAAAAGGGTCGGGAACTCGCTGGGGAATCGGTGCTCGGAATCGCCCAGCGCCTTGAGCATGTTCACCCGGCCGGCACCGAGCAGACCGGCGTAGCTCGGATTGATCGCATCGATGTCATCGCAGCTGCTGGTCAGCAACTGCATGATCTGGGTCCGCGACATTCCGGGATTGCCGGACCACAGCAGGGCCGCAGCTCCGGCGGTGATCGGGCTGGAGAAGCTGGTGCCCTGCACCGTAGCATAGGTGGACTCGCCGGTCGTGCTGTTGTAGGCGGTCGTGTAGATCCCGACGCCCGGAGCGGACAACTCGACCCAGGAACCGAAATTCGAGAACGAGGCCTTGGCGTCGCTCTGATTCGTCGCCGCCACAGCCAACACGTCCGGGTGGGTTGACAGGTAGGACGGGTCGCTGGACAAATTGTCGTTACCGGCAGCGGTGATGATCAATACACCCTCATCCGTCGCTGCGCTCACGGCGAAGGAGAGAAAACTGCTGGAACCCCAGCTGCAGTTGATGATATCGGCGCCGTTGTTGATCGCGTACAACATGCCGCTGGAGCAGAAATCCATGCGCACGATGCCCTGCGTCGTTCCGTTGGGAAGGTAGCCGACGCGGACCGGCATGATCTTGCATCCGGGCGCAGTCCCGGCGATGCCCACGCCGTTGTTCGTGATCGCCGCAACACAGCCGGCGCAATTCGTGCCGTGGCTCTCCCAATCGGAGGGGTCGTTGTCCGGAATCGTGACATCCTCGCCCGGCCAGCCCTGGTTCGATGCCACGCTGACGAAGTCCCAACCGCGGATGTCGTCGACCTTGCCGTTGCCATCGTCGTCGGTGCCGGGATTGCCATAGTACTCGGTCCAGTTGGTCCAGATGGCGCCGTTGACCTTGTCCGGATGCGAACCGCCCAGGTCCGGGTGGCGCCAGTCCACACCGGAATCACAGATGGCCACGACCACATTCGAGTCGCCGAGCGTCTGATTCCAGGCGCCGACGGCGCGAATCGAGGCACCGCCCAGATTCACGTTGCGGAGGTAGTACTGTGCCGCCGCGACGTCATTCGGCAGGTACGCGTAGTTCTTGCAGATATCGACCCGCTGTACCCGTTCGACCTCCGCTACGCCCTTGTAGGCGGCCTCGACCTGATCGATGCCCATGTGCTCCGGGAAATCGATCGCCCAGACACGATCGGCCTGGTCGCGCAGGGATTTGGATTTCAGGTTCCCGGTCAGCCCGGCATACATCTGTTCCATGCCCGTGACCTGGAAACGGTCCGCCAGCAGATCCAGCCCGGCGACGCCGACCTGGACCCCGTTGGCCTTGTCCAGCTTCATTTCAGTGCCCGGCTTGACGGTGATCACGAGCCGGTCCGGGACCTGGCCGATCACCGAGGAGTTCTCAAAGGGCTGTGCCAGGGCGGAGAGCGAAAGCAGCAGCGTCATCGCCAGTACGGCGCAACGGATCGTCTTCATTGCGGATCCTCCAACAGGATTCGTGGGCAAAGGGGCGAACAGGGCGGAATCGAAACTGTGCACCATCCAGGCACAGGGCGTACCAGCAGAAAAGTGATGCTGATATTTCTGACTGGCTTACTGTAGAATGAATGATAAAGGAAAGGAAACAACCTGACAATAGGTTCGCGTTTTTTGGCTTTTGTGGCGAGTTCGAAATAGTTTTCCCGAAATTTCCAAGGGATTGGATACCTTGCAGATACGGAATGTCTTGTTCGTGGAACCCTATGATGGAGGCTCACATCGGGCGTTCCGACAGGGGCTGGAGCGCCATTCCGGGCACCGGATTCAGTCGCTGACCCTGCCCGCTCGATTCTGGAAGTGGCGGATGCGCGGTGCGGCCGTTTGGTTCGCCGATCAGATCAACGCACGGGCCGACAGTGAATTCGATCTGCTCTTCGTGTCGGGCTTCGTCAACGTCGCTGACTTGCGCGGGCTGCTGGATCCTCCGCTGGACCGAGTCGCGATGTTGCTCTACCTGCACGAGAACCAGCTGACCTATCCTCTCTCCCCGGACGAGGAGTTCGATTTCCACTTCGGCTTCACCAATATCATCAGCGCTCTGGCGGCCGATCGCACCGTTTTCAACTCCGACTTCCAGCGCGATCTGTTCCTGGCCGAGCTGCCCTCCTACTGCGGCCGGATGCCCGAGGCCGTACCCCGCGAGTTGCCGCGCCGTCTGGCGGAACGTAGCGAAGTGCTGGGCGTCGGGTTGGAACGCGATCCACTACCGGGAGACCATTTTCCGCAGTATCGGGGAGGCGCCTGCGAGCCGGATATCGGACCGGCCTGGCCGCGCGGCGAGCGTCCACTGCTACTGTGGAATCATCGCTGGGAATTCGACAAACGTCCCGCTGAATTCACCTCGGCGATCGAAGCGCTGCTGGATCGGGGCCTGGATTTCGATGTCGCCCTGCTCGGTGAGTCGCGCAACAACGATGAACGGTTCGCGGAGTTGCGCAAGCGTCTGGGGGAGCGTTGCGTCGCCTACGGCTGGTTGGCCGAGCGCAGCGAATACGACGCACTGCTCGCTCGCGCGGACATCGTCGTCTCCTGCGCCGACCAGGAGTATTTCGGGATTTCCGTCGCCGAGGCCGTGCATGCCGGAGCCTATCCGGTATTCCCCCGTCGCCAGGTCTATCCCAGCCTCTACGGCAGCCGCTGCAAGGGACGCCACCTGTACGATACTCCGGAGCAACTCGTGGAACTGCTGACGGACCTGATCACGGGCGATGGCTGCGGCCACATCTGTTCGTTGGATCGCGACGTGGATGAGTTCAGTTGGGCGCGTCTGGCTCCACGATATGATGAACTGATCGACCGGGTGGCTGCCGGCGGCAGACGTACCGGTTCAGGGAAGGGATCGCCATGAAGAGGAATCAGAGGCCGGCAGGATGGCTGATCGATGTCGAGGGTGTCCTGGTCCGTGACAAGGCCTACCAGCCGGTGGAGGGCTCGGTGGACTGGTTGAACGGACTGGCGCGCCGCGGCGAGCCCTTCGTTCTGGTCAGCAACAATACCACCCATCGTCCGGACGAACTGGTCGCGGCACTGCGCAGGATCGGGTACGAACTGGGCGAGGAACATCTGGTCGGCGCGTTGGGGATGGGGCGCCAGTGGTTGCGGGAGCGCGGCCGCGAGCGGATCCTTTGGCTGGGAGAGCCGGCGCTGGCCGATTTCTGGCGCGAGGCCGGTATCGATCCTACTGCGGATCGCAATTGCCAGGCCGTCGTGTTGGGAGTGAATCCCGCTCTGGAGGTTGCCGATCTGGATCGCGCGCTGGATCCCCTACTGGAGCAGGGTGCGGACCTTGTCTGTCTGCATCGCAACCTGTTCTGGCTCGATCAGAACGGTCATCGCCGATTGGGGCCCGGGGCGTGGGCGGGCTGTCTGGAGGCGCTGGGCGGCGGTGGATCGGTCGTGACGGTAGGCAAGCCCGACGAAAAAATCTATCATGCAGCCTTGAAAAGGATTGGCATCGGGCCCGAGGAAGCTCTATTTATCTCGGATGATCCGATCGCCGATCTCGTGACCGCCGGGCGCCTGGGGATGCGCACGGCATTCGTTCTTTCGGGGAAGTACCCCGATCACGAGGTCCTCGGCCGGCTGGACCAGCAGGACTGGCCGGATCTGATCGGCGCCGCACCGGCGGACCTGGAAATGGAATGACGCAGCGGCCCCGAGGCGACACAGCGAAGGAAATGTCTTGAGCGATTCGAACGGCAAGCCCAGGGAAAACCAGAGGGATCAGCGCGGAGGAAACCGGAATGGTTCGCGTTCGGCGCCTGGCGGTGGTCGGCGCACGCCACAGGGATCCCGTCGCGGTGGCGGTGGTTCCGGTCGTCCGCCGCAACGCGGCCGCAACTCCTCCGGTGGCGGCGGTCCGCGTTCCCAGGGACGCCCGGCGCCCCAACGCAATGCGACACCGGCGCCCCAGGTCTCGGCCACGCGCGATCTGGGGTTGACGGCCTGGGATCTGGCGCGAACGCGAAAGCAGCTTCCGGATACCGCCCGTGGTCACGTCATGACCCTGCGCACACACCAACGCATTGCAGCCGCTTTCGAGAGCGAACGGAAAATTCCCGAGAAGGATCGCAGTTTCCTGCGGATCCAGGAAAATGCCAAGGCTTCGGTTTTGTTCATTCCCGGGGTGTCCTCCGGACCGGGAGATCTGCACGAATTGGCCGACCGTATGTCCAAATCCGGATTCAACGTATTCGTGGTGCGGTTACCGTTCCACGGTACCGGCGGTGGGACCATCAGCGGCGTGCCCTGGAAGTCGAGTTTGAACCAGGTCCAGCAGGAGTACCAACTGCTCGCTCGTGGTGGTGGAAAGGTACACGTCGTGGGCATGGGATTCGGTTCCGCCCTGGCTCTGCATCTGGCGGCCCTGGAAAACGTGGCTTCGCTGGTGCTGATGGCCCCGGCGCTGATCCCACGCGAATCCCTGTTCCAGCGACTGCTGGTGCGCATGAAATTGCACCGTCTGCCGTGGGTCCATCGCTGGTTGGGGTGGAATGCGGACCATATCGAGGGCATGGACCAGGCTCGCGGCAAGGTCGGGAAACTGCGGGTCCCGGTTTTCGCGGCACAATGCGAGGACGACGATCGGGCCTGTCCTACTTCGCTTCGATTCCTGCAGCGGAAATCCCGCCATCAGGCCTCGCGCTTCCGGGTCTTCCCCGAAGGTGGGCATGCGATCCTCGAGGCCCACGGGACAGATACGCTCTACGCCGACATTCTCGCGTTCTGCGGAGGCGATTCCTAGGTCGCGAATCGTCCGCGGCCTGACTCCCCGCGAGGTTTCTCCGGGGTTCAGGCCACCAGGGTGGCGGGATCCACTCCCAGATGTTCTGCCACCTGCATCAGCCGCCGCTTGGTCTTCGCGCCGGGATGCTGGTGGTACTCGAGTAGAAGATCCAGCAGATCGTCCATGGTGTGGCCGGCCAACGGTCCGGTTTCCGATTCGGCCGTTTTTCCGCGGACGGACTGTTCCTCATCGCAAGTCGTGTCCTGCCAGAGTGAACGTAGATCGCGTTCGGTGAGCCGTGCGCCGAGGCCCAGACGCCGGGTCGCGAGCACCGCCAACACGTGGGCGTAGTCCTCGTAGTGGAGCTCCAGTTTGCGTAGTACGGCAGCCAGGCCCTGGTTCTGGCCGGCTCTTCCCTCCAACAAGGATGCGGCCGCCCCGTAGCCGGCCGCTCCGGCACTTCGATCGCACTGACGGGTTTCGCTCGCATTCCTCCCGTACAGAATTTTTCGCCGTCGCAGAAGCTCGCCGTAGTCGAAGAGTCCCTGGCAAAGCAAACGGTGATCGGCATTGCGCCGATACCGTTCGGCGCGCAGAGCCCGCGGTAGCGACGTCTCTTGCGGCACCAGCAATGGATCGGAACCCGGTTCGAGCAGATGATCGGCCTGCCCCCGGAAAAATCGAGTCAGCGCATGCGCCAGGTAGATGTTCACGTCCTCGTCCGGACCGGCGCCATTCGTGGGAAAGAAGGACATCCGGCGAGCCTCGAGCAGGTTCTCCGCCAGGTAGAACGACAGCGGCCGCTTGCCGGTCCAGTCGGGGAACAGACAACGGTAGACGGGGTCGGAACTGACCAGCTGTGCGGTGACCATGGAATCCCTTTCGATGAAGCGAGACTTACCCGTATTGCAGACATCGTGCCCGCTCGAGTTCGAATTAACTGATTGCATTGCAGCAGGTTTGGTGCCGCTCAAATCGCCGGTCCGCTCGGGCGGGGACCGGTCTGGCCGAAATTGAACCACCTCCTGGCGATTCCTCCGCGGTGGGGCGCACTTTTTCCTTTGGTTTCCGCGATCTGGGCCGATGAAGCACCTGGAATTGCAATGATCCGGGGGGCAGAGCGCCATTTGCCCCCTCGGCGCCTGGGGCCGGTTGGCACGAATGGTCGCGGCCCGGTCCAATGGAAAGGATTCTCGGATGAGCGGGAACGATCAGATGAAATGGGATGACAACCTGGATTTCGAATCCCTGGCCGACGAGTACGAGGGCACTCTGCCCGAAGAGGCGAATTCCAGCGGTGATCTGCAGGATTTGGCCTATGACCAGCCGGATACCGTGGAACCGGCGGCCGGCGATTCCGAGCTCGAAGAAACCGCGTCGGTCGAGGGAGCTGCTGCAGAAAAGACCAAGGCTCCCCGGCGCGTGCGACGCAGCCGCGGGATCTCGGCCCTGGGTATGGGAATGCTTTTCGGATTCGCCACCCTCACCGCGGCGGCCGGTCTGGCCGGCGCCGTACTGCTGCTGGCGGGGATGACTCCGCGCCAGTTGTGGAATCCCGAAGCCTTGATGTCCCTGGAACCGTGGCTGAATCTCCAGAGCCATCCACTTCATGTGTTCTACCTGGTTGCTATCGGAATCGTGGCCTTGACTTGGCTGATCTCCTGGCGGGTGCTGGCCTACTCGCGTTCGGTGAATCGAAACCTGCGCGAGACGGAGAATCTGCTGGCGCGGGTCGCCGACCTGCGGCTGGACAACGAGGCTGCCTGGCAGAATGCTGCTTTCAAGACGGACGCCTCGGTCGAGGCCTTCGTGGTCGAAACTCTCGGTGCCTGGCGCCTGCAAGTCGCCCGCCAGGACAAGAACCTGGCCCTCGAGGGAGAGTTGCGACGCCTGGAAAGCGCTGCGGCCAATGGCTCGCGTGGCGATCTGGCCGCGAATTTCGAGCACCCGCTGGTCGGCACCGTGGCCGATCATATGCGCAAGTTGTTCGATGCCAAAGTGGCTGCCGAACAGGAAGTCGAAGCCGTACGCTCGAAGGACACGAACGAGTCCGGGTCCATCGTCGGCGTTATTCAGGACGCTCGCAGCTGGAACCGGCATACGTTGGACCAGCTTTCGGTGCAGGCCGCCTCGGTGGTCCGGATCGCCGGCGTGCTGGAGGAATCCGCAGCGGTCAGCTCGGCGCAGCGCCCCGGTGCCGAACAGCTCTCGCAGGTGTCGCTGGCTCTCCGCGAGCTGAAATCCGAGATCGAGTCGCTGGCCGCGGTTGAAACCCGGGCTCATACGCCGGGCGCTCGCAGTGTGGCGGACCAGTTGACCGAGCTGACCGAACGCGGCGGCAAACTGGCTTTCCAGATCGCCATGGAAGTGGCCAGCCTGGGGGAACGCGGCGAGCGTCTGCTACCGATGGCCCAGGCCCTCGAAGAGCTGACCACCGAATTCCGCGAGTCGGCCGGGCGCATCCAGGATGACAAGAAGCAGATGCCTCGGTATCCGGAGATGGTACGCAAGCTGGATGGGCTGATCGGTATGCTCGACTCCATGCCGGCACACCAGCCGTCACCGCTCGAGGCGCGTGCGAACGACCTGAACCAACTGGCCCGGCGCACGGCGAGTGATCTCGAACTGCTGGCCGGTTCGTTCAACCACCAGGCCGAGCGCTTGACCGAGCTGGGCGTCTCGTTCTCTGCCCTCACCGGGGCCAGTTTCGACGCAGGTGATCTGCAGGCCGGACGGGCGGACAATCCGCCGGCGGGCTCGTTGAATATCAGCCAGATGGATCCGTTCGCCGCACCTTCGAACGAGCCGGAATCGAGCCACGAGATCGATCCGTTCGCAACGGCCGACTCCGTGCTGCAGGTGGGACAACAGGAAGCCCATGACCCGGATTTCAGCGGGGATGTCACGCCGTCGGTTGAATCTGCGGGTTTTGTCGAGCAGGCTGAGGCACCGACTTTCGAACCGGCACCGGGGCCGATGGATCTCGAGATTGAATCACCGGCGCAGGCCGCTCTTTCCGCTGAAGAGGAAAGGGTGTACGATCTGGCCGAGTTCGGTGCCCAGCGGGTGGACGACGAGCCGACCGCCGGCGCCGAGGACAGGATCTACGACCTGGCCGAATTCGGAGCCGTACCGCTGGGCTGAGACGAGCCGTTCCGCCCCGCGCATGGCTGAGCGGCCGCGCGGAGCAGATGATGGCCGATTCGACCCGAAAATATGGACCCGCGGCCTTGGCTGCCCACATGGCGGAGCTGGATCACCAGCTCCGCCATGTATCGTCTCCGGGGCAGGGTTGCCTCAGTCCACATCCGGCATTGGGGCGCATCGATATCGCCTGCCGCCTGCTCGGTTCCCTCGGCGACGCTGATTCCCCGGGACCCTGGTCTGCCCTGCGCGAGGCGGCGGCCCGGCTGTGCGAGGCGGCTGCCCTCCATCCCGATCGGGTACCGGCCGATTGGGGTCCGCAGTGGACCGCATGGGCCGAGACTCTCGAGGATTTTCTGGACGATTTGGATGCCGGCGCGACCCCCGACGCCATTGCCGGCGCCGTCCCGTGGCGGGACCTGCTGGCCCCTGCCGGGCAACCGGACGACCGCCTCGGAGATCTCAGGCTCTCCGATGGGGAGCCCGTGTCGTTCCGATACGCACTGCTACTTTCCAGTTCATTCCAACGCGACCATCTGGCGGAGCGGCTGACCGGCCTGGAGCCGTGGGTCGCATCCGGCCCCCGACAGGTCCTGGACTGGCTGGACGGCGGAAGCTCCCCCGCAGTCCTGCTGGTGGACAATTTGGAACCGGACTGCTTTCTGGATCGCGTGCTGGAGTTGCCGGAGGTGGCGTCGCGAAGGCATCCTGTGCGCGTCCTGCACGTTGCCGGAGCCTGGGGGGCCGGGGCAGACCGAGCGCGCCTGCCGGGCACCGACGGTGTCTGGTCACCGCCCTACGACCTCGAGGTCCTCAGTCAGCTGATTGGCCGAGTCGACTCGTCCGAAGCGATCTGAAGGGCTCCGACCCCGGTTCGCGCGGATTGCGGTTTGCAAGGTCTCGCCTTGCCTCACGGTATCCTGCACCAACCTGCGAGTGCTTCCGATTCCCTGTTATTCCCTGCTGGGGGGCCGAATCCCGCGATTGCGGGCAGAATCTGCCGATGCGTCAATTTTGTAGATATGGGCACGTTGCTTGCTGGATAGCAGGGAAAGGTGATGTGTGGCACGCATCGCAACCGAATGTTGGAAGGAGACACCCCCATGTCCGACTATCAGGATAAAAGCAGGATCTACATCGGGGGGGAGGATCTTGCAGATCAGGTGATGACGTCGGTCGAGGCTGCGGATTATTTGAAAATGCACGTTAAGACCGTGTGCAGATTGGCGAAAGAAGGAAAGATCCCGGCGAAGAAGGTGGGGAGCGAGTGGCGCTTCCTGCGGCCGGTTCTGGAAAAGTGGCTGGCCGAGGCATTGGTGTGATCGGCCGGGTGAGAATTTTCCCGACGTACCGGGAGGAAACGTTTTAGGCTGACAGCAGGGCCGGTTCCACTGGCCCTGGTGTCTTTGAGGCAGGCTCTATGGCTACCCGATTTCAACCCATCGAGATGACCGATTCGACCTTGTTCGGCGTGCAGCTGGCCGGCACGGTCTCTCCGGCCGACCGGAAACTGCTGGACGATCTGGCCCAGAAGTGCCTGGCGAATTCGAAGACCCGCCTGGTGCTGGATTTTTCCGGGATCAAGACGATGGGAGGGGGCGGGGCCGCGGCGCTGGCCCGGTTCCAGGAACTGCTGGTCGATGTTGGTGGCGAGGCGGTATTCGTCGGCGCCGGCGAAATCGTGCGTCATTTCCTGGATCAGAAATTCGAGGGTTTGCCGTTACGTCATTTCGAGACCGTGCAGGAAGCCGTCGCCGCTTTGGCGGAGTCTCGGCAGGCGAGACCGGAACGGACCCAGCCACAGGATGACGTGGCCGAGGCCTGCAGTGCCGTCGAGGAGGTGCTCGAGGTGGGCGCCATGGGGTTCTACGAGGAGGATGACGAAGCGCACGAAGTCGAAGAATTGATCGACGAGTTTACCGAGGATCAGGCGCCCTCGGGCCGCCGCAAGGACCATCGCTACGCCTCTCTGGCGGAAGCCGTACAGGCCCTGGGCAGCATCTCCGACCGGGAGGGCGAGAAGGAATTCGCCGAGGCGCTGGGCAATCTGTTGTTCAGCCAGGGATTGGCCGAGAACGTCACGCTTCTCTTCGCGCAGGAGGGTCGACTGACGAGCCATGATCGCAAAGCCTCCCTGCACAGGAGCGGTCCGCTGGCTGCCCAGTTTCTGGAGATCGACCGCCCCCTGACGCTGCTCGACATCCGGGACGAGGAACTGCCCGAGGCCGAAGTCACCCTGTTGGCCCAACTGAATCCGGATATGATCCTGCCGGTCGTGCAAGACGGAGAATTGACGGCCGCCATCCTGTTGCGCCGCGAAGGGGACAACCGCGAGTACACGGTCGCCGAGAACTTCGCGTTCGAACTGCTGATCACCGTGCTGGCCGGTGCGGGCGGCAATAGTGAGGATTCCGAGGCCCTGCAATTGCACGCTGCGGCGGCCAGCTGTCAGCAGAAGCTGGCCGAGGAAGAGGACGAGCAGGGGCTGGCCATGCCCGAGGACCAGGAGGTCACCGAGGCGTTGCTGAAGCTGGTCATCGATTTGCCCAAGGCCGACGATGAACATCATTTCTGGCGCATTTTTGCGCGCCATGCCTGGCCGGTCTTCCACCTCAGCGAATTGGCCTATCTGTCTCCCGACCGGGTGCGCCCGGCGGCGATCCTCAACCAGCAGCATTTTCGGATGGGGCTGGATCTGGGGAATGAACGGCTGCAGCATTTCTTCCGCAGTGTCGAACGTCCGATCGAGGTGAAGAATTTCCCGAATTTCTTCAAGGACGTGAAGCAGAACATGATCGAGGCCGGCATCACCTGGGTGATCTGCCTGAATTGGGACAACGAATACCATGGCACCGTCTTCATGGACGGTCCGTCCGATCCGGGTGATGGCTCGGTATTGAATCAACTGACGGATCTCTTCGCACACACCGCGCGCATGTTCGCGCAATTCGGTGAGCGCGAGGATTCGGCTGACGACTCGCTCGCGATCGTGCGCATCCTGACCGAGCAGCGGGAGCAACGTCTGCACGGCAGCGATGAGCAGACCGCAGCGATGCTCGACCAGATCGATCTGCTGACCAAGGAAATGGGCTTCCCGCCCGATCAGAAACGCAGCCTGATGTACGGTTGTTTGCTCCGGGACATCGGCCTGATCGATCAGCCCGACGCGTTAGTGCGCGATCCCGGGCGTCTGGCACCCCGGCAGGCCGCCGAATGGCGCCAACATCCGGAACGGGGCGCCGAATTGCTGGCCGACCTGAAGCTTCCCACGTCGATCCTGGACGTTGTCCGGTATCACCACGAGCGCTTCAATGGCGAGGGCTTCCCGGCGGGGTTGAGTGGCCGCAAGATTCCCCTGTTGGCCCGCGTCGTGGCACTGGTCGAAGGCTATGTCGAGTTGATCACCGGAGTGGAGGGGAAGGCACCGATGGCGCCGCGGGATGCGGGCCGTCAGATCCTGAGGAATCAGGATGGTAGCTACGATCCGGATCTGGCGGTGGTTTTCCTGTCCGCGGTCAGTAAGCAACAGGAGCAGCAGGTTGATCAGCCGGGAGGACCGTTGGGACTGGTCTGAGAGAAATCAGGAAACTTCGAGTTTGCCGTCGCCGGCCGTTTCCGGCGACGGCGATTTGTTTCTGCCGGTGCGGCGTACGAGGACGCGGTCCAATTCGGTGGTCAGGTCCTCGGGCGAGAGGCCGCGCTTGATGTCGCCTTCGAAGACGAGGCTTACCGCGCGGGTTTCTTCCGAGACCACCAGCACGATGGCATCGCATTGCTCGCTGATGCCGATGGCAGCCCGGTGGCGCGTTCCCAGTACGTACCCCAGTTCTTCCCGTTCGGTGATCGGCAGAATCACGGCAGCGGCCGCGATCTTGTCCTGACTGATGATCACGGCGCCGTCGTGCAAGGGTCCCGGTACCGTGAAAATCGCCTCGAGTGTGGCGGCAGTGATCTCCGCATCCAGCGGGACGCCCTTCTTGATCCAGTTGTTCAGCCGCACCTCGCGCTCGATGACGATCAACGCACCCAGTCCGCGTTTGCTCAGCTTGGCTACCGCCTCGAGCAATTCCTTTTCTGAAGGAATGGCTTCCTCGGCGCGGAAGAACCAGAATCCCCGGCGCAGACCGATATGGGTCAACGCCGCGCGCAGTTCCGGCTGGAAGATGATGATGAAGGCGATCACCCAGACCGTCTGCAGGGTGCCGATGATGCGGCCGACGACGATCAAACCCAGCACGTTGGCCAGGAAGGACAGCAGCAGGAGCAGGCCCAGGCCGACGAACATCTGGATCACCCGCGTATCCTTGATGAACACGATCAGGCGATACAGCAGAAACGCCACGATGAGGATATCGAGGGCGTCGATGAGGAAGCTGTTGGTGATCATTTCCCACATGATGGCCTCAACTTAGCATCGGGCGGTACGTTGCTCAACCGGAAGTTGCGTTCGATCGGCCGGGGAGCCCATGGAATGATGAACGGGGAAGTGCGGTTCGCGGATTCCGATCCGGGCCCTGCTTCGCAGATCAGCTGTTGTGGATCCTGGCCAGGACTTCGAGGTACTGCACCGTTTCTGCCACGTCATGCACCCGTACCATCGAGATCCGGGCATCCCATGCCGCCTGTACGGCGGCCAGGCTGCCCGGCAGGCGATCAGCGGTGCCCGCACCCGTCAGTTTGCCGATGAAGCTCTTGCGACTGGCGCCCAGTAGCACCGGGCGATCGCCACCGACTCGATCCAGATGGCGCAGCAACGTCAAATTGTGATCGACCGTCTTGCCGAAACCGATTCCGGGATCCACCATCAGACGCCCGGCGTGGATGCCGGCTTCCCCAGCGACTCGGCAGCGACCCGCCAGCCACCCGGTGACCTCGGAGACGACATCGGCGTAGTGGGGATCCCTCTGCATCGTACCGGGCGTGCCCTGCATGTGCATCAGGATCAACCCGCAGTCCCGCTCGGCGGCCAGATCCAGCAGCAACGGGTCCGCCGTGCCGGCGCTGATATCGTTGATCGCATCGGCACCCTCGTCCAATGCGGCACGCGCCGTAGCGGCACGAATCGTATCGATGGTGATCGGCAAGCCGGTTTGTGCGCGGACTCCCCGCAATACGGGCAACAGGCGTCGCAATTCTTCCTCGGTGCCAATCGGCTCGGCACCCGGTCGCGAGGACTCGGCGCCCAGATCCAGCACGTCGGCTCCTTCGTCCGCCAGACGGAGCACCCGTTCGATCGCCGCGTCCACGCTTGCGGGTCGGCTGTCCCGATGGAAACTGTCCGGTGTCAGGTTGACGACGCCCATGACCAGGGGCCGGGCCATGGGGGTCAATGTCCGATCCGGGCCGACCTCCCAACCCGATGCGCGGAAAGGGCCCGATGGGGCCCTTTCCTGTCGCTCGTTGCCGTCCCGTTCCGGTTTCGGCTTCATCAGGTCGCCGCCTCCGGATCGATGGGACCCGGGGGCGGGCTCGATTCCGGACCGGACCCCGTTTCCGGCTCGGGGTTCGCGTCGTTCGAAGCGGGTCCCTCTCCGGTCGAATGGTCCACCACGATTTCCGGGTCCGGCAATTCTTCGCCGGCCATCAGCATCTCGAATTCTTCACCGTCGACCGTCTCGCGTTCGAGCAGAGTGGCGGTGACCAGCTCGACCTTGTCACGGTGCTCCACCAGCAGGTCACGCGCCCGGTTGAGCTGCTCATCGACGATACGTTTCACTTCGTTGTCGATATCCTGCAGCGTCTGCTCACTATGGGTCGTCTGCCGGCCATAATCCCGTCCCAGGAAAACCTCCCGGCCGCCGTCCTCGAAACTGATCGGTCCGATGAGCTCGCTCATGCCCAGGCTGGTGACCATCGAACGGGCCAGGCTGGTGACCTTGCGGATATCCGAGTAGGCACCCGAGCCGATCTTGCCCAGGAAGATTTCTTCGGCCACGCGGCCACCCAGGGCAACGCAAATCTGGTCCAGAAGCTTCTGCTGGTCCTGCGTGTACTGATCTTCCACGGGCAGGGTGAAGGTCAATCCGAGGGCCTGGCCACGGGGGATGATGGTCACCTTGTGTACCGGGTCGGACTCTTCGCAGTAGTGGGCGACGACCGCGTGCCCCGCTTCGTGGTAGGCCGTTTCCCGTTTGACCTTCTCGGTGAAGACGCGGCTGCGGCGTTCGGGGCCGAGCATGACCTTCTCCTTGGCGTCTTCGAAGTCGTCCATGTTCACGGCGTCATGGTTCTTGCGCGCAGCCAGCAAGGCTGCCTCGTTGACCAGGTTCTCCAGGTCGGCGCCGGCCATGCCGGGAGTCCCCGCGGCAATTTTCGAAGCGGCGACCGTGTCATCCAGGCGCACCTTTTTCATGTGAACCTTCAAAATCGCCTCGCGACCCTTCAGGTCGGGCATGTCGACCACGATCTGACGGTCGAAACGTCCCGGACGCAACAGTGCCGGATCCAGCACGTCGGGCCGGTTGGTCGCCGCCAGCAGAATTACGCCTTCCGTGGATTCGAAGCCGTCCATCTCGACCAGCAACTGGTTCAGTGTCTGCTCGCGCTCGTCGTGACCGCCGCCGAGTCCGGCACCACGATGACGACCCACAGCGTCGATCTCGTCGATGAAAATGATACAGGGAGCATTCTTTTTGCCCTGTTCGAAAAGGTCACGCACCCGGCTGGCACCGACACCCACGAACATCTCGACGAAATCCGATCCGCTCATGCTGAAAAACGGCGTACCGGCTTCACCGGCTACTGCCCGGCCCAGTAGCGTCTTGCCCGTTCCGGGAGAGCCGACCAGCAATGCCCCCTTGGGAATGCGGCCGCCCAGGCGCTGGAATTTTTGCGGCGAGCGCAGGAAGTCGATGATTTCCTGCAATTCATACTTGGCCTCATCACACCCCGCGACGTCCTCGAAGGTGATCTCGGGCTTGTCCATGTTGAACAGCTTGGCCTTGGACTTGCCGAAACTGAAGGCCTTGTTCCCGCCGCCCTGCATCTGGCGCAGGAAGAACAGCCACAGCGCCAGGATGAGCAGGAATGGCAGATAGTAGGTCAGGAAATGCGCAACCCAGTTGGTCTTGGGTGTTTCGCCGACCAGGGCCGCAGTGGGGTTGTACGATTCCACCCAATCGGCGAAGTCCTCGCGATCGGACAGCAGGCGCGTGGCGAATTGGTCGACCTCCTGCAGCGTGCCGTCCTTGACCGTCAGCGTCGTCTTTTCGTTCAACTCACCGGAAACGGCCAATCCGGTCTTGTCGATCTTCTTGATGTTGCCCTGTTCCACCTGCTCCTTGAAGGTGGAGTAGGTCAGCTCCTGGATCGAGCTGCGATCGAGGTAGATCATCTGGTAGGCCAGGAAGACCAGGAATACCAGCAGGACCCAGAAGCCAATCGTTTTGCCGGGCATCTGGGGCGGGCGGCCGCTCGAGGGCTTCTTGCCGGAACCCTGATTGTTCTTCGGAGAATTCTGACTCATCGAATCGCTTTCCTTGGATGGTTCTTACGGATCACCGGCCGGAGCCCGAAGGCGTCGGTGCCGGCGATTATCGAATCCGCTCTTTCACCTCGAGTGTAACTGTGCGGGCGGTGGACGGCAACAATCGCGTGCGTTCGGACCGGGCCAGTCCCACGATCCAGAGAATGCCGCCGCCGTCCTCGACCAACAATACACTGTCGCGTCGGGATTTCGGGACGCGCAGATCCTGCAGTACATCACTCAGTTTGCGGTGTCCCTCCAGCCCGAAGGGCTGAAACCGATCACCGCTCCGCCGGTTCCTGATCCTCAGGTTCCCCTGCAGGACGTCTGCCGGGCAGGTCAGGTTCCAAACGCCGCAGCCGGTTTCCGTGTCCGTTCCGCGGGTTCCGGTGCCTTCCCGCAGACCGTGTTCGACCGGATCGGCCGGTGGGTTGCCCGGGACGACCAAAATACGATAATCAGCGGCCGACCGCAGGTACAGATTGCCAGCTGCGGCGGGCTCGAAACGCAACTGATCGAACTCGCGCCGCAGGCGTCCGGATCCGGGTAGATCCAGGGAACTGCCCGAGGTGCCTTCCCGCAGCCAGCCCAGAATATTCCCGATGTGGATCGATTCCAGGTCCCGGACCTCATCGGCCCGTTCCGAGCCGAGCCAGCGTCGCAGTACGCGGCGTGCCCGCGGAGGTTCCATTGCCAGCAGACGTTCGATGCTCAAAGCGCCGTCCTTGCCGAGGCGGGCGGTATCGGTTGCTTCGGCAGTCCATGTCTCGAGAAGTTCGAGATCGTCATCCAGCAGGCCGGCCAGCCGGGCTGCCGCGGCATCGCAACCGGGGCCGAAGATATCGCGTGCGACCGGCAGCAGCTCGCGCCGAATGCGCGCGCGCACATTGTCGCCCTCGAGATTCGACGAATCCTGTCGCCAGGGTTGACTGCGCTCCTCGAGGAACGCAATGATTTCTCTCCTTGAAAACGCCAGCAACGGGTGCAAGGTCCGGCCGCTGGCCGGGCGGATTCCCCGCAGACCTTCCGGTCCGGTTCCCCGCATCAGGCGCATCAGAACCGTCTCGGTTTGATCGTCCCGGTGGTGACCGGTGGCCACGCCGGCGTACTCGGGGTGCTGGTCCAGGATGCGCTTGAAGAATCGGTGCCGCAGATGCCGGGCGGCTTCCTCGATACCTTTCCCGCGCACCTGCGCGATCGGTCCGGGGGCTTCGGCATGCAGATGCAGTGGAATATCCAGGCGTGCACACAGGTCGTGGCAGTATCTCTCGTCCCGCTGCGAGTCGGAAGCGCGGAGCCGGTGATTCAGGTGCGCGGCGCCCAGCGGTCGGCCGGTCCTGGCCGACCAATCGCTGGCAGCCAGCAGCAGGGCCACGGAATCCGGCCCCCCGGACAAGGC
>JANTGJ010000056.1 GCA_024762975.1 Candidatus Krumholzibacteriia bacterium
AAAATTCTCAGCCACAATGGACGAACGATGCCCCTGTACCTTGACCGCGTAGTCGATCGGCACATCGAGCGCGTCAATGCCGATGTTGGGCGTCAGGCGATCGTTGATCTCCCACGCCAGATTGTCGCGCAACTGCCAGGACGGGCCCGTGGACTCGAAGTCGAAGTAGCCGAAGATGTGGCCCTCTTCGCGGTTGGTGCCATACGAGGCGCGCAACGAGTTGCTCAACCCGTGGGCGAAGTTCCGGTCCCAGCCCAGGATGTAACGGGAAAAAAGCAGGTCCATACTGATTTGATCGGTAGCTTCATTCACCTCGCGGCTACCCTCATCCTCTTCGGGGAAGATCAGGTCCAAGCGGTCCTTGGCGGCAAAGGCGGTCAAGAAGAGTTGCTGGTCGGGGCCGCCGTCCCACTCCAGGCGCGCGACGGTATCCCAGTAATAGGGAGCCATCGTCAGGTTCAGGTCGTCGACGCCGCGGAGAGCCGCATCCAGGATCTCGCCGACGTACGAACGTCGGGCACTGAACAGTGCGGACCAACCTTTGCCCAGCGGCCCCTCGGCGTGGATCGTCGCATCCAACAGGCTGACGTCGCCGGTAAAGTGCCAGCGGTCGTCCCGGGGCGAACGACCGGTCAGTTCGACGATGCCGCCAATCGCGCTACCGTACTTTGTACCGAAACCCCCGGGGTACATGTCGACGCTCTCGAGAGCCAGCGAGTTGTAGGTCGATTTGACACCGCCGTAGTGGAAGAGCAGGGGAATGTCGATACCATCGAGGAAGTAGCGCGTGTCGTAGCTGCCGCTGCCGCGGATGACGATGGCGCCCGGGTCACTGACGGTGGGGCGCGCCACGCCCGGCAGGGCCTGCACGCTCTTGATCACGTCGCCACCGAATCCGGGCAATTTTTCGACTTCCATCACGGACAGCCGCTGCCGCGTGACTTCCGTGTGCTCGGCCCGGCCATAGACGACGATTTCGTAGTCGTTCGTGCGGGTCGGATTCAGCCAGAGTTCGACCTCGAGCAATTCCTCGGGGTTCAGCACCTCCCGCGTCACGAACGGCTCGTAGCCAGCGGTGGGACATTGGATCCGGACCGGGCCGGACGGCAACGACTTGAATTCGAAGACGCCCACCGAGTCGGTAAAGGCCACGAGGCGATCGGCTTCCAGATACTGCCCGTCGAAGCCGCCGATCGTTTCCAGGTGCAGATGCCAAGGTACCGCTATGCTCGCGTCCGAGGTCGAATCCGGGAACGAGACGGCGATCACCGCGTCAGCGATCGGGTCGCGCGTACCGCGCTCGCGCACACGGCCTCGCAAGTTCACGAACTCGGCGGTCCGGCGGGCCTGCTCGCGCACCGAGAACTCATAGGCGAATTGCACGAAGACCGGTACCGGTTCGCCACCGGCCATCGCCGGAGTGAAGACGAATTTCGTCGCGGCCGCCATGGCCGCCGCATCCAGCGCGGGTTCGAGGCTCTCGACCACCACGACACTGTCCACTTGCCCTTCTGCGGTAACCAACAGCTCCAACAGCACGGTTCCCTCGATCCCCGCTTTCAGAACGGACGGCGGATATTCCGCATCGACGAAGTGGACCAACTCGGGCAACACCTCCGGCTGCCATACCTGCAGACTGTCGGTTGCCGCACCGTCCTGCGCAGCGGAAGGATGAGCGACCAACGCCGCCAGCAGGATCGCCAGAGCCAGGGGCATCAGGGGTGAATATTTTCGTTCGGACATGATCCTACTCCTGGAATTCGAAACGAATCTTGTGGGTGATCCAGACCGCGACGGGCGTACTGCCTCGCAACGCCGGCTCGAAACGAAACTTCTCGAAGGCCGCGATCGCCAGATCACGGGAATCGTAACCGATGTCCTGCACGATCTCGACTCGCCGTACGTCGCCGGCGGTATCGATCAGCAGACGTGCGGTAACCGTGCCACGCACACGAGCGGCACGCATCGCCTCCGAGTAACCGGGCTTGTGGCGCTCGATCGGGTTCGGCGCGCGAGTCACGGTGCTCAACGGAGCCACGCTGCCCCGCAGATCGCGCTCGGTGGCGGTCAGGGTATCGGCCCGACCATCGAGCGTGTTGCCGCGCTGGACGATGATCGCCGAGCCGCCGCCCTCAGCGGCACCCAGCCCCCGGGCAAAGACCTTGCGGACTCCATAGACACGGCGCGGCGGCTCGAAAGCCCCCTCCGTTTCCGGAGCCGGCGTTGCTTCGACCTCAGGCTCCGGAGCCGTCAGATCCACTGCCTGACCGAGAACGGTCTCGGGCGTCAGCTCGGGTGCGGTTTCCGGATCCGGCTGGGGAGTGGTCACGGGTTCGGGCTCGACGACCGACTCGGGCGACATGAAAAAAGTGATCCGCCCGGGCTCGCCTGCCCGCTTGATTTCGCGCCGTGGCAACTCGATCCCGTGCAGAACCAGGCTGATCAGCAGAAACACAACGGTGCAACCGCCCAGCAGGTATCCCATCACCCGGTCCTCGTTCCGCGGAACGACCGGGCCATGGCCGTGGAACGACAACGCCGCCAGGCGCACAACGGCTGTCGCGGAGGTGTTCATGCTGCCTCCCGCTGCACCAGCAGGGCGAAATCAGCGAAGCCGGCGGCGCTGCAGGTGCGCATCACACGTTTGAGCAGCGTGAAGTCCAGATCCCGGTCACACTGCAAGGTCAGGGCCCGGTCCCCCGTACTTTCCGAGACCCCGGGCGACAGCAGGCGCAGCTCGGATTCGAGTAGGGCGATCGTCGGCTCACCCGCCGGCGCGGCGGCCAGTTCGGCCAGCGTCATGACCTGTTTGCCGTCGATCATCACCGCGCTGCGGGTGACGGCGACACTGATCGTCTCGGCGGCCTGCTCGCGGCTGATCGATTCGGGCAGCGTCAGATCCGGCACCGCGGGGATCGACTGGCTCTCGACCGAGAAACTCTTGAGCAGGAAGATCAGCAGGATCGTCATCACATCGACCAGCGACGTCAGCTGGGGTTTGAAAGAACCCGTCTTGCCGGCGGCGGCGCGGACGGACAGGCACGGAAGGGTCGTCGACATCACTCGCCCTCCCCGACCAGACCATCCCATCCGGTCCCTTCGGCGAGTCCCACATTCCCGAACCCGGCCTCGCGGCAATGGTCCAGGACCGCGACGATCTCGGCGGCGCGGATGCCATCGTCCACGGCCACGATGACGCGTTCCGACTCCGGGTACTGCAGATGGGCACCGGCCAGCAACTTCGCCAGTTTCTGGTAGTCGTACCCACGCTCGTCGATCAGATGCCCGGCCGTGCCGACGATCCACTCGCCACGGGTCAGCGCGATTCCCTCGGCGCTGATCGCCACGGTCCAGGGCAGCTCCCGATCCGTCTGGGCCTGGCCTGTCCCTTCGCTGGGCGGCAGACGGAACGACTGCACCGCCAGGTGGCTGAAAAATGCCATGCTGACCAGGAAAGGGATGAGGATCATGAAGAGATTCATGACGGGGGTGACATCGATCTCGAGGAGTCCGCTCCCGGCTGCGGTACCGGACCGGGGCCGGCGCCAACCGTTCTCGGACGCGGGAACCTGGAATGAGTGCAACATCTCTTCTTCTCCGTTCAGGCCTGGTGGATCGTGGTCGGGCGCGACTCGAGAGGAGACCCGGTCTGGATCCCGGCACGGGTTTCCAGCTGGTTCAGGAATCGCAGCGTGCCGTTGTCCAACTCTTCCGTCAGCCGGTTCTGCGTGCTGCTGAACCGCGCATGGGCGATCATGCAGGGGATGGCCACGATCAATCCGAAAGCTGTCGTGTTCATCGCCTGGCTGATGCCCGAGGCCAGCAGCGTGGCTTTTTCGGCGCCCGCGACCAGGGCCAATGAACTGAACGAGCGCTGCAGACCGAAGATCGTCCCGAGAAGGCCGGCCAGCGTGGATACGTTCGCAGCCATCGCCAGATAGCCGATGCGGCGGCCCAGGCGTGGAAACTGGGTCACGGCGGACTCTTCGACCGCCTGCCGGATCTCCTCGAAGGAGAAGCCACCGCGGTACCGGTCGATCGCCACGGACAGGAGGTGATTCAGGGGGGAAGGCCGGGTCTCGAGTTCAGCCAGAACCTTCTCCGGCTCGCCGGTATCCAAAGCTTCCAGAGAGCTGCCCACCGGGTCGGTCGACAGTGGGCGACAGGTCACGTGATAGAACCAGAGCCGCTCCAGGATCACGGCGGATGCGAATGCCAGTACGCCCAGGATCAGCCACATGAATGCGCCACCTTCGGACAGGAAACGGGCCAGGGTCGTAAACATCGTTCTCTCCTTCGCTGCGGATGCGGCTCGGCGCCACGGCATTCCCAGGGCCGATCGGTGAAATTCCGCGGCCATCGAGGCAACCACTGCAAAGGATATTCCCGGCCGGAAGAACCGCGCCTTTGTTCGTCGAAGTGTATTTTTTGCAGGGAATTTCGATCGAAACGGAGGGGATCTCGCCGCGGCCGAAACCCGTGCCGGAGGCGCACGGCGTGAAAAACCGGCACATGAAAACGTTCCGCATCGGCACGCATTGGACACCCGCAGTCCATGATATTGCACCGGAGAAATCGCAACCTTTTTGTCATCAACACGTTACAGTACTTTCAAATCGACACCAAGGTACCGCTGAGCCGGAACAGCGATTGCTTGTCATGCGGGTCTGACCTACTCTACTGTACATTTTCAGGAGCAGGTCTCCGACCGACCCGTACCAGCGATCTGGAGGCAATGTGACCCGAGTCTCGCGTTCCCGAATTCTCGCCCTGTTTCGCACCACCTGCTATGTGCTGTTCCTGTTGCTGCTGGGAAATGCTTCTTCCTGGGCTGACGACCCACACGCCCTGCGATTGGAATCGGTTCGTGTCGAACCGTCCGGCGGCCAGGAGGAAGTACTCGTACGCCGGCACCTGCCGTTACGCGTCGGGCAGGCAATCACTTCGGATGTGCTCGTCGAGTCTCAGCGCTATCTCGAGGATCTCGGCCACTTCGCGAGTATCGAAATGTACACCGTACGCGGCCGGGAAAGAGGCGCGGTCATATTGGTCATCGAGGCCGAACTGGATCGGCGCTGGCGTTTCGAAACAGGCGTCGGCAGCGAGCCGTTGCGCGGCTGGTTCATGACCTTCCCCGGCGTCCGCAAATCCAGTCCTTTTGGACGGGGCGGACTTTTTCGGGCGGGACTTCGCTCGGGATTGCGAACCGGCGGGCCCTTGGCGCAATTGATCATTCCATCGGTCGTGGTGCAGGACTACGACCTGCTGCTCGAACTGGAATTGACCAACAATCAGTGGATGTTCCTGCACGATGGCCAGATGTACGAGCAGCAGATTCGCCGGTTCCGCCTCCACACCGGATTGCGCAAGAAACCGCTCGACACGCTCAGCATGACGCTCTGGGCCGGCATCTCGGGAGTCGACCCCGAGAACCGGATCCGCGGAGCCGAGGGCAACGACGATCTTCCCCTGTCCGCGATCTTCGACGAGACTCCGAAGGATTCCGGTTGTGTGGACACTCTGCTGGAAGTGCTGTGGGATCACCGCGACCGCTTCCGCAGCTGGCAAGCGGGGTACTGGGCCGGGCTGCGCCTGAAATCCTCGTACGATGTCGACAATGAAAAGCCGTTCTGGGCCGCCGAGTTCGACTATCGCGCCGCGCGCCCGCTCTTCGAACGCCATGCCTTCGCCTTCCGCACCCACGCCGTGGCGACTTCCGAGGACACTCCCTATCCCCTGCGTCCCACCGTAGGCGGGCCGCGCAGCCTGCGCGGATTCACCTTGGCCGGACTGAGCGGCTCTCTTGGGGCCCGCGGCCTGTGGTTGACGACGGCCGAGCTTCGATTCGCCGTTGCCGGCAAGGATCGCCACCGACCCCGAGTCCTGACCACCGTATTCCTCGATGCGGGTCAACACTGGGGTGCCTCCGGCAAGCTGCAGGATCTTTCGGCCAGCACCGGTTACGGGCTGCAATTCCAGATTCCCTGGTTACAGATTCTGAATCTCGAAGTCGCCTACCCGCTTACGGAAAATTTTTCGGACAATCCGGTCATGGTGCACGCCAGCCTGGGTAGGTCGTTCTAGATGCCGCGGCCGGAAAACATCCGGATCTGTTGGGTCCTCGTGGTATGGATTGCCGTAGTGGCGTTTCCGGCCCAGGCCGGACGCATCGTCAGTGCGCAGGTGCACATGGTGGGCGAAGACGTAAGCGTGGATCTGCGCGCAGAGGACTTGTTGGATCGGCGTACCGAGTCGACCATCAACAGCGGACTGCCCGGCACGTGCGTCTTCCGATTGCGGTTGGAAAGCCGGGAACGTCCCATCGCCGAACGATTCGTTGAACAGAATCTGCGGCTGGACCTGTGGGAGGATGTCTATCGGTTGCAGCGCGGCATCGCTCAACAACAGTATTCATCACTGGAAGCCGCGGACTCTGCCTGGTCGAATCTCGCAGGGATCCAACTGGCCCGGCGTTCGCAGCTGCGGCCCGAGAGTCTGTACCGCCTGGTCGTACAGGTGGCCGTCCGACCGTTGGCGCCCGAGGATCGCGAACGCATGAGCCGATACGTCCGGAAGCACAGCGGTTCGGGCAGCGAAGAACTATCGCTCGATCTGGGTGCCCTGTTTGCTGGCCTCTTCGGTGGCGGGAAACAGGAACAGGTCGTGCGCTTCGAAACGGATTGGTTCCGGCCCGGAGAGTTGGAGGTGCGACCATGAGACTGCGCTGGCGATTGACTTTTCTGATGGTCCTGCTCGCTCTTCTGCCCTCGGTGCCGGCCGCGTTGCTGACGCGTCAATTGATCGAGCGCAGCCTGAATTTGGGCCTCAGCCGGGAAGTCGATACTGCGCTGGAAGCCGGCATCCGCCAAACCCGCCTGATCTACCGCCGCGACCGCAGGGCGCTGTCGGACGAGCTCGATGCCTGGCTGGCGTCCTATCGCGAATCCGGTCCTGCGGGGCTGGCCGAAAGTTGGGCAGCATCCCCGCCGCAGGGAATGCTCCGCAAGGCCCGGGTCGTGCTGCAGACCCAGGGACGCCTTGAGGTGCTTCAGGCAGGGTCGGCCGAAAGCGGTGCTCGCCCGGCCACTTCGGACAGTCCACACGGGCCTCCTCCCTTTCTGACCACCGGACGCGACCTGCCCGGCATCGGACACATCGACGCTCAGCTGGCCATTGATCCCCAATGGCGCACGGATGCCGAATCACTGGCTGCCACACTACAGGTCCTGCGCAGCCTGCAAACTGATCGTCAGGAGCTGGAACAAAGCTTCTGGCTGCCCTTTCTGGGCATCTATCTTCTGACGCTGCTTGCTTCCCTGGGTGTTGCGGCATGGCTCGCTCGTGGAATCGTCGGGCCGGTGGATCGACTCCTGACGGCGATCCGCGCCGTGGCCCGAGGGCGCTGGGACGTGCAGGTACCCGTCGAAAGCCACGACGAAATCGGCCGCCTCAGCGAGCACTTCAACACCATGGTCTCGACTCTGGACACGCAATCTCGTCAACTCGTGGATCTGGAAAAAATGGCCGGCTGGCGCGAGATGGCGCGAGCCCTTGCCCATGAAGTGAAGAATCCGCTGACACCGATTCAGCTGACGGTGGGCGAAATCCGCGAGCGTTATGATGGTGATGACGAGCAGTACCGTCAACTGCTGCACGAATGCACTCGCATCGTGATCGAAGAGGTCGAAAGCCTGCGCCAGGTCGTCTCGCGATTCCGCGAATTCTCGCGCCCGGTCGAACCGCATTTCACAGTGACGGATGTCAATGCGCTGGTGGCCGACGTAGCGGCACTGCAACGGGATCTGGAGATCGAAACGGATCTGGACGGAGGCGTCGGCAACTGCGAGGTCGATCCCGACCGGCTACGACAGGTATTGATGAACCTGGCCAGCAATGCGCGCCAGGCCCTCGCCGGCCGCGAGGATGCGCGCCTGCGCCTGGCCACTCGCCCGGACGGCGATCATGTCGTCCTGGTCGTCGAAGACAACGGACCAGGAATTCCTGTTGCCGAGCGAGCGCGTCTCTTCGAGCCCTACCGTAGCCAGGCCCAGGGCGGATTGGGCCTGGGGCTGGCGTTGGTCAAGGGAATCGTGCTGGCTCACCAAGGTACGATCGAGGTCGAGGAAGGCCGCTGGGGCGGTGCACGCTTTCGTATTGAACTCCCCCGCAGCGTGGAAAAGGAATCGGAGAAAGATCATGAGTGAGCGCATCCTCGTCGTGGACGACGAATTGAATATCGGTCGCAGCTTCGAGATCATCCTCGGCGGTGAAGGCTTTGATGTCGAAACCGCAACCAGCTCCGAAGAGGGCCTGAAAAAGGCGGCCGCCGAACGATTCTGTGCCGTCTTTCTGGACATCCAGCTGCCGGGGATGGACGGGCTCGAGGCCTTGCGTATCCTCCGCGACAAGCAACCCGATTTGCCCGTCGTGATGATCAGCGGCCACGCCACGATCGAGCGTGCGGTCGAGGCCACCCGCCAGGGTGCGTTCGAATTCATCGAGAAGCCCTTCAGCCGTGAACGCATCGTGCTGACCGCACGCAACGCCACCGAGTCCGGACGACTGAAGCGGGAAATCGAACTGCTGCGTGACGGGGACAGCGAGATCCTCGGCGACAGCGAGGGCATTCGTTCCCTGCGGGAGGAAATGCGCCGCGTCGCACCCACCGACACCCGGGTGCTGATTCTGGGCGAAAGCGGTACCGGCAAGGAATTGGTTGCCCGTAGCCTGCACCGTTCCGGCCCCCGCGCGAATCAATCATTCATACGGGTCAATTGTGCGGCGATACCCGAGGAATTGATCGAAGCCGAACTCTTCGGAGCCGTCAAAGGTGCCTACACCGGTGCGGACACCGCTCGCGGGGGACTCTTCGCAGCCGCAAACGGCGGCACGCTGTTTCTGGATGAGATCGGCGATATGAGCCTGAAAGCCCAAGCCAAGGTGTTGCGTGTACTGCAGGAGGGCGAATACGAGGCCGTGGGCAGCACAAAGACCCTGACCGTCGACGTGCGGGTTCTCGCAGCCACGCACAAGGACCTGGCGGCCCAGGTGCGAAATGGCGAGTTCCGTGAAGACCTGCTGTTTCGGCTGAATGTGATTCCACTGACGGTGCCTCCGCTGCGTGAACGCGGCGATGACATTCGGCTGTTGGGAACGAATTTTCTCGGAAAATATGCCGCTCGACACGAGCGCCCGACCCCTCGGGTCCACGCCGATGCCTGGTTGAAAATGCAGGCCTACCCCTGGCCCGGCAATGTGCGCGAACTGATGAACGTCATGGAGCGCTTGCTGATCCTGGGACGCGGCGATGTGCTTGGCTTGAGTGATCTACCTGCCGAAATCGCGGGCCGCACCGATCCGGTGATCCCGGCGGTTTCCACCACCACGTTACATCCCTACGCCGGTCTACCCTTGAAAGCGGCCCGTGAGGCCTGCGAACGCGATTTGATCGCTGCCGCACTGGAGCGTCATGAGGGCAACGTAACCCGCGCGGCGAACGAATTGGGAATCGAGCGCACCAACCTGCACAAGCGCATCAAGTCGCTGGGGGTGAATGAGGAATGAAGTCATGAATGGCGTACCCGGACAACGATATTTCACAGTGACACTGGCTCTTGGCCTGCTTTTTTCCGGCGTCGTGTTGGCGGACGAGGGACGGCAATACAACCAGGGATTCCAGCTGGGCCTGGGTTGGGGCGTGTCCGAAGTGACAGTGGATCTGGACAACCGCGTACTGCTCCCGGGGGACGAACAAGACTTCGATTCGTTCTCCCAGGGCCCGGATCTGGTCTGCGGCTATGGTTTCGGCCCCCATTTCCGTACCGAGTTCACCTTTCACATCGGCAAGCACGACTCTCCGAGCACGGTCCTGGACACCTATACCGGAGGGCTGCGCTTCGACGGTGTAATCACTTTGTTGCCCGACGCCCCGTTGCAGCCCGAATTGATCGCCGGCATGGGCTGGTTTGGTTTGATCTACGACAACGATCAGACTGCGGACTACTTCTACGCCATGCTGCAGGGCAGTCTGGGCGGTGGATTGCGCTGGCGGATGAGCGATCGCTGGTCCGTGAACGGATCCTACGTATTCTCGATCCTGGACGTCGAACGCGAGATCGTCGGCGATCTCGACTCGGAACAGGACGGTGACCTGAGATTCGTGGGCGGGGACGGCCATCTGCACCGGGTCGCGGTACGTATGGTCTACGATTTCTAACGGAGAGAATTTCCGATATCACCGGGCGTTTTCACCCTGCCCCGACAGCGAGGGCCGGAGCGAGAGCTGAACGCCCCGGATCATTCGTAGTGGATGGCCTGGGCGTAGACCCAGACCTTCATCACCGTGCCGGCGCTCCACAGCGCATCATAGTCATCTCGCATCCGGTTTCCGGACAACCCCTGCACGCGCAGGCTGGTGACGATCAGGGCATCGGCGCCCAGCTCCCGGGCCTTGGTGGCCAACTCCATGAGCAGGAACTCACGCGGATGCCTCGTGCTGATCTGCTCTCCGCCGACCAGATCCGCCACCTTGCCCCCCTCGAGGCCTTCCTTCCGGTTCTCCCACAGCGCATGGGTGTCGAGCACACGCAGCGCGTCCAGGTCCGGTCCCTTTTTCGGGTTCGCGGCCAACTGCAGCCAATCCTCGAGGCTCTTCTGGCTCCAGTAGACATCGATCGGTGCGTCGGCAGCCAGCGCCGGCAATTCCTCCACGAGAATCGGAACCTCGACCTTCGGTCCGCCGGCGCAGCCGGTCAGTAGGATGATCATGATCAATGCGCAGGGCAGAGCACGAAGCAGGATGGATTGCAGCATGACGTATCTCTCGGGACTCGGGGGAAAACGACCTCGACTGAATCTTCCGGAATTTGGCGCGTTTTGCAACCGCGAATCGGGAACGAAGGTGGGTCGGGCGTTTTGTCGCCGCCTAGAAATGAACAGGACGCTTCGTCTTGCTCTTCTCCAGCGTTTCGAGCGATCTGTCCATCTGGTCCTCGCGCATCGCATCGATCAGCTCGTTGCGCACGCGCTTCCAGTCCTCGACCGGCACCTGGCAGGTTCCGACTCGCGTGTGCCCGCCACCGCCGTAGCGCAGCATCAATTCGCCGACGTTGGTTTGCGAGTTGCGATTCAGGATGCTGTGGCCGCAGGAGAAGACCACCTTCTCCCGGCGCTGTCCCCAGAAAATGCGCAGGGAAATATCCTGCTCCGGCCACAGGGCGTATTCCTTGAATCGATTGCCCGGCGCGAGTTCTTCTTCGTCCAGCAGATGCAGCACCAGCACGTTGCCCTCGGTGTGGGCGCAGCGGCGCAGCATGTTTTCGTAGGCTTTTTCCTGGGCGTAGTATCGCTCGACGCGTTCCTGGACATCCGGCAACGTCAGGATGTGTTCGGCCGACATCGTCCGGCAGTACTGGATCAGGTCGGCCATCAGCGAGTAGTTCGAAACGCGGTAGTCCTTGTGATAGCCCAATCCGGTGCGCGGGTCCATCAGGTACGAGAGCATGACCCAGCCTTCGGGACGCAGGATATCCTCGACCGTCAGTTGGCCCGAATCACAACGATCGACGGCGGCCATCATGCCGTTCTCGTCAAACTTGGCGAAGGTTTTCGCGCCACCGTAGTAGTCGTAGATCACCCGTGCACAGCTGGGTACGATCATCGAACTGCCTTCGAAGGCGTGATGATCCACGATGCCCAGACGCTCGATTTCACTCGCATGATGATCGAACCACAGACCGCAACCCGGAACGAACGGCACGTTGGCCAGCACATCGTCCTGGGTGACCTCGATCAGACCGTCCTGCAGATCCTTGGGATGAACAAATTTGTATTCGTCGACAACGCCGACCTCGACCAGCAGTACGGCGCAGGCCAGTCCATCAAAATCGGAGCGGGTCAGAAGGCGCATCGAAAATCTCCTGGTTCAGGTGCGCAAGATGCCTTTCGGGCCGCCTTTTGGCGGTCCCTTCGATTGTCGGCAGGCGGCGTGGATTCTTGATCCGATTTCTTCGGGAACCTCGGCGCGAGGGCGACAATCGTGCGGTCTTTCTCCCCGGATATTCTGCACATGCTTCCACGGGACGGCAGCGGAACCTCGTATTGATCGTTGTATTCGTTTTCAATTTGCCATTGCCGCTACAACTCCCACCGTTTACGTTGTCTTTCACCAAATCTCCGCTTTTCGTGAAAGAATGGCCGTGTTCCGGGAGTCCTGCAGCCCGGATACCGGCTTTTGAAAGGGCCCGGCATGATCGGTAAATCTCTACTCCACTATGAGATCACCAAGAGCATTGGCAAAGGCGGCATGGGCGAAGTCTATGCCGCCCGCGACACCAAGCTGGGCCGGGAAGTGGCCATCAAGATCCTGCCCGCCGAGTTGACGGGCGATCCCGAGCGGGAAGCCCGGTTTCAGCGCGAGGCTCGCGCCCTGGCCAGCCTGCAGCATGCGAACGTGGCCTCGGTCTATGGATTCGAGGAAACCGAGGGCCTGCGTTTTCTGGTCATGGAGTTGATCTCGGGCAAGGAACTCGGGGAGCGACTTGAAAGCGGCCCGGTCCCGGTTGCCGAGGTGCGGGAAGTCGCGCGCCAGATTGCCGCCGGACTCGAGGCCGCCCATGAGGCCGGCATCGTGCATCGCGATCTGAAGCCTGCGAACATCATGGAGACCGACGAGGGCGAAGTGAAGATCCTGGACTTCGGGTTGGCGCAGGCCTGGTTCGGTGACTCGCCGGACGGTATCGAATCGGCCGCGTCCCCCACCGTCACCGCAGCGATGACCCAGACCGGTGCGATCCTCGGCACCGCCGCCTACATGAGCCCGGAGCAGGCGCGCGGCGCGGCCGTGGATCGACGTACCGACATCTGGGCCTTCGGCGTCATCCTTTTCGAATTGTTGACCGGCCATCAGTTGTTCAGGGGCGAGACGACGAGTGACACCCTGGCCGCGGTGCTGCGCAAGGAACCTGATTGGGAATCGCTGCCGGTCGACGAGGCGCCCGAGCTGTGCCGCCTGGTCGAGCGCTGTCTTGTGCGCGACCCGAAACAGCGGCTGCGCGATATCGGCGAGGCGCGCATCTTCCTACAGGACGGGCTGAGCAGTACGAGCCTGAGCTTCTCGCAACTGAATCTCAGTGCCTACGACGAGCCGCAGAAGCAGACACGCTTGCCCGCAGCCCTGATCGGCGTCATCGCGCTCGTTTGCCTGCTCGGCGGTGCGGGCCTGGGCTGGAAAGTACTGGCCCGACCCCAGCCCGCTCCTTTGCTGCACGCGATGATCCCGGCGCCGAAGGACACGGATTTCGAACTGAGCGGCGGCAGGCCGGGACCGGCCGTCATCTCGCCGGATGGCACCAAGGTCTGTTTCTCGGCGCGAAACGAGGTGGGCGTCACCAAACTCTATATTCGTCATCTGGACGAGGGGGAATCCATCGCCATGTCAGGCACCGAAGGCGCGGCCTATCCGTTCTGGTCTCCGGACAGCGAGTACATCGGATACTACGATGATCTGCAGAACAAGCTGAAGAAGGTGGCCGCTGCCGGGGGGCCGCCCGTCACGCTGTGTACGGCTCCCAACGCCAAGGGTGCCTCCTGGAACAAGGACGGCGTGATCATCTTTGCGCCCGACTATAACGATGCCATTTTTCGCATTCCCGCGATCGGCGGCGAACCGGAAAAAATCACGACGGTCGACTCGCAGCACGATTCGCATCGGCATCCGCGATTCCTGCCCGACGGACAGCAATTCATCTACATCGCGCGAGCCCAGAACGGCGGAGATCATGACATCTTTCTGGCCTCACTGGATACGACGGTCACGCCGCGCATCATCGGGCAGACGCAGAGCAATGCCGAATACGTGCAGGGCTACCTGCTCACGGTCCGCGAAGGCGTCCTGATGGCGACGGCCTTCACGCCGGACCAGGAACGCCCCACGGACGGCGCCATCCCGCTCGTCGAGAACATCATGCGGGTCGACGGAGCGGCGTTGGCGATCTTCAGCCCTTCCCCGACGGGCATGATGGTGTATCAGACCGGCGTCTCGAACGAGGCAGGACAGGTCCTGTCGTGGATGGAGCTCGAGAACGGTGCCCAGGTGGCCCTCGGCGAGTCCGGGCAGATCTTTCACCCCAGCATTTCCCCGGACGGCACTCTTGCGCTGATCGAAGTGAACAACGCCTCGAATGAGGGCACGGATCTGTGGCTGGTGGATCTGGACACCGGACTGCGAACGCGCTTCACTTTCGCGGACGGAGACGAACGGCTTCCAGCATGGTCCCCGGACGGTCAGACGGTTTACTACAGTTCCAGCGTGGGCGGGACCTTTCGCATCATGCAACAGCCTCTCGAGGGCAGGGGCGGAGCCGCCATTCTCTTCGAATCGAGTCGCTATGCGGCCCCGACCAGTATCGATCCGCACTCGGAATTCCTGCTGATCGATCACGAGCGGGAAGACGGCAACATCGAGGTCCAGCGATTGGCGCTGAACACGGGCGATGGGACCCCGGAAGTGCTGTTGTCGCTGGCCGACGGCAATCTCGGGGGCGGCGAGTACTCGCCGGATGGGCGCTGGATCGCCTACCACGTCGAGTCGGCTGCCGGCTGGGACATCTTCGTCGTCGCAGCCGAGGGGGGTGCACGCAAGTGGCAGGTCACTACCGATGGCGCCGTGTATCCCAAGTGGTCGTCGGACGGAACGAAGCTCTGGGTCAGTCTCTTCAGCGGACAACTGAAAGTGTATTCGGTGGATGGTTCCGGTCAGACCTTCCGTGTGGGCGAGAGCGAGTTGTCGGTGACCGTATCGTCGCCCAGCGCAGGCGGCTGCTTCTACGACCTGCACCCCGACGGCGAGCGGATCCTGCTGACCGGCGTCGACCCCGCTTTCCGTACCGAGGTCTCCCACCTGCACCTGGTGACGGATTGGCAACGGGCGCTGATGCGTTGAGCACCCACCGATTTCACCTCACCGGGTGATTCGGCTTTTGGATCAGACCCTCAGTTCCCGCGGATCGGAGCACAGGCCAAGTCAGTACTTGACAGATTCCCGTTTTAGACTTAGTCTAAACTCCATGCAAGACCTGATCAACATGCTCCGCGATCACAAGATCCAACCGACGGCCCAGCGTTTGGAAGTGGCTCGGTGCGCCCTGGCATCAGAGGACCACCCTACGGCCGACGAAGTGCTGGCAATGGCACTTTCGAGGTGCCCAACGATTTCTCGGGCGACCGTCTACAACACATTGAACCTGTTGGCGGAAAAAGGGTTGCTGGTTCGCCGCACGTTGCGCGAAGGCGTTACCGTATTTGATCCCCGACTCGAGGCTCATCATCATTTGATCGACACCGAGACCGGCGAAATCCACGATATCCCGTGGGATTCGGTCGTGGTTGGCGACATCGCCGAGCACCCGGAATTTGAGGTCCTGGACTACGAGATCGTCCTGCGCGGTCGGCGAAAGTAGGCCGTGACGACTCGGAGATGAGTTGGCGGCCCTATTGTTTAGACACAGTCTTGGTTTGTATTCGATATGTTTTGTGGGGAGTCTCAGAATTCCCCGCCGCCGCTGCCGACGGGACCCGCGACACGGCACGGCGCTCACCCCGCGGGTGGACCAGGAGGCCATTCGGATGTCAGAAAAACCGGAAGGTTGCGCTCCGCCGGCCGGCGGCCCGATTGGGCAGCCGCAGGAAGAGGAGACACCCCAGGAAATGCCCAACGAAAGGAAGAAGACCATGCAGGCAAGAGTCGGACAGCCGGCCCCGGACTTCGAGGCCAGCGCCTACGTCAACGGAGGATTCGAGAATATCAAGCTGTCGGATTACAAGGGCCAGTGGGTGACGCTGTGCTTCTATCCCGGCGATTTCACCTTCGTGTGACCCACCGAATTGGCAGCGGTCGCTGCCAACCATGATCAGCTGGAGAAACTCGGCGTGCAAGTCCTGTCCATGAGTACGGACAGTCGTTTCACGCACAAGATCTGGCAGGAAGAGGAACTTTCGAAAATGGTCGACGGCGGGGTCCCCTTCCCCATGCTGTCGGATGCCGGCGGAGCGATCGGCACCGTCTACGGCGTGTATGACGAAACCGCCGGTGTGGACATCCGCGGACGATTCCTGATCGACCCGGACGGAATCATCCAGGCCGCCGAGATCATGACTCCCCCGGTCGGCCGCAACTTCGCCGAACTGACCCGGCAGGTGCAGGCCTTCCAACTCGTACACGAAACGGGCGGCGCCGAAGCCACTCCGGCCGGCTGGACCCCCGGTAAACCCACGCTGAAACCCGGACCCGAACTGGTCGGCAAGGTGTGGAAAGTCTGGAAGCCGGAGAAAGAGTAACCCGTCGCACCGACCCGGGAACCGGCGTGCCGCCGACCGCAGCACGCCGGTTCCTCGGGCGCACCGGGAGTGGATCCTCAGAACACCCAGACCGCCGGTCCCCGCGACCGATCAGGGGAGTCAGGGCATCGACAATGACGACCCGATCTTCGGATTCCGGCGATTTTTCGCGCCTCTTCAGGAAGATCGTCAGTCACGTCCTTCGATCGCCAATAACCTCTTCTTCGCTTCCAGCCCCCCGCCGTACCCGGTCAACGAACCGTCCGCCCCGATCACCCGGTGACAGGGCACGATGATCGAGATTGGGTTACGCCCATTGGCGGCCCCTACCGCACGCGCTGCGGTGGGACGATCGATGCGCCTGGCAATCTCTCCATAACTGGTCACGGCACCCCACGGAATGGTCTCGAGTGCGCGCCAGACCGCCGTCTGAAACTGGGTTCCGGACGGAGCCAACGGCAGGTCGAAACTTCGGCGCCTGCCGGTGAAATACTCTTCCAGTTGGCGTTCCGCACGGTCGAGAATCGCGCCGTCGGACTCCCGCCCGGTAGCCCGGATGCCGACCCTCCTGCGCCCGGCGAACAACAGATGGGTCAACTTGGCCTGGTGCACTCGTAGCAACAGGCGCCCGACCGGACTCTCGATCACACGTTCGGCAAAGATCTCATTCGACATCGAACATCCTCCGGTCGTGGGTCCACGCCATAGCAGCATCGCAGCGTATCCGCGGCAGGGAACGCATCCGGCTCGCCCAGCACGCGCAGGGCGATGTACTGCGCAGTCCAGTCGCCGATGCCCGGCAGATTCGTCAGTTCAGCGGCCGCGGCGCAGGCGAAGAACTCGCAATTCGCGGCCTTCGGCGTCCGGGCGGGACAAACCGGTCGACAATAGATCCCGGTGCTGATGACTCCGGTAAAAAAACGGCCATCGAAGCGGGCGTCGCGAGTTTGCAGTGCGCGGTAGCAGATTTCGTGTTCGAGTATCATATCCCGAAGATAGCAGACGGAAGCAACCACGTTGGACGTTTTCGGAACTCAACGATCCTGGGATGGGTCGCTATGCGGTGACGGCTCGCGTACCGGCGGTCCGATACGGAACCAGGCTGTCAGCGAGAGCTCGCCTTCGGCCAGTCCCTCGCGCCCCTGGACATTCCACAAATAGGTCTTGCCGGGCTCGAAACGAGCGACGAGCGAATCAGGCAGCAGGGTGCGCGTCGTGCGCAAATCGGCCACCCGCAGTACCGATTCCAGGTCCGGTGAAAACACTTCCAGTACGTAGGCATCGAATTCGTCGTCCGCGCGCCAGACAAACTCCGCCGGCGCTTCGACCACCTGCTCGAGAGGCGTCACGAGATGGATCGGCGCCGTGGCCGTCCCGCCGCCACGCAGGGTGTCGCTGCCGCGCCATTTTTCCCCGGGTCTCGGTAGTCGATCCATGCTGAGAAACAGCACCGCCAGGAGCGCAGCAACAGCGACGGGCACCAGGGGTAGCCAATGTGAGCGACGGCGCCGGACGGTTTGCTCGGATTGCCGGCTCGATTCCCGCGTCAACCGTGGCTTGATCTCCTGTTCGTACCGACGCTGCAGGCGCAACTCCGCCTGGTCCCAGCCCGCATCAGCCAGGGCCAGATCATCCCCGGTTGCGAAATCGGCCAACCGCTTCAACTCGAGTCGGCACAGGGCACACTCGTGCACGTGCGCCGCGATCCCTGCGGCGTCCGTCCCGTCGAGTACACCGGCCTCCCAGTCGGCCAATCGCTCGATCGAGGGATGTCGATGAGTCGGCTTTTCAGCCATCGGGGTACTCCTTTGCGGCGATCAGCCGCCGGAACTTTCGCTGCGCATTCTGGATCAACGTTCTTGCGCCTGAAGCGTTGTTGCAACCGAGAATACGGGTGATCTCCCGGACCGCCAGTCCATCACGATAGTGCAGCAGGAAAGCTTCCAGCTCCTCTTCCTTCATCCGTGTCCGGGCCTGGGCCAGCAGTAGCTCCAGTTCGCCCCGCCGTTCACGATCGCGGATCAGCCGAGCCGCGCCGAGGTCGGCGACCTCTATTTCGTCCAGGGACTGCAGTCGCTTGCGCCACTGATCGCCCTGCCGTGCCAGCTTCCCCAGGCAGTGATTTCGCGCGATCGTGTAGATCCACGTCGAAAGGCGCGATCCGCCCCGGAAATTTTCGAGTCCGGCAAACAGTTTGACGAAGATCTCCTGGGTCAGATCCACCGACTCTTCCACATCGTGGCAGTAACCGTAGCACCAGACATAGATGCGCTTGCGGTAGCGCCGAAAAATCTCGTCGGCCAGATCGTCACGTGGACCCGCATCGGCCCAGTGGGCTGCGAGTTCCTCGTCCGTCCCTGTCCGAAGATCCAGACTCAATGGTTGAGACTCCTACGCATCAGGAATGACACAATACTTTCACGGTACGAAAATTGTATCAGGCGGAGCGGCGCCGGCGCACGATCGAAATCAAGGGTAGGCTGATACAGAGCACGACCGCCGAGACAAGCAGTCCCGCTTCCAGCGGTGTCAGGATCCCTCCACCAGCCGTTGACAGAGTCACCGAGCCGTCCCCGATGAGCACGAAATCGGCCCAGGGCTCGCGCCGGCTCTCCGGACTCCGGTCTCGCGCCCATTGCAGTTGAACCCGGCGCAATGCACGCGAGGCGCTCTCGCCGCGCCGCAGATGTTCATAGAAAGACAGCATGAAACGACGCGAGTATTCGTCGCCGATATCCGATTGCGAGGCCAGTACGCAGGTGCCGCCCGCAAAAAGGAAGGCCTGCGTCAGTCCGGTCACGCCCTCGCCCACCGCCAGCACGCCGCCCGCCGAGCGGCACGACGCCAGAGTCACCAACGAAGCATTCAGATGGAGTGCGGCGACCTCGCTCCACTGCAGCAGGTCATCCTCGATCGCGGTCGTATCCGGCGCGTCCCGCATCGAGTTCATCAAGACATACGAGCGCCGCACGTCTCGTTCGTCGGCATAGCTGTGCGCCGCGATGTGCAACACTTCGGCCTGTTCGAGCGAGGCCCGCTTGAAGTTCGCTTCGCAGGCAGCCCGGCCTGTCAGCACCATCGCCCGGTCGAATAGTCCAGCCACCTGCTGCGCCTCACGGGTCGCCCCGCGCAGGCTCGCGACAGGAGACTGGTCGAAGGGATGCACCCGCCGCGCAACGCTGTCACCATTCGTTTCCGCTTCACCACAGCCCACCGCCAGGAGGGACAACGCCGGGGGGCCGTTTGTCGCACGCCGTGACTTTTCGCGGTTTCGCAAGGAGGCCAGCGAACGCAACGAGGGTGTGACGAAGAGCTCATGGTCCTCGATCAGATACCCCTGTGCACTGCGCAGCGTGGCGAACGGCAGGCGGTGCAGGATGCCGTCGGGCACGACGATCAACACGGCTTCGGGGCCCAGTTGCGAGGCGATCGGTCCCAGGAGGATTTCGTACAGCGTGCGCTCGGCGCCATCCAGGATTTCCGGAGGCACGGTCGGCCCCGAACGCAGGGACAGGTAGTGCCGCACGCGCTCCTCGATCAGGCCGCGAGCCGGCAAGGGCACCGGCTCGACACCGCCCGCGGTGATGTGGAAGAGGTACGACTCGCGCTCACCCAGGAAGTAGGAGATCGCCTCTTCGCCTTCGGCCAGGGTCGCCACCGGATCGAACGGTTCCTGGCCGTTCGATCGGAAGCCGGGATCGCGGTGACCCTTCTCGATTCTCAGGTAGCGCACCTGCTCCTCGAACCGCGCAACCTGGTCGCGCAACCCCTGACGTTCGGCGTCCTGCAGATCCGCATGCTGCAACCGCGACTGCACGTAGGCGATCGAAGCCAGCAGTTCCCGCTCGCGCGTCCCGGCCCGGGCGCTGCCCCCACCGGGACCGGCGGCTCCGGTCGACTGCAGGCGGGCCGCCAGGATCTGGGCACGCGAGCGTTCGGTCGTCGCCAGCGCGAGCTCGACGGCGCGCCGTGCCCGATTGCCGCCGCCCAAGCACAAATGTACCATGCGTTCATAGGGCAACAGGGCCGGACGCATCATGTGGCGGCGCAATTCGTCCGCTCCGACAGCCCGGCGCAGAGATTCGACGAC
>JANTGJ010000057.1 GCA_024762975.1 Candidatus Krumholzibacteriia bacterium
CCCCATCACCCATTCGCTCGGCGTAGTGGCTTGGGCCGCGTTTTTCCCGGCGATCGGGGCCGTATCGGCCGCGACGGCCTCCGCCCGGGGAACTTGCGGGGCGAGTGCGGACGCAGGATCGGTCTGTGCTGCGGTTTCGGGGGCCCGTTGCCAGACCAGTTCCTTCGAGGGCGCAGCATTCGGCTCGGTCAATCCATTCGCAGTCGCCACTTGCGAGGAGGAACCGGCTTGCGGAACTACCTTTCCAATGACCGTATCCACCATCAATCCTGAGCGATCTTCCCGGGGAGCGGTACCACCGGAAACACCGGTCGGTCTCGCGGATTGTGGCGACGGCTCCTCCGACGCAACGGCGGCTTCTCCGGCAGTGCCGGCGATCCCACTGGCCAGGGTAGGGTCGATTCGAAGAGCCGTGGAGATTTCGTTCGACAACGCTCCCGATTCCGCCGCCTGGGTGTTCCCGATTTCCGCTCCGGACCCCGCAGTCGCCGGTGTCGATTTCGCGTTCGTTGCCGATTCTGACGGGTCGACGGTAGCCGTGGCGAGCAACGAAGCCAATTGCATTGCCTGTGCTTCCGCGCCCGCCTCCCCGGGATCCTCGTCCGCGGCGGCGGCCGCCTGGCTCTTCATTCCCAGCAGGGTCGGAAAAGACAACGAGGCTTCCCCTGCCGGGGTCGTCGTCGATTCGCCGGAATCGGCTGGATCCGTTCCACCCTGGATGCTTACCGGAGCCATGTACTTGCCCAGGGATGCCATTTGCGTCAGCAACTCCATCACTTGCCTCCCTTGAGACTCATGCGGGTGCTGACCTGCGCGGCCAACCCGGCGTCCATGTACGACAGGATCTTCGCCGCCGGGCGTTCCTTCATGCGACTCATGATGTCCAGGATGATATCGATCTCCAGTACGCTGATGATCGGGGCCGCCTGCGCCGGTTTCATCGCCTCGTACATCTTGGCCAGTTTGGTTGCCGAACGTTCGCGTTCTTCGATGTATTCGGTCTGCTTGATCTCGAGCTTGGCAATGACGGCTTCGAGATTCTTCCGGCCCGTTTCGAGCGCTTTTTCCTGCACCGCAACGGACTGTTTCAGCGTCAGAAGGCTTTCTTTTTCCTGTTGGATGCGGTCGCGCTCGACCGCCATGTCCTGGAAAACACGCTCGGCAGCGGCGTAATCCTCGGGAGCCAGATCCGGAAGTACGCCGCCCATCGCCACCTGGTTCAGGTTGTGGCTGACAACGATCACTCCACCGAAGATCAGGATGAAGGTGATAACCGAAATGATGATCACACTTTTCATTTCATTTTCTCCTCAAGGCCCTTCATTTTCCGCCGATACCGGATGTCGGCGGGGAATCCTTCGCAACCTCGGTGCCAACGTCGAACATTTTTCCGCGGAAGTCGCGGCGACAGTTATCTATTGCCGTTCTAGCAGTTGTGCAATTGTCCGTTGATTTTCCGGCGGGCCGGTCCGTTCCCGGTCGGCAACTTGTTCCCGGAGCAGGGAAACCTTTTCACGTCGGAACCGGTCTGCTCGCAGCACGCCCATTTCGTCCATTTCATGATTCTCGCGCTTCAGTTGCTCGGCGTACCACTGCTTGCGTTGACGATCTTCCAGCTTTTTCAGCACTTCCAGATCCTGCCAGGCACTCGTCATTTCCTGGTGCAGACGCCCCTCCTGCGCGCGGGCTTCCGCCAGTTGCGCCTGGAGTGAACTCCTCTGCCCTGCCAGATGTTCGAGCCAGGCGAGCAGTTGGCGCCGCCGGGCGATCGGGAAGGCGGTCTCGACCCGATCCTGGCTCCCTTGCAGTCGGTCGATTTCGAGATCCAGGCACTGGGCTTCCTCGACGATCGTTGCCGTACGCCGCCGAGCCACAGCCAGGCCACCGGCGACGGCATCGACCCTGCGCTGGCGTGCGTCGAGGACTTTTTGAAGTCGGAATCGGAACGGCATCTCAAGCAACTCCGGTCAACTGGCGCAGCCCGGTCAACGACGCGCCGAGCTCACTGTTTTCAGCGATTCCCTGGGTCAGGAATTCGCGAATCTCGTCCCGCTTCGAGAGCGCGGTATCGAGCTCGGGATCGCTACCGGCAACATAGGCTCCGATGTTCACCAGATCGTGGTTCTCCTCAAGCGTCTTGAGCCAGCGCATCAAACGCGCGCCGGCTTCCAGATCCGGGCTCTCGAGCAGGTCATTGCGCAGGCGGCTGATACTGCCCAGCACGTCGACCGCCGGATAATGATTCTGGCGGGCCAGGTCGCGGCTGAGCATGACGTGACCGTCGAGGATCGAGCGCATGGCATCCCCGACCGGATCGTGGATATCGTCACCCTCGATCAGAACCGTAAAGAATGCCGTCATCGAGTTGATCGACGACCAACCGGCACGCTCGCAGAAGCGTGGCAGGGCCGCGAATACGGAAGGCGGATAGCCCTTGGTGGTCGGCGGTTCGCCGGCGGCCAACCCGATCTCACGCAGGGCCATCGCGTAGCGGGTGGCCGAATCCATCAGGAAGAGAACCTCCCGATCGGATTCCCGAAAATTCTCGGCGATGGTCATTGCGGTCTCAGCACCCTTGGCGCGCATCACGGCACTCTCGTCCGAAGTCACGACGATGATCACGCTACGGGCCAGGCCCTCGGGCCCCAGATCCCGTTCAATGAACTCGCGCACTTCGCGGCCGCGTTCGCCAATCAGCGCCAGGACGTTGACGTCCACGCTTGCCTGTCGAGCCAACATTCCCATCAGGACGCTCTTGCCTACGCCGCTGCCGGAAAAAATCCCCAGCCGCTGGCCGCGCGCGGTGGTAATCATACTGTCGATCGAGCGGATCCCCGTACTCATGACATCTTCGGTCCGGCGTCGCTGCATCGCGTTGGGCGGGCGTCCGCCGAGGTGTCGCTGAGGCAGATTGGTCAGACTCGGGCCGCCGTCCAATGGCCGGCCCAGTCCATCGAGTACCCGGCCCAGGAGCTCGTCCCCGAAGGGCACGGTAAGCTGGTTCGCCTGCAGTACGACCCTTTGCCCGGTCGCAATGCCGCGAGCCTCGTCAAAGGGCATGGCCAACAGGGCATCGGCGCGAAAGCCGACGACTTCGCAGAGGACCGGATCATGATGGCGACCCGTGTCGATTCGGCACAGCGATCCAACGGGGGCGTTCAATCCCTCCACCTCGACGGCCATACCGATCAGATTGGTGACTTTGCCCACGCCTCGCACCGGATCGGCGCCTGCCAGGCGCGTTTGCAGATCATTCCACTGCATCGTCATCGGTGCTCTCCGGTGGGTTCTCAGCGGAAGCCGGGATTGGTGGAACCTGCAACTCCGCCGTCGAGTCCACCTGTGCCGTGGCAATCGCCTCGTGAACGATCTCGCCCAGCGATTCGAGTTGTCCGCCCAGTGTGGCATCCCATTCGCCGGTACCGGACTGAACCAGGCATCCGCCCGCTTCGATCCTCCGGTCGCCCTCGATCAAGTCGATGTGCATCTTCGACAGCAAGTCCCCGCGCTCCTGCAGCCACGTTGCATCGTCCGGATTCATGCGAACTGTGACGGGCTGACTGCCGGGTACCTTGTAGAGGCTGGTTTGCAATGCTCGCACGAGGATCTCCGGGTCCAGGGGCACCGTGGCGCGGAGAATTTTCCCGGCGATCTGGACCGCCGTCCGAGCGGCCGCTTGTCCGATCGCGTGCAGGGTCTCTTCGGTGTGGGCCGCCACGCGGGAGCCGAATTCATCGATCCACCGCTGCAACCGGGATTCGTACTCCGCCTGGATCCTCGCGATCTCGTCGGCATGGCTCCGCTTCAGTTCCTCTTCGCGCTCCTCGTACTCGCGGGCAACGTCCTGCTCCACCAGTTCGAAGACCATCCCGCGCTCCGCCTGGGTCATGTTCGCCATCAGACTGCTGGGGTCGGCAAATCGGCTTTCCTTCAGGAAGCGGTCGGCCGATCGCTGGTCCGCGCTGGTTTCCGGCAGTGATTCCCAGGCATCGGCAGGCAACTCGGCCACAGCGGCGGTTGCCCCGGAACCGAATTCATCAGGTAACCATTTCTGCACCGGCGCCTCCCTTGCCCAGGGAGATGGTCCCTGCTTCTTCGAGACTGCGAATGACTTCCACGACGCGTTGCTGCGCTTCCTCGACCTCGGCCAGACGCACCGGCCCCATGTATTCCATGTCCTCGCGAATTCCCTCGGCGGCCCGCTTGGACATGTTGCCGAGGATCTTCTCCTGGATCTCCTCGGTCGCACCCTTGAGCGAGAACGTCAGTTCCTTGCCGTCGATCTCCTTGAGGATTTCCTGGATGGCAGGATCGCTCAACAGGATGATATCCTCGAAGACGAACATCAGGTTGTTCACGTCATTGGCGATCTCGTCATCGATTTCACGCATCTCATCCAGAATTTCCTGCCAGGTCTCGCGCTCGATCTCGTTCAGGATCTCAGCGACCTGTTTCTTGCCACCGTATTTCGAATCCTTCGCTGCGACCTCGCCCTGCAGTTGGGAAGCGAGCACTTCCTCCACTGCACTGAGCGTCTCGTGGTTGGGAGTCTCCAGCGTCGCCATGCGGTGAGCGACCTGCCCCTGCAGTTCGGCCGGCAGCAGTTCGAGGATCGGACCACTGTTGCGCGGATCCATGTGTGCCAGTACCACCGCGATCGTTTGTGGGTGCTCGTTCTTGATGTAGTTCGCGATCGTCAGTCCATCGACATTTTTCAGGTGTTCGAAGCTCTTGATTTCGCTGTAGCTGGTCACGCGGCTCAGCAGGGATTCGGCCATACGGTTGCCGAACCCGGCTTCGAGAATCTGCTTGGCGGTTTCTTCGCCGCCGAAGGCGATGCCCGAAATCTGCGAACTGATGCTGATGAAATCGCTCAACACCGATTTGCGTTCGGCGTAGTTCACGTGGCCGGTGGTGGCAATGACGTGGGTCAACTCCTCCACGACATCCTGGGGCAGCTTGGACATCACCTTGCCGCCCGCTTCCGGCCCGAGCGCCATCATGAATACCGCTGCCTTGCGCAGGAATTGCTCGTTCATGGGCTAGTTCTCCGCCTTCATCTTGCGATCCCCCAGGTCAATTCCGTGAATCCAGGACAGCAGGACCTCGGCCACGCGTTCCGGGTTCTCCGAGGCGTACTCCTGGATCTGGTCGATCACCTGGTCGTTCAGTTCGGGAATGCCGTCGAATTTCTCTTCGTCCTGTTCCAGCGTCGATACGCCCCCCGTTTGCGAATGGACTTTGGTCCCGGGGACGCCGACGGCCGGTTGGAAGGCCTCGGTCAACATCGTTCCCAGGCGGCTCTTCATGCTGAAGGCCAACACCGCGGCCAGAATCAGCAGGAGGATCCGTCCTCCGAATTGGGTGACCATGCCCAGCCAATCGGGCGCCGAGCCGCCGCCGGTTCCGCCCAGTGCGTCCTGTGACTGGAATTGCATGTTGACGATCTCGATCTGGTCGCCGCGCGTCGAGTTCAAACCGACGGCCGTCTGCACCGTACGGCGCAATTGAGCCATCTCTTCATCGGTTCGCGGGGTGTAGACCGACTCACCGCTTTCGGGGTCGGTCTCGTAATGGCCATCCACGAAGACCGCCACGGAGAGGGATTTGACGCCGCCCACTTCGCTGATCATGTGCTCGACGGTACGGTTGACTTCGTAGTTGGTCGTGCTTTCTTCCGCGGTGCCTGCACCCGGATCATTCTTCTCGGTGCGTTCCTCGCTGCGTACGACCGTCTTGGGATCATAGGTCTCGCTTTGTCGGTCGATCTTCTCGAAGTTCAAGGTCGCATCCACGCGAACGATCGATCGCCCGGCGCCCAGCACCTCGTCCAGCATCGAGCCGGCCTTCTGCGCCAGGTGGGTTTCCACTTCCCGCCGGAGTGCCAATTGGGTCTGGCCGCGTCCGGCCGCATCATCGCCGGCCTGATGGGAGAGCACTTTGCCGTTTTGATCCAGCACCGTGACCGCTTCGGCCTCCAGATCCTCGACCGCACTGGCGACCAGGCTTTGGATTCCAAAGATCTGGTTGTCGGCCAGTTGCTGCCCCCGGCCCAGGCGCAGCGCCACACTGGCAGTCGCTTCGGTTGCCAGGTTCTTGAACATCGAGGGTTTCGGGAGCGTCAGGTGGACGCGGGCTGACTGGATTCCTTGCAGTGATTCAATGGTTTTGGTCAGTTCGCCCTCGGTCGCACGTTTGAAATTCACATTCTGCAGGAACTCGGTCAGGCCATACTGCTTGCCGTCGAAGATCTCGAAACCGACGACGCCGGAACTGGGGATGCCCCGGGCCGCCAGATCCACCCGCAGTCGATGCACGCGGTTCTCCGGGACCAGGATCGTGCTGCCACCATTGGTCAGTTCGGCTTCGACGTCCTGTTTGGCCAGGTCCTCGAGGGCCGCAGATGCGTCCTCGGGGGTCAGATTCGCGAAAAGAACCGCTTTTTCCTCGTGTTGCAACCACAGCGAAAACACGGCAATGCTGATGACGCTGGCCGTAGCCACCGCGCCCAGAAGCACTCGCTGGTTGAAGGACAGTCCGCCCCAACGCGACTTCAGGTTGTTGATCAATGTGATGATACCGTCCACTGCGTGACCTCAGATCCTTCTGCTTGCCCTAGACCGCCATCCGCATGACTTCCTGATAGGATTCCAGGAGTTTGTTCCTGACTTCCAAAAGCAACTCGAAGGCCAGTTGCGACTCTTGGGCCGCAATCATTACTTCGTGCACTTCGGTTGCCTGCCCCGTAACCATTCCGTCAACCATGTCATCCCGCCGCGTCTGCAGGCTGTCCACATCGCGGACGGCCGCCTGCAGCTGGTCGGCGAAACTCTTGGTCGGCGCCTGGACCTGCCCCGGCGAACCGTAGACCGATCCGGGATGAATCGAGCCGAGTGATTTGATGCCTCCGATGGCCATGACTGCTACCCTTCTCTATCCGCGATCCAACTCAGGTCAGATCTTCAACGCCTGGTTGAACATTTCCTTGGACGTCTGCACCGCGCTGATATTCGCCTCGTAGGCGCGCGACGCGGTGATCATGTCCACCATCTCGGTGATCGGATTCACATTGGGCATCAGCACGTACCCGTCCTCGTCGGCATCCGGGTGGCCCGGGTCGTAAACGACGCGAAATTCCGACGCATCCGGGGCCACCTTCACCTCGCTGGTGATGCCGCCGCCGACCGTTTCGGTACTACTGCTCTTGCCGCTGATATGCCCCGGGTTCGTCACCGACAGGCGGCTCCCTTCGGAGCGGCCCATTTTCAGCGAATTCCGTTGGATCTTCTGCCCCAGCACCTGTTCGAAGATTGCTCGTTGGCGCCGGTACGGAGTCCCATCGGCCGTCTGCGTGGTTTCCGCGTTGGCCAGGTTGCGAGCCACGACATCCATCTTCGTGCGCTGCCCGCTGAGACCGGAGGCGCTGATACGAATTGCTCCGAAAAGTCCGTCACTCATGATTCCGTCCCCACTCCTGGCAGCCGTTCAGGCCGGCCGCGTCCCAGTCCATTACCGCATCGTGCCCTTGATACTGCCGCGCAACATCTGGTAGCGCATGCTCAGCAGGCGCGTGGCCAACCGGTAGCTCAGGTCGTTTGTCGCCAGATCCGTCATTTCGTCGTCGATATTTACATTGTTGACACCGTTGTCGTAGTCGCTGTCCCTCGCCTCGATCGTGGCGTCGGCCTGCTGGATCTCCGAGCGCCCCAACGACATATGGCCCGAATGGGTACGCGCGCCGTGCAGTTTGCGGTCAGCACCGTCGAGGTACTCTTCAAACTTCAGTTGCTGCGACCGGTAGCCCTCCGTCTCGACATTGGCGATGTTCTGCGCCGTCACCTGGTGACGCTTGGCGTAGACATCGACCGCTTTCTTCAGCGTCGAGAGATGGCTTTGGTCGAAGAGTCCAGTCTTTATCATCGTTCTAACCCGGGATGACCACACCGAGTTCGGTGTAGAGGTTCAGCTTGTTGCGCAGAGTACGGACACTGATGCCCAGTTCCTGCGCGGCGACGGTCCGATTGCCACCGGTGATCTCCAGTTTCTTGAGAATCAGCTCCCGCTCCATCTCCTTCAGCGTGGCACTCGGATCGACCCCTGTGGTTTGCGCCGAGCCGTCCATTTCATCCGCCAACTCCAGGAAGGATTCGTCCAACGACTCTCCCTGCGTCAGGATGACGGCGCGCTCAATGACATTCTGCAATTGACGAACGTTTCCCGGCCAGTCCATCGCCATCAGGCCGCGCATTGCCGCTTCGTCGATCTTCATCAGGGGTTTCCGGTTCTCGGCGCAGAAGTTCTGACAGAAGTGATTCGCCAGCAGGGGAATGTCCTCTTTGCGCTGGCGCAAGGGGGCAATGTTGATCGGAACCACGTTCAGACGGTAGTACAGGTCCTCGCGGAAATTGCGGGCCCGCACCTCCTCCTTCAGGTTCCGGTTCGAGGTCGCGATAATGCGCACATCCGACTGGATGGCGAACTGGGCCCCGAGGCGCATGACTTCCCGCTCCTGCAGCACACGCAGCAGTTTCGCCTGCATCGCCAACGGCATCTCGGAGATCTCGTCCAGCAACAGCGTGCCACCGTGCGCCAACTCGAATTTGCCTTTGCGCGCGCGGATCGCGCCGGTGAACGCCCCCCGTTCGTATCCGAAGAGTTCGGACTCGAGAAGCGTCTCGGGAATCGCCGCGCAGTTGATGCGAATGAAGGGACCGTCGCTGCGCGATCCACTGAGATGGATTGCCTTGGCGACGACTTCCTTACCTGTGCCCGACTCGCCCAGCAGCAGGACGGTGCCGCGACTGTCGGCGATCGTGGCGATCTTCTCACGCAGATGGGTCATGGCCGGCGTGTTGCCCAGCAGTCCATGCTTCCGACTGGACTCCGCGATGTTCTTTCGCAGCGATCGGTTCTCCGTGCGGAGCCGCTCAAAAGCGAAGGCGTGCTCGAGTACGTGATCCAGCTGATCCATGCCGAAGGGTTTGGTCAGGTAGTCCAACGCACCCCGGTGCGTGGCCTGGACGGCACCCTCGATCGACCCGAAAGCGGTCATCATCACGACGGTGGGCTGGTAGTCCAACTGGTCCCCGATATCCTGCAGGAGGTCCATGCCACCGCGGCCAGGCATCTGAACGTCCGAGAGGACGAGATCGACTTTGCGCGTCCGGAGTTCCTCCATGGCCGCATCCACGTTCGAGGCAGTGTGCACCTCGAAGCGCCCTCCGAGACTCGATTTCAGGAAATCCCGCATACTCTGCTCGTCGTCTACGACCAGGATCACTCGCTTGTCAGACATTTCCAGCCTTTCGCTTCCGTGTTGTGGCCGCCTGCTTCCAGCTCGACGCCACCCCCACTTCCAGAGTCACGACCACACCCCGGCCGGGGTGACTGGTCAAATTCCAGGTCAGTCCATACATATCCAGCAAGGTCTCGATCCGTGTCAATCCGATGCCCAGGCGCCCGTCCCGGGTGGTTACAAACGGATCCGCGGCCTGAGCCAGAAGGTCCGGCGCGATCCCCGGGCCGTCGTCCTGGAGCACCAGCGCCACGCGCTCTTCGAGTCCGACGATTCCCGAGATCCGCACACTCACGCATTCCCTGCACTCGGCTGCGGCCTGTGCGCTATTGGCCAGCAATTCGTCCAGGATCAGGCCCAGATCCGCCGCCGGCAGCAACAGTTCCGCCTCCGGCACGTAGCCGGTCTCGATCCGCAGTTCCGGATGCGCGATCGAGGCCCGTTCCAGCGCCGCATCCAGCGTAAGAATCATCGCGCCGCCGGTCGCCTCGATCCGGGTCCGGCTCAGGTCCCCGACCGAACGGAACACGTTTTCCATTCGCTCGACCTCGTGAATGATCTTCTGCGCCCAGCGGGCGGCACTGGCATCGGGGGCTTCGGTTTGCGTGATCAGGCTCGCGTAACCCTTGATCCCGCACAGGCCGTTACTGGTCTTGTGCAGATAGCCGCGCAATAGACGTCGTTGCGGCCCCTCGGAGCTCGGCTGGACGTCGTCACAACGGTTCAGGGGTTCCAGTTGAGCCTGCATCACACCACCTGGGCCTGCTGGATGAGATACGTGTCGCACTTTTCCTCGGCAGCCAGGATTTCCTCGATCAGATCGGTCACTTCCTGCAACGCCGCCTGGAGCCGGGCCTTGCCCTGCCCCGACCATCGAGCGCGTCCCTGCTCCCATCGTGTCTTCGTCGCACGTTCGGTCATTTCCAGATGTCCGATCACCTCGAGGCAGGATTTCTTCTGTTCCAGGATTCGCCGAATCTCGCCGAGGGGAACGCCGCGACGCAGCTGTTCGCCCTGGTGGAGCGTCAGCTCATGAACGCGCCGGTAGACCTGGTGTTCTTCTTCGTACAGGCCCAACAGGCGGCCGAGCAACTCGGTCTCGCCCGGGTTCGCCTTACTGCCGGTAGTAGGCAGCGGTGCCATAGGGCTTCCCTTCGATTTGAATGCGTTGGATTTCTCGTGTCATGCGGGCCATTTCGCAGGCGTTGTCCTGGAATGAGCCGGTACGTTTGGCCTGGCAAACGCTTTCGAAGCCCTGACTGGCGCGCAGGTAGTTTCCGTCCAGGAAATCCAGATTCGCCAGCTGGTTGACGCCCCAGTTCGTCAATTCCGTCAGCTCGCTACCGGCCAGAACCTGGTAGAGGTCACGAGCGGCATCGGTCTGATCGTTCAGGTACAGCAGATCCGGAATGGCGATCAGAACCCAGCGGCGTTCGGCTTCAGAGAGACCGCAACTCAAACCACCGTTGCGGACAAGAACGCGCAGATCCTCCATGGCCGGCTCGCGATGTCCCTGCCACGAAAGGGCATAGGCGCGCCAGAAACGGACTCTGTCCGTCAACAGGTCCGGGTGTCCCTCGATTTTTTGCAGGAGAAGATCCATCGACGCGGAATCGCGAGTCACCAGCAGCCAACGAATGACCAGGGTGATTTCCTCCTGGCAACCGTCCAGGCTGGTCTTGCCCAACGTATTGGTCACCAGATGAGCCATGGTCAACGTATCGCCGGCGGCCAGTGCCGCACCCAACTTCTCTCGCGTAATCTCGTCCTGGAAGTTGTTCTCCTGATCGAGCGACTGCGCGAGATCGAACCACGCCATGGCACTATCGAATTCGCTCAGGTTCAGATAGTTTCTCGCCGTCGAGAGAGCCAGGAATGCCGACGAGATCTTGCGACGCGTATCGCCCGGATACTCCTGCTCCATCATGCCCAGCGCCTTCGAAATGGCCAGGTGGCGATAGGGTCGAATCTCGTCCGGTCCCCAACTCGGCGCCTCGAACGGAAAGAGCAGATTCGCTTCCGGCTGGTCACTGTTCTGCCGTGCGGAAACGGTCTGCTCGAGGGAGTGCAGCCACTGCAGGTAGCCATCGATCTCACTCTGAGAAAGCACCGGGTCGGCCGCCGCAGTACGAACGAAGGGCAGTCCGGGCAACAGGCAAGCCAGCGCGATCGTCAGCATGAAGAATTTGGGTCGTTTCGGCATCATGGTCTTTTTTTCCCGCGTGCGGAACATAACTCCGTTTTCGCGGGTCACCGCAAAAGGTGTGCCTCCGTATCCGCCCGTACGGTAGCAACGTGCGAGTTTCGGATGCACCTGCGGGAAACGCCTATCTTGCAGATATAAAGGCAGTTACAGGCCCGTCCACTGGGCCCTCTGTCATGGAAACCGTAAATCCCGCAGGGACTGCCAATCCCGGCGAGTCGAGAACACCGTCTCGATTTACCACCGCTGATCAGTTCCTTGACACGGTTATGGCGATCCGGATCGAATGAAAAAACGCCGCGATCCGGCAACGAATCGCGGCGTCAGGGATTTCATTCGCGGACCGGGATCAGCTCTCGGCTTCCTCCGCCTTCAACTCGGGCGGTTGATTCTCGGCCTCCTCGTAGATGCGCAACTTCTCCCGCAAGGTCTGCCGGCTGATGCCCAGGATTCGCGCGGCCTTGGACTTGTTGTTTTCGGTCATCTCCAGGGTGTAGAGAATCTGCATCTTCTCCACTTCGGAGAGCGGCAACAAACCGGCGCTCGGCCCTGCGGCGACCTGCGCACTGCTGGTGCGGGGGTTTCTGCCGGCCAGGATGTGCGACGGGAAGTGTTTCTCCTCCAAGCGGTTCGGCTCCTCCAGGATCATGATCCGTTTCAGGGCGTTCCGCAGTTCACGGACATTGCCCGGCCACGGATACTTCTGCAGGGTTTCGAGCAGAGCCGCGTCCACCGGTTCGCACTGCAGCCCCATCTGGGTATTGAATTCTCGCAGGAAGGCGTTGGTCAGGACCTCCAGGTCCTGCGGACGCTCGCGCAGGGCCGGCACTTCGATCTCGACCACCTGCAACCGGTAGTACAAGTCGTTGCGAAACGTCCCCGCTTCGATCGCGTCACTCAGTTTGAGATTCGTCGCCGCGACGATGCGGGCATCGATTTCGAAATCATCCTTACCCCCGACCCGGCGAAAGCGGCGATTCTCGAGCACTCTCAGCAGACGGCTCTGCAACAGGATGCCCATCTCTCCGATTTCGTCGAGGAAGATCGTGCCTCCGCCCGCCAATTCAAATAGACCCTCCTTGCGCGTCTTGGCGTCCGTGAAAGCGCCCTTCTCATGCCCGAACAGTTCGCTTTCGAGCAATGTTTCCGGAACCGCCGCACAGTTGATCTCCATGAATCGATCCGCAGCACCGAGACTGACTTCGTGAACCGCACGCGCGATGATCTCCTTGCCGGCTCCGGACTCTCCCTGGATCAGGATGCTGGTATCATTACCGCTGCGACTGCCGCCGACCTTCTCCAGGATTCCGGCGACTTTCTCCAGCCCCGGACAGGAGCGAATCATCTGCATATACCGGCCGTTCACATCCGGCGTTGCGCGCGGAGAGGATTTCTTGCGCGGCCGGAGTTCCGATTCGTCCTGGACGGAAACTTCGCCGGCCACAGTGACGGTTGCGCGCAGAGCCGACCGGACCTGCTTCTTGATCGTGCCCAACTTGAACGGCTTGGGGATGAAATCGTAGGCACCGAGGCGCATCGCGCTGACGGCGGTATCCACGTCGCCGTACGCCGTCATCATGATCACCGGGGTCATCTTGCCCTGGTTGCGCAAAGCCTGCAGGATCTCCAATCCGCTGACGCCCGGAAGTTTCAGGTCCGTCACGACCAAATCGAACAGGGTACCGTGGCACTTGGCGAGAGCTTCCTCTCCGGATTCGGCGACATCCACCTCATAGTCTTCGTTCAACAGAGATTCCTGCAGCGAGGAACGGATGGTGGCTTCGTCATCAACGATCAGAATCCTGGCGTTCACTGGATTTCCTCCTGGTTGCCGGTGGCGGCACGCGGTTCGGCTTGCAGCCGCGGCAACTCCACTCGAAATACGGTCTGCTCATTCTCGCGGTGCACGCCGATGCGGCCGCCGTGCGCGGAGACGATTTTCTGACAAAGCGAAAGGCCCAGGCCCGTGCCCGAACTCTTGGTGGTATAGAAAGGCCGAAAGATCTTTTTCTGATCCTCGGCCGGGATGCCGGCTCCACTGTCGCGCACTTCCAGAGCGATCCCGCGGCTGCGGCGACGAGTGCCCTTCTGCTGATCCTGCAGGACCACGGGCGAATCCAGATCGAGAAATACCTCGACCGTCCCCTCGGAGGGCGAAGCATCAATTGCGTTGATCAGTAGATTCAGGATCACCTGCTTGATCTGCGTTTCGTCCAGCAGGATCTCTTCGCCCGGCCCCGATCCCGCCAGATCGGCCGTTTCCAGCCAACGCAGATCGACCGACTGAGATTCGGCTCGCGCGGTGGCCAGATCCATCGAATCGCAGACCAACCGCTCGACATTCGCGGGGCCGCGGTCCGGTTCGTAGGGACGCACGTAATTCAACATCCGGGTGATGGTGTCGTTGATTCGCCCCACCTCGGCCGTGATCACCTCGATATACCGCGTACGCGGATCGTTCCCGCTCAGTTGATCCGACAGCAACTCGGCCTGAGCGCTCAGTCCCATCAGGGGATTGCGGATCTCGTGGGCCAGGGTCGCCGACATCTCGACCAACCCCTCGAGACGACCGGAGCGCAGCCGCTCGGATTCCAGTTTGCGGGATTCACGCAGGTCCTCGGCCACGACCACGAGCAGTTCCTCGTCGTGCGCCCGACCGGGCATCAACGAGGTCTGCAGGAGGACCGGGATGCCCTCTCCGTCCGTCCGATGGATGTGCCCCTCTCCCCGGAATGCGCCTCCCTCTCGCGAGCGGAGTTCAGCCAGCACCAGCCCGGGCAGGTCGTCGACCTGCAGGCGCCCATCGAGGATCAACTCCGGGCGCTCCTCCTGCGGTACTCCCGAATCTTCGCGGCGTCCCCGGCCGATCCGGAACAGGAACTCGTCGGGATCCATCGGTTGCGGAGCCACACCGGTCATCATTTCCCAGCCGGCACGATTGCAATAGACCGTCTGTCCGGAACTGTCAATGACCCAGATCGCCGAACTCACCGTCTCGAGAACCTGGGCATTGAAGGAACCGATATCCCGAATGCGATCCAGCATCTGTGCACTGGCAACCTCTTCGGCCAGTACCAACTGTACTGCCTGCAGGAACGGTAGATATCGGGCCGCCGCGGTCCGCCGGGTCTCGGCGTGGTCAAAGAGAAGCAGAAAAAAGCCCACCCGCGACTCATGGTGTTCCAGCGGCAGGGCGATCACCCTTCGGGCGCTCCCCGTACCGGGTTGTTCGGCAGTCTCCACGCTGAAGATTCCGGGGGCCATCAGGCTCTCGGCCAGCGCATGATCGACCTGGTGTTGCAGGCTGACCAGGACCTGGTCCCACGAGCCCTCTTCCCAATGCCAGGTCTGGCGGGGGCGGTAACCCCCTCCCGGATTCGACCGCAGGATCAGGGCGGCGCCGGCCGCCCCCACAAAATTGCTCAAGCTCTGCAGCATCTCGCGCAGCACCTTGTCCCAGTTCCGCGCCGAACTGAGTTCCCGGCCGAATCGATACAGGAGCGAAAGCTCGGCCATGGCGTCGGTCAATTGGCGGTTGGCCGCTTCCAGGCTGTCCTGCGCGCGCAGCAATTCACCAGCGACGGACACGGATTCGCCCCCCAGACGCCGCCGCATCGCGCGGAGCATTTCCTGATTGCGGCCCGAAACGTCCATCACCAATCGGCTCTGCTCGCGCAATTCGAGGCGTTTCTCCGCTCGAAGCAGCATATTGACCCATTCCAGGCGGTCGATGGGAACCGGAATCGCATCGAAAAGTCCATGCCGGAAAAAGCGAACCAGTTGCCCGCCCGAGAGATTGCCGTGCAGGAGGATCGGCAGGTAGGGCCGGCGCAGACCTCGAACTGCATCCAGCCAGTCGTCCAGGGCCCATCCGCCATCCCGGCCGGCAAAACCGTCCTGATGCACAAAAACCAGACGGGACACCGGTTCGCTGTCGCCGCGCAGCCAATTCAAGGCAGCCTCGGGACGATCGAACAAATGCCCGTCGGTCCCGTGGGCCTGCAACATCTCGATCCAAGGCCGCGGCCCGATCAGGACTGCGCCCTCGGGCATCGGGTCCGGTATGTGGATCAACAGGTCGTCCATGACGCTCCCGGTCGGGTCGAAAAACGATTCCCCCGCTTCGAAGCGCCAAGTGTAAAGATATTTACCAGATCAATCAATAGAAAAACGGGACTCGCCGAGCGAATCCCGCTTTTTATTTCGGCCCGCCAAGAGGGCCACAAATTGTTTTCCGATCGCGAATTACGCCCTAGGCCTCATCCATGCCCTCGATCGCTTTGAGTACGCCATCGGAGATCCGGTCCCGGACCTCGCTGGACTGGTAGAATCCCTGCTCGAGGCGCAAACGCACCTGGGCCAATTTTTCCTCGCGCAGATCCGGTTCCCGTCCGATGGCATCCATCCCTGCGTCGTAGGCGTGCCGCATGGACATCAATTTGCGGGCCTTGTCGGAAATGACTGCGCTATCGCCGTTTACCCAGCTACGAGCCGGAGCCGAGTCTTCGGCCGTGCGCGCAGGATCCGTTCCCTTTTTCTGTTGCGAGCCACTGGATTGATCCAGCTGGCGGGGCGGCAACAGATTCGAACCGTCGATCTTGTTCATACTCATCGATTCCTTTTTCGACCCCAGGCGGGGATTGGATTTCCAGTTCGCAGGGAGAGTAGCAATCCGGATGCCGGTTTTCCTGCTCCACCCTTTCCCCTCGGGATCATCATTCCCTGATCGGCTGAAACTGCCGAGACTTGAGCGAAAAGCAGGAATTGGCGCGAATTCCAATCATTCGGCAGCTACCGTGGGATCAACTTTCCCGCGCCGTCAAGCGCTCGGCCAGCGTCCGCATCTCGGCCCAGGCCGGATAGAGTTCTACCAGCTGTCGCGCCTGTTGTGCACCTTCGCGCAGTCGACCCGTATGAATCATACAACGCAGGCTCTCTTTCGCCAGCAACGCATGCTCCGAACCGCAGGACTTTCGAGCGCGCCCCAGCAGTTCATCGACCGAGGCCCACATTCCCCGTGCCGCGCGACAGCGGATCAACTCGAGCCAGCAGAATACGAAAGTCGGATCCTGGTCGATCGCCATTTGCAGGACTTTCTCGGCGGAATCCAGTTCCCCGCGTTCGCGCCGGATCCGGCCCAGGAGGAAACAACCCCGTACCACGGGACGCAATCCCGCGGGGCCGCCGGAGAGATCGATCAACAGAGGCTCTGCGGAGACCGGGTCGCCATTTTCCAGGTAGGCCGTCGCCAATTCCAGCCGGGCGCCCCAATCCTCCGGATCATCCCCCAGTTTCCGGCGTGCCAGATCCAGGTATCGTTCCTGTCGTTTCCGATTGATTTCCGTCGAGCGTACGTATCCATAGTGATGAACCGGAAGGTCGATTTCGGTCACCGGCAGCCCCGCATCCAGGGCTGCCGGCAATACACTCTCATGGATCCGCCCGCGAAATCGCAATTCGGCGGTCACCGGAAACAAACCCGCTCGCCGCGCGGCAAAATAGCCGCGGTGACCGCGTTCCTGGACCGGGTATTGTCCAGAAACGGGTTGCCACTCGAGATGACCGGCATCGTCGCAGTAGTTGATGGTCGGCTGGATGAAGACTCCCGGCGGTGCGGACCCCAGGAAACTCCGCAAGCGATCGAAATCACCGGTGGCGATTTCTTCGTCGGCATCCAGTACCAGCGCCCAATCGCCCGTGGCCGCCCGCAGCCCCTGATTGCGAGGCGAGGAAAAGTCATCGGCCCAGGGGCAACTGAGCACACGCGCGCCCGCATCGGCGGCGATGGCCGGGGTATCATCCAGCGAGCCGGTATCGACCACGATGATCTCGTCGGCAAGATGCAGGTGATTCCGAAAAAACGCCGGCAACACCGAGGCTTCGTCCCGAACCATCATCACCAGTGACAGCTTCATACCGAATCGAACCCCCAAACGGCGATCTGCAACGGGCCTTGCCGGATGGACCCATCGGGCGCCACTGTCCCCAACACCGGGACCGGATCGCCATTGCCTCCAGTTTCTGCACCGGCTGCGGTCAGCAGTTCCGGATCCGTGACCAGCCACTGGCCCGAGGTCATGGCACATCCGGCGGCTCCCCGGTGTGTCAGTTCGCGCACCATCTCCTGTGTCCCTGCCGGCGCGATCAGCTGTTGAGCCCAACCCCGGTGCCGGGCAACGGCCAGCAACGGCAGGATTCGATTCGGCGGTCCCGACCACTCCGCCACATACTCCGGGAAATCAGCGCCTTTCCCGCAGAATATTGCGGCCCGAGGCCGGTCCTGATCGTCGACTGCCACCAACCCGCGGGTTCCAGGCATCCCGTACAACTTCCGCGAGTCCCCCGACTCCCGTACCGTGAAATAGGGATGTGAGGTATAGAGGGTTTCAACGGCTGCTACGTCGGATTCACGATACTCCCGATATCCGCGAGTTGGTGCCGGTCCCAACTCTGCGGACCGCAGGTCCAGATGCGTTTCCCAACCCGCTGCAGTAAATCCCCGACCGGAATAAATTTCCGGTTGATCGGTCCAGAGTACCGCCAAGGGAACCTTTTTCCGCCGCAGTTCGGCGATCATTTCATTCTGCAATGCGGTGCTGTACCCCCGGCCCCGACAATCCGGCCGGGTCACTACGCTGCCCAACCCCCCAATTTGAAGATTTCCCCAACTTGTTCTAAAGGAGCGTATTAAGCAGGCCAGGCCCGCGGCGATCCGACCGTTCGAATCGCGGATCGCCAGCATTCCCGACAGGTTGTCCGCACCCAGGATGAGTGGAAAATCATCCCAAGCATTGGTTTTTGCACGATCTGGCCTGATCTCTGCATTCACGAGGTCGAGGAACTCGGAGTGTTCAGTGGGTGAGACCCGGGCAATCTGCATTTCACCTGCGATTCGTTCGAGGCCGTGGATGAAGATCAGCGGCCACTGTACGAGGCACCCGATTCCCAGGGCAAGCTACAATCTTTGGCTAGGCGGAAGACCGCGGGCTCGGCAGGATGCCGGCTCCAGGGTTCGCCTGACTCATGGAGGATCACACGATGGGACTTCGCGTTAACACGAATGTGGGGTCGCTGAACGCACAGCGGCACCTGTACAACTCGACGATGGGCTTCCAGAAGTCCATGGAACGCCTCAGCTCCGGCCTGCGCATCAATCGCTCGGGCGATGACGCTGCCGGCCTGGCCATCAGCGAGAGCCTAAAGTCGGATATCCGCGCATTGCAGCAGGCCAGTCGCAACGCCGCCGATGGGATTTCCCTGGTCCAGGTGGCGGAAGGCTCGCTGGACGAGGTCAACAATATCCTGTTGCGTCTGCGTGAACTTTCCGAACAGGCGGCCACCGAAACGCTCGGCTCCGAAGAGCGCGGCTATCTGGACAGTGAATTCCAGGAGTTGCTGGACGAAGTCGACCGCATCTCCACCACGGCCGAGTTCAACGGCATCATGCTGCTCGACGGCACGATGGGTACGCTGAATGTGCAGGTGGGCGTGGGTACCGACCCGTCCACGGCCACCGTACCGGTCGATCTGACCCAGGCCATGGGTGCCGCGGACCTGAATCTTCCTTCGGACGGTTCGGTCACCCTGACCGGCAGCGACGGCTCCAACGCGCTGACCGCAATGGGGTTGGTCATGGATGCAACGGCGATCGTAAGCTCCGCCCGTTCCGGTTTTGGTGCCGCGCAGAACCGGCTGGAGACTTCGATCCGGAATATCGGGATGACGGCGGAAAACCTCTCGGCCGCCAATAGCCGAATCCGGGACGTGGACATCGCTTTGGAGACCTCGAACATGACCTCGTTGCAGATCCTGCAACAGGCGGGTGTGTCGATTCTCTCCCAGGCGAACATGACTTCGCAGCTGGCTCTGAATCTCTTGCAGGGTTAGTAACGAATCGGATGTGATTCGGCGGCCGGGGAACTCGGGCCCGAATCCGCCGCAAGAAGAATCTGTAGTGCCCTGTTGCCGGTCGGAGTGCGCGAACTCCGGCCGGCAATCCGTGGCCCCACCCTACTGTCCGCTCGGGCATTCCTTGAATTTTTTTGAAGTTTTCCGCATTACGGCCTAAAGCCCGGCCGCGGCGTGTCGATATCGTCCCAGTCCGCCACGAAAGCTGCCCCGGGAAAAGGAATTTCCGGTCTCGCTCGAGCGGATCCACCAATGTCCGCCCCGAATTGTGGGGCAGCTCTCCCAACGTTTTCAAGGAGGAAAACCATGGGTATCCGCATCAACACGAATGTCAGTTCCCTGAACACCCAGCGCCATCTGGCCAACTCTTCGATGAACTTCAGCAAGTCCATGGAGAAGCTCAGCTCCGGTCTGCGGATCAACCGCGCCGGGGACGACGCTGCCGGTCTGGCCATCTCCGAAGGCTTGAAGTCCAACATCCGCGCTCTGGACCAGGCGGCCCGGAACGCTGCCGACGGCATCTCGCTGGTGCAGGTCGGTGAAGGCGCGCTGGACGAAGTCTCGAACATCCTCCTGAGGATGAAGGAACTGACCGAGCAGTCCATGACCGGTACTCTGTCCGATACGGATCGTTCGTTCCTGGACTCCGAATTCGACGCGCTCGGTTCCGAGATCAATCGAATCGCTGCCGGTACCGAGTTCAACGGCGTTTCCCTGCTCAACGGCAGCCTGGACATGGATATCCAGGTCGGCATCGGTACAGGTTCCACCTCCCAGGTGGCCGTCGCGCTGAGCACGAACATGAACGCCGCGACGTTGACCGTCGATACGGGTGTGGATTCGGTGACCAACGCCACCACGTCCATGGACGAGATCGACGCGGCGATCGAAACCGTCACCACAGCTCGTGCGGATTTCGGTGCGATCCAGAACCGTCTGGAGAGCTCGATCCGCAACATCTCGATGACGTCGGAGAACCTCT
>JANTGJ010000058.1 GCA_024762975.1 Candidatus Krumholzibacteriia bacterium
TCAAAGGAACCGAAACCGTGAGCAGCTCCCAGGATCAACCGACTCGAGCCGAACGCGAATGGCAGCGGCGCCACCGCGAGATTCTCGATGCCGCACGAGAGATGTTCATGGCCGACGGCTACGCCGGTACCACGATGCAAGAGATCGCCGAACGGTCCGAATACTCGGTCGGCTACATCTATCGCCATTTTCCCGGCAAACAGGATCTGTTGGATGCGATCCTGGACGAGCAGATCCAGGTGCACCGGCGCATACGACACGAAGTGCGGTCCCGTGACGATCTGAGCCCCCTGCAGAAGTTTCGGCACGAAATTGTCCTGATGAGTGAACATCTCCTGGATCACCCCGGACTGGTTGCGCTCTTCCAGGGTTCCATCGGACTCGAGCCCCTGCGGAAAATTCGCTTCAAGGAAGAAATGCGGCTCGAAGATGTTGAGCTCTTCCAGCAGGCGATCGATACAGGAGAGATCCAGTCCGTCGATCCGGCGCTGTTGGTCGCTGCCTGCGATGGCGTGATCTGGGGCTTGGTGACCATGATTCACGACAGCGCGTGCCCCGAACGGTTCACCGAACTTCCCCGGATCGTCGACGATCTGATCCTGGCTCCTCTTTCCCGGAATCACCCTGACCTCGAACCGAGATAGACCGAAAGGCAAGGAAGGTCCCATGAGGCTCTCTTTCTCCAACCGACAACGAAGCGAACAGATCGGGCGCAAGCTCCCTCCCCCGGCGATCGCAAGGCGCGTACTGGCACTGATGGCGGGAGTCCTCATCCCCCTGACCGTCACCGTGGCGTTCGCGGCCGGGGACGCGCCCGGTCCGGATACTTCCCTGCGTCCCCTGTCGCTCGCCGAGGCCCGCACCCTGGCCCTGTCCCGCGACGAGATGTTGCTCCAGGCCGAGGAGTCGATCCGCTCGGCGGATGCCGACGTGCTCGATGCCCGCTCCGGGCGACTGCCACAACTGAATGTCGGTGGTACCTGGACCCACAACCTGAAGAAGCCCTCTTTTTTCCTGCCGGCGGACATGGCAGCGGCTTTCGGGGGCGCAACGAGCATCGAAATGGGCGGAGACTGGGACCTGCAGGCCGCCGCATCACTGACCTGGAATCTGTGGACGGCCGGACGCCTGAGTGCTGCCGGGGGAGCGGCAGCCGAGGCGCTTGCGGCCACCAAATGGCAGAAAGCCGCGGTCCTCGACGCCGTGGTCTACACCGTCGACGCTTCCTATCATGCGACCCAGTTGACCGCGACCCGCGTCGAGATTGCCGAACAGGCGAGGGTCGCCGCCGCCGAGGCCCTGCGCGTTACCGACGCTGCCTTCGCGGAGGGGACCGCCAGCCGCTTCGAACAGTTGCGTGCCCAGGTGGAATTGGCCAACCGCGAGGCCCCGGTCGTGCAGGCCCGCAATGCGCTACGCATGCAGCAGCTGCAACTGTTGCGCCTGTGTGGTCTGGCACCCGGAACCCGGCTCGAGTTGACCGACCCGCTGACAACGACCGAATCGCCGGTCGATCTGGATTCGCTATTGGCACGGATGCGCAAGAACAGCCCCGAGTTGAATGCGATGCGGCATGTGGTGGGCGCCCAACGCCAGTCGGTCCAGCTGGCCCGGGCCGCTCGCGGTCCGGTCGTCCAACTCCAGGGCACCTACGCACTGCAGGGCCAATGGAACGACAACATTTTCCCGGACTCGAACGATGCGGTCAGCAGCGCTTCGGCCGCGCTGGCTGTCTCGATACCGATCTTCGACGGCTTCTCCGCGCGGGCGGGCATTCAACGTAGCGAAGCCTCGTTGCGGAGCGCCGAGATCGAACTCGAGCGGGTCACCGCGGATCGCGAGCTCTCGGTGCGGCAAGCGAGATTGAATCTGATCAACGCCCTGGTCGCGCTGGACGGACGGCAGGAAGCGGTCGATCTGGCAGCCGAGGCCCACCGCCTGGTTCTCATCCGGGTGGAAAACGGGATGGCCACCGCCCTGGAACGTCTCGACGCCGAACTGGCCTGGACCGAAGCCCGCGTCCAGCTGGCCGAATCCCTCTACAACTGCAATCTGGCGGAAGCCGGACTGGAACTGGCCGTCGGTGGCAATCAGCCCCTTGCCGGCGCGACCGAGGAGATGGAACGATGAGTGCAACCAAGAACCACCGCGGACGCAATCTGGCGATTGCCGCAATCGTGATCGTCGCGATCGCGGCCACGTTCGGAGTCCGCTTCCGGCAGCTCGGACAGTCCGAGGCGTTGGCCAGTATCCGCTCCGTGCAGGAAGACGAAGGAATGCCCGTCGAGGCCGTCCGCGCCGAGCGCACGGGTCTGTCGGAGTGGATCACCCTGGCCGGTACGGTCGAGGGCGAGGTCCAGTATCCGGTCGTCTCGCAGAATTCGCTGGCGGTCGTGGAGATCGCCGTCCACGAGGGACAGCAGGTCGCGGCCGGTGACCTGATCCTGAGGCTGGCTTCGAGCGCGCCATCGCCGATGTACCACTCGCTCGGCACCGCTCGCGCGAGCTACGAGCAGGCACTGGTGGATGTCCAGCGGTTGCGCAATCTGTTCGCCGAAGGCGCCGTCTCACAGGCGGATCTGGACGCCGCCGAGACCGCCCTGAAAATCCGTGAATCCGGATTGAACGATGCCGAGGGCACGACCGCCCTGCGCGCCAGTGAAGCGGGTGTCGTCTCCAGCATCCTGGTCGACGAGGGAGAGACCGTCGGCGTCGGCAAGCCGTTGGTCTGGATCCTCGATACCCGGCACGTGAAGGTGCGCTTCACCGCCGGCAGCGACCAGGCCCGGGCGCTGGCGACCGGTCAGAAGGTCCAGGTGGCCGGCGACCGCAGTGACGATGGCCGCGGCACGATCACGAAACTCGATTTGATGGCCGACTCGAGGACGCACCTGCTCGAAGGCGAGGCGTCTCTGCCCAACGAGGAAGGCCACCACGTCCCCGGGCTGCTGGTATCGCTGCGCGCCCAGACCGTGGATCGGCCGCTGGCTTTGACCGTTCCCCACGAGTGTGTGGTTTCGACAGACGACGGCAACGCCGTCTGGACTCTCGTGCGCGAAGAGGGAGTACCCCGTGCACACCTGCAGCGGGTGACGACCGGTGCGCGAAACCGTCAGCGGATCGAGATCCTTTCCGGACTCGACGCCGATGCCGAAGTCGTCCGGTTCGGACAATCCCTGCTCAGTGAAGCGATTCCGGTCAAGATCATCACGCGGGAAGAGGGGAACTAGCATGAGCTTCTTCCGAACCATCATCGAACGGCCGGTCCTGACGACGATGCTCGTCGTGGTCATGGTGGTCATGGGTTTCTATTCCTACACCCACCTGGTGACCGAGCTGATTCCGAACGTCAACTTTCCGGTGATTGTCGTGACGACGGTCTATCCGGGCGCCGCTCCCGGTGAAGTCGAGACCCAGGTCACCAAAAAAATCGAGGACCAGATCGCCACCCTGGCCGATATCGAGGACCTGACCTCGACCTCGATGGAGAGCGTTTCCCAGATCATCGTCGAGTTCGCGCTCGAGGTGGATCAGGACCAGGCCTCGATCGATGTGAAAGACAAGATCGACGCCATCATCGGTGACCTGCCCGGCAACGCCGAAGAACCGATCATCTCGAAATACGATATCGCCGGCGAAGCCGTGGTCGAACTGGCGGTTTCCGGCCCGCGTCCCCTGTCCGAGATCTACACCATCGTCGACAACCAGGTCAGCGAGCCCTTGAGCCGCATCAGCGGCGTCGCCGAGATCGAAGTCATCGGCGCCCAGGAGCGCCAGATCCAGGTCGCCGTCCATCCCGAACTGCTGCGCGCCTACGGACTGACCCTCAGCGATGTGCTCGGCACGCTCGCGGCCAGCAACCTGAACGTTCCGGTCGGTCATATCACCCGCGACGCGGACGAAATCAATGTGCGCCTGCTGGGCGAGATCCGTGATCCGGCCGAGCTCGCCGACTTTCGTCTGACCCTGCCCGCCGGCGGCAGGATCCCGCTTTCCGAAGTCGCCGACATCCTGGACACCACCGAAGAGATTCGCGAAAGCTCGACCTGGAATGGGCAGCCCGCGATCACCGTTGCCGTCCAGAAGCGTTCGGATGCCAATACGGTCGCTGTGGCCGATGGCGTTTTCGAGGCCATGGACGAGATCCGGGCCGGGCTCGATCCGGATATCAAAGTCGACCTGGTCCAGGAAAGCGCCTCGTTCGTGCGCGAATCGCAAGCCGACGTGCTGTCGAATATCGCGATCGGTATCGTACTGACCGGCCTGCTGCTCTTCCTGTTCCTGCACGATTGGCGACAGACGGTCATCGCAGCGGTCTCGATGCCCGTCTCGGTGATCGCTGCCTTCCTGTTGATGGAGGCCTCCGGTTTCACACTGAACATCATGTCCCTGATGGCCCTGGGCATCTCGATCGGTACCCTGGTGACCAACTCGATTGTCGTACTCGAAAACATCTCACGCCTGGTCGGCGAGGGTGTCGAACCGAAAGAGGCCGCCGCACGAGGAACCGGTGAGATCGCGGTAGCGGTCCTGGCTTCGACGATGACCAACATCGTCGTGTTCACGCCGATCGCCTTCATGAGCGGGCTCGTCGGAAAATTTTTCCTGCAATTCGGCCTGACCGTGGTCTACGCAACCGTGTTCTCGCTGATCGTCTGCTTCACGATGGTACCGATGCTGGCCGCGCGAATGATCAAGCCGGGTAGCGGACTGGGCCACGGCAACGACCTGATTTCGCGTTCGATTCGAATCTGGGAGAACGCCTACCAGGGCCTCGAGACCGGCTACAGGACCGCCCTGACCTGGAGTCTGCGCCGCCGCTGGGTGCCGCTCCTGGTCACGGTGCTGATCTTCGTCGGAGCCCTCAGCCTCTTTGGCTTTGTCGGTGGCGGGTTCTTTCCCGTCATCGACGCCAGCAAACTTCAGGTCAGCCTGGAACTGCCGGCCGGCACCAGCCTCGACCGCACCCGGACCGTGGCCGAGGATGTCGCCGCCCGACTCCGACAGGAGCCGGAAGTGGTCGGCGTGCTGGTCAAGGCGGGCGGCGGACAACGCGGCATCGAGGATGCCGATCTTTTCGTTGCCCTGACCGACAAGGGCTCGCGCGAAGCCTCGGTGCAGGACTTCATGAATCGCATCCGGCCGCAACTGGCCGAGGTCCCCGACGCGAAGATCACCGTCTACGCTCTCGGTGGCGGCGGGGGCGTGGAATCGGACCTGATCCTGAAAGTGGTCGGTGACGATCCCGATGCCGTTCGCGAAATGGGCCGCCAGGTCTACGAGATCGTGCACGGAATTCCCGGTCTGGTCGAAGTCCACAGCAGCGATGAAAAGGGCAAACCCGAGATCCGCATTCGGCCGAAGCGACTGCAATTGGCCGAGCAGGGATTGCTGACCAGCCAGATCGGCGGCATCCTGCGCACCGCCTACGAAGGCGAAGATGCCGGTGTGTACCGCGAGAACGGCGAGGAGTATGACGTCGTCGTCAAATTCGACGATGACGACCGGCGCGATCCCGCCTATCTGGCCGATCTGCCGGTAGCCACTCCCCTGGGCACGACGGTCCCTCTTGGTCAGGTGGCCGAGCTGGTCGAGACCACCGGCGATCCCACGATCCTGCATTCGGACAAGCTGCGCGCGGTCGAGATCACCGCCAATATCGCCACCGTTTCCCTGAGCGAAGCGCGGCGCCTGATCGACGCCGAACTGGCGCATCTGGACATGTCGCCCAGCGCCGAAGTCCGCTACGGCGGCGATGCCGACATGCAGGACGAATCCTTCCAGGCCATCTTCGAAGCGCTGATCCTGGCCATCATCCTGCTGTACATCGTGATGGCGGCCATCCTCGAAAGTTTCATCCACCCGATCACGGTCATGGTCACTCTGCCGCTATCGCTGATCGGCATGGCCATCTCGCTGTTCTTCTCGGGACAGGAAATCAACATCATGTCGTTGATGGCCCTGGTGATGATGGTGGGTATCGTGGTGAACAACGCGATCCTGATGCTGGACTACGTCGGACAGTTGCGCGCCCGGGGCATGGGAATTGTCGAGGCCTTGATCGAGGGCTGTCCGACGAAGCTGCGGGCGATCGTGATGGCCAACCTGGCCATCGCCATCGGCATGATTCCCCAATTGGTCAGCTCCGGAGCCGGCAGCGAGTTCCGCGCACCGATGGCCGTTGTCCAGATCGGCGGCGTGTTGATCTCTGCGCTGTTCACCCTGTTCGTCATTCCGGTGGTCTACACGATGTTCGACCGGCTGACGTTGGCGGGACGCAAAGAGACCGCCTAGACTCCGCAATGCCTCGTCCTGGGCCTGGTCGACCGCAACCGCAGTCGGCCGGGCCCTCGTTTTTCGACGGGAGAATCAGATTAGGGCGTCGGTAACCAGCAGCGCCGAAACCAACAGTGCAAAGGTGTTGATCTCCATGAAGCGGATGCGACAGTTCCGGGCGAAAGCGATGCGCAGATCCGCCGCCAGGCCCAGTGCCTGCAACCGCAGCAGCGTCAGGCTGCGGACGATGACCAGCAGGCCCGCCCCACAGATCACCCAGGCCAGAGCGGGCCGGTCCAACAGGTCGAACAACGGCATGAGGAAGGCCGACACGCAGGTCGCGGCAATCCACAAAAAGGTCAACTTGACGACCTGCCGGCGATCGAAGCGATCAAACAACGAGGGCATGCCGCCGTCCGTATAGTCCTTCTCATAGAAAAGCAGCAGCAGCCAGAAGTGTGGAATCTGCCAGATAAAGAAGAAGAACGCGATCTGGTGGATCGTCGGATCACTCAGGTATCCGCCGGCGGCAACCCAGCCCACGACCGGGGGCAGGGCGCCGATCACCGCGCCGGGCAGCGCGGCAAATGGCGAAACCCGTTTCATCGGGGTGTAGATCCCGTTGTAGACAACGGCCGCGCCCAGTCCCAGCCAGGCGGCCGTCCATGAATTCATCGCCAGAATGACCGTACCGGCCGTCAGCAGGGCCAGCGCGTACGCGGCCGCTGCGCCTCGAGAAATCTGTCCCGAGGGGATCGGCCGGCCGGCGGTACGCCCCATCTTCCGGTCCAGATTCGCGTCCTGCACCTGGTTCAGGGCCGCCGATCCGCAGGCCTGCAGCAGAATGCCGCCCAAAACCGGCAGCAGGGGAAGGTCGAACTGCCCCCGCGCCAGCACATACCCGACCATGGTAGTCACAGTCGAAGCGATCGTGATGCGCAATTTCAGCAGTTGCAACCAGGGCTTCACGGAGTGCTCCTATTTCAGCAGCTTGATATACTCGATCAGGATGTCGATCTCCTCCGGGGAAATCTGGTCTTTCATCGGTGGCATGACCGGATCGAACCCCTGGACGATGTCCGCCTGCGGCTCGAGAATCGAGTGGCGGATATACGCCTCGTCCACGACGACTTGGCGCACCTCACCATCGGTGACCACCGTTTCGGTCTTGCCGAAGAGGCCCTTGTAGGTCGGGCCGATCCCCTTGCGCCCATCGACACTGTGGCAGGCGTTGCAACCCTTGACCTGCAGCAGGAATTCAGGGCTGATATTGCTCGCGTTGTCCACCAGCCAGCGATCGAACTCGGCCGGCGGCAGGGAGACGACCTTGGACAGCATCTGGCTGTGCAGGTCGCCGCAGTATTCGGCGCAGAAGATATCGAACGTGCCGTCGCGCGTGGTCTCGAACCAGGCGTGGTTCTCGCGTCCGGGCATGCAATCCTCCTTCAACCGGAACTCCGGCACGAAGAAACTGTGGATCACGTCGGCCGAGCGCAGCTTCAGCGAGATCGGCTGGCCCGTGGGCACGTACAGCTCCGCGGATTGGGAACCGTCGGGATACTGGAAAGACCAGGACCACATCCGCGCGTTCACGATGATCTCCATCGCATCGTCGGGTGTGTCGCGCATCACTTTGAAACCGGCCCAGCCGTAGTAGAACATCACCATGACCAGGATCGTCGGCAGGACGGTCCAGAGCAGCTCCAGCTTCCTGTTGTCCTCGATCTGTGCGGGATTCGGGTTCTTCGACCGGCGATACTTCACCAGGAAGTAGATCAGTGTCAGCGTGATGCCGACGAGCATGATCAACGACGAGCCCAGGATGAACCAGAAGGCGTTGTCGACAAGACCCGAATAGGTTGATGCGCCGTTCATTCCTTGCCTCTCAGCGGTGCAGATAGTCCAGGATGGTCAAGCCCATCACCAGGGCCAGGATGGCCAGCGCCACCAGGAACATGATCACGAAAACGGGCTTCTCATACTTCAGGTGCATAAAGAACATCGCAATCAACGTCCCCTTGACGGGCGTGACCACCAGCGCGGTGCCGATGCCGATCGGGCCGGGAAACTTCACCGAAGCGAAGACCGTGGCGGCCGTCAGCAGGATCAGGATGACGTAGACGTTGAACTGCGTACGGTCGGGAACGACGTGCGATTCCTCGTGATCTTCGTGCGCGTATTCGGCGCTCAGCGTGGTTGTGCTTTCCATTCTTTCTCCGATCTCAGTCGCGCTAGGCCGTCAGATAGAACAGCGGCAGCAGGAAAATCCAGATCAGATCGACCAGATGCCAGTACAGGCCCGAGTATTCCAGAATGCCCTGGTTCTCGTGGGTGATCGAACCGCTTTGGATGCGGTTGTAGACCACCGTCATCACGATCATGCCGATGATCACGTGGATGCCGTGCAGGCCGGTCATCATGAAGTACAGATTGAAGAACACGCCCTCGCCGGGGGGGAGATCGTGCAGGTGTTCCATGCCCGGAAAGATCCCGTGCGAACGCTTGGCGCCCCACTCGAAGAATTTGATCAGCAGGAAGGTGCCCGCCAGCAGCAGCGTGGCCGCCAGGTACAGTTGCGCCAGGCCCCGCTTGCGGCGTTGCAGCGCCGAGACTCCCAGTACCATCGTCAGGCTGCTGGTCAGCAGCACGACCGTGTTGGTCACACCCAGCAGGATGTTCAACTCACCGGCCGCGTGATGGAAACCCTCGGTGTACATGCCGCGGTAGATCGCATAGATGATGAACAAACCACCGAATAGAAGGATCTCGGTGAACAGGAAGAGCCACATACCGGTCTTGGCGCCCTCCGGATCCTTGTGCATCACATGTCCGCCCCCATCGTTCATGGTGTCGGCGTGTGTGTTCACGATGCGCCCTCCTCGTGCGACTGTCCCGGCTTCCGGCCGCTGAAGTCGTAGGGCCCGGTCTTGACCTCCGGCAGCGTGGCGAAGTTCAGCAACGGCGGCGGCGACGTCGTCGTCCATTCCAGCGTGGTGGCTCCCCAGGGATTGTTCGGAGCCTTTCGCCCCTTGCGCGCGCTGCGGATCAGATTGACGATCATCAGGATGATGCCCGTCGCCAGGATCCACGATCCCACCGTCGAGATGAAATGCGGCACCTGGAATTGCGGCAGATAGTCGTGATAACGGCGCGGCATGCCCATGATGCCCAGGACCAGCATCGGGAAATACAGCGTATTGAAGCCGACCATGATCAGGCCCCAGGCCCAGGTCGCGATCTTCTCGTTGTACATGCGGCCGAACATTTTCGGGAACCAGAAGTGCAGGGCGGCAAACAGGCCGATGCCGGCGCCGCCGAACATCGTGTAATGGAAATGGCCCACGATGAAGGCGGTATCATGCACATGGATGTCGGTCGACAGCGCCCCGTTGACCAGGCCGGTCAGACCGCCGATCGAGAACAGGAAGATGAATCCCAGCGCATACAGCAGGGGTACGCGCAGCTCGATCGACGCCCGGTACAGGGTCGCCGTCCAGTTGAAGATCTTCACTCCGGTGGGGATCGCCACCAGGAACGTCAGCAATGAGAACACCCAACGGGCCGTGTCACTCATACCGACGGTAAACATGTGGTGGCCCCACACTCCGTAGCCGACGACCGCGATCGCCATCGAAGAAATCGCGATGGCCCGGTAACCGAAAATCGTTCGGCCGCAGAAGGGCGGCAGGATATCCGAAATCACTCCCATCGCTGGCAGGATCATCACGTACACGACCGGATGCGAGTAGATCCAGAACAGGTGCTGATAGAGGATCGGGTCGCCACCCAGCGATGGGTCGAACAGGCCGATCCCCAGCAAGCGTTCCATCACCACGAGGACCAGCGTGATCCCGACCACCGGCGTCGCGATGACCTGGATCCAGCTGGTGGCGTACAGCCCCCAGCAGAACAGCGGCATCCGGAAGAAGCCCATGCCCTTGGCACGCAGCCGGTGGATCGTCACGATGAAATTCATGCCCGTCAGGATCGAAGAGAAACCCAGCACGAAGGCGCCCAGCACCGCCCACGATACCGAGCCACCGCTGTTGATGCTGTACGGCGCATAGAAGGTCCAGCCCGTATCCGGCGGCGAATCTCCGGCGTACAACGACGTCAGCGCGATCGCCGCGCCGGCCATGTAGACGTACCAGCTCAGCAGGTTCAGCTTGGGAAAGGCGACGTCCTCCGCCCCCAGCTGCAACGGCAGGATGAAATTCCCGAAAACGGCCGGAATCCCCGGCACGATGAACAGGAAAATCATGATTACGCCGTGCAGCGTGAAGAAGGTGTTGTAGGTCTTCGCGCCGTAGAACTGCTCACCCGGCTGCATCAGTTCGAGCCGGATCAGCAATCCGATCGTCATACCCACCAGGAAGAAAACTCCCATCGCGGCCAGATACATCAGCGCGATCCGCTTGTGATCCGTCGTCGTCAGCCAGCCCATCAGGCCCGTCCGTGACGACGGGCCGTCCAGGTAGCTGCCGGTTCGTCCCCAGCTTCCCGCAGGACTCTCGGTCATGGAATCAGGCCTCCTTGCGCCGGCGCCGGCGCGTGCTGAACAGCAGGAACGTCAGGAAGAAGATGATACTGATGATCATCACGGTGCCGACGACCCGGGCCAGATTGAACGCGTAGGTGCGCCCGGCCGGGTCGTAGCTGAAACAGAAGCGCAGCAGGCGCGCCGTGGTCGGGGTGACCTTGCCACGAGCCGCCTCGTAAACACCCATCTGGAAATCGAAAGGCAGGAATTCAATGCCGTAGAAGTAGCGAACGATCTTGCGGTCCGGCGACAGGAACATGATGCCGCCCGGATGCGTGTATTCGGTTCCGGCGCGCATGTACTGGAAGCCGGTGGCGTCGGTAAAGCGCCGGATGTTTTCCGCGTCGGTCGTGAAGAAACGCCAGGTCTCGGGCGGGATCGGGCGACCGACCAGATTGAGATAGTTATTGCGCTTGGCCAGCGCCATCTCGGGAGTGTCCTTGGGCTCGAAGCTGACGGTCAGGATCTGGAAGGGAACCTCGTTCGGATCCAGACCGCTCTTGCCGAGGATGTCGGCGATCTCGTTCAGCAATGGCGTGCAGATGCCGGGGCACTCGAAATAGACGAAGTTCAGGATCGTCGGCTTGTCGATGAAATCAGCCAGAACAACCTCTTTGCCGTGCTCGTCGCGCAGCAGGATATCGCCAGGTACGATCTCCCCAAGGTGCTCTTCGAATGCCGCGATGCCTTGCTCTTCAGCCGTCGCGGCCGAGATGGTTGCGACCTCCGGCGATTCCTCGCTGGCCGCCGCGATCGGCAGACTCATCGCCCAGATGGAAAAAACCAGGAAAACGCCCCGAAAGGCCTTTCCGCTCGTTCGTAGGTGCCGCATCCGATGGTTCACGGACATCTCTCCCCCTCGCCAACAATGAAACCAGAGTGATAATGAATTTCATTTTAAACGAAGACGGAAGGATTGAACAGTACATTTCCCATCTTTTTTCTATGATTTAAACAACTTGTGCAACTTCTTCACGTTAACAGATTCAGTGAGTCCATTTTCACTGCGTCAGGAAGAACCATTCCCCGGACGAGAAGCGGGGTTCGAGGAGTCATCGAAGGTGCCGGCGGCTCGATCGACCACTCGGCGCAACAGGTACATCTCGTCCGCACTGAGGCCCTGGCCGATGACCGCGGCCCCCCAGACGAAGGCGATCAGGGCCAGCGAGACAGGAAATGCCCACATCAGCGTACCCGGCTGTCCAATCAGGGTTTGCGCCCATCCGTAAACCAGACCTCCCAACCCGGCAAAACCGATCGCACCATAGGTGGCCATGAATCCGGTCCAGACATGCGGATGTGGGCTGAAGCGGCCGACCAGGATCTTCTCTCCCGCCCGATTCTCGCGCACACTCAGATTCAGATAGGGCGAGAGGAATGAGCGGCGGTCGCGCGGTAGGGCGACGTAAGCGTGCTCCTTCAAAACCTGGCCCATGGCCGGGCAAAGATCCGATTTGAGCAACATATCCAACCGCTGCATCACCTGCTCCCCGTTGTCCTCGAGCGGGATGACGAACTTGGGTTTCATGCGGGGGTGGGGAATCATTGCTACTCCCTGGCCGGATCCGGTACGCCCATACGATCCAATTACGCTAGATGGAAATCCGTGGTCCTGCCAACCCGGGTCCGATTGGACCGCTCAATCAGCAGGATGAGAATGTTCAAATCATCCGAATTCGCCCTCCGATAGAAGGGCGCAGTCCCCGCGGTGATCATCCGCCGTTCGCGACCGCTTGCCACTTCCTCAGTTCATCGCTTGCCCTGGCATCGCCCGCGTCGGACCAGGCCCCGTACAGATCCAACAGCTCCTGGACGGTACGTCGGACCAGATGATGGGAGTCGCCGAATTCGTCGTGATAGACCTCGTAGGTACTCAGCAGCATGCGTTCGGCATCGGCGAAGCGACCGGCAAGGATCGCGACGCGGCCCAGATCCAGTTGCAGCAATGCACGCTTTTTCGGGCCGACGTCCTCCAGCCGCGGCAGTACCCTTTCGGAATATTCGGCAGCCTTCTCCAGTTCGCCCAACTCGCTGTAGGCACGGGCCAGCTGCACATCGAAGTCGACCAGGCGCGTATGATCCTCGCCGCGCGCAGATGCGTAGAGGCGGCGGCCGCGAACCAGCCTGCGTTCGGCGCGCTCGTACTCTCCCAGATCCAGATCCGCACGGGCCATGACGCTGAGGATGGTCCCCATCACATGATGCGTCGTATCGACCTCGGCCAGGTAGATATCGTAGGCCTGCCCTGCCAGATCGAGCGCCTCGGGCAGATGCCCCTGGAAGTAACGCGTCAGGCTCAGATCGTGATCGGCAACACCGACCATCAGATGACCCTCGCCCAGGACCTCGCGACGAATCTCGCGGGCCAGCAGCAGTTGGTCGGCCGCCTCCTCGAGACGTCCGCCGTCGCGCAGGGCGCGGGCCATGTTCACGCGAGCGCTGGCCGTCTTGGCCGTGCGCTCGCCGTAGACCTCGGCGTAGAGGCCGATCACATCCTCGTACAACTTGATCGCGCGCAGAAACTCACCGCGGCTGTAGACGCCATAGGCGATGTTGATCCGGGTCAGAAGCGTGCTGGGATGATCCGGGCCCAGTGTGGCCGTCTGGATCGCCAGGACGCGCTGATTCATGGCATCGGCCTCGTCGTTACGGTCCATATCCGTCAAGCAGGTGGCGTAGTCGTTCAGGACGTCGGCCGTGGAGGGATGATCCGGTCCATAGACTTCCTCGGCCATGGCCAGAGCCTCCTGGAACACGGCTTCGGCCTCTTCCAGTTGGTCCAATCGCTGCAGGGCCCGCGCGTGCGCCTTCAGGGAATGGATCAGATTCGGGTGCGCCTCGCCGTAGATGACGCGCGACAGCTCGACGGTCTCGCCGAATCGATCAGCCGCTTCCTGAGTCCGACCGGTGTTGAGCATCAACCAGCCGATATTGGTCATGTCGGTCAGCACGTAGGGGTGGTCATCGCCCAGGACCGCGCGGTGGATGCGCAATGCGTCTTCGTAGTACGGACCGGCTTCGTTGTAACGCCCCAGGTGCTGCATCAGGTTGCCCAGACTATTCAGGCAGATGGCGACGTTCTCGTTCTCGTCGCCGTGCACCTTGCGCAGCAGGTCCAGCCCCTCCAGCAACAGCGGTTCGGCTTCCGCATAACGGTCCCAGCTGACCATCAGATTACCCAGGTTCACCAGGTTCATCGCCGTGTCATCGTTCTCGTTGCCATAGATCTGGCGCCGCAGCTCCAGCGCCTTGCGGTGGTTCTGCTCGGACTCCGGCAGCATCTGTTGCGCCTCGTAGACCAGCCCCAGGTTGCTGTACTGCCGTGCGACATCGCCATTCAGTTCGCCGTGGGCCTCGATCAGCAGGTCGCGTGCGAGATCGTACTGTTCGATAGCCTTGTCATACTGGCCCAGTTCGAAGTAGGTCTGGCCCAGGTGCGAACGGATCTCGCCCTCCACTTCGGGTTGGCCCTTCAGTTCCACGGCGATGTTCTCGTCCGTTTCCTGCAGGATCTCTTCGAGCATTTCGGTATCGCGACCGCGCGCGGCGGAGGGTCCCACGCCCGCGAGCATGTCGGTCAGGAAGCGCGCCACCTGGTCGGACTTGGTCGCCTCGCGGACCGCCTCACGCTCGGCTGCCTTGGCCCGGACCAGGCCGATCGAGGTGCCGACCGCGCCGGCCGCCAGCAACACGACCATCGCCGCGCCGGCGGCAAATACGGTCCGATTGCGGGAGACGAGTTTCTTCAGGCGGTAGGTACGACTCGGCGGCGAGGCCGCGACCGGTTCCTTGCCCAGGTAGCGCTCGACATCGCGAGCCAGACCGTTGGCCGTTTCGTAGCGCCGGGTGCGGTCCTTCTCCAGGCACTTCATGACGATCCAGTCCAGCTCACCGCGTAGCTTCTTGATCAGCTGCGGGCCGCGCAGGCGCCGGCGTTCGGCGGTCTGCGTCAGACTTTCACCCAGGCGACGGGCGCGGGTGCTGGGCCACGGCGGTTCCTCTTCCCGAATAATGCGCTGGATCTCGGCAAAGCCCGCGCTGCGCAGATCATCGGCCTGGAAGGGTGTGGCGCCGGTGAGCATCTCGTAGAGCAAAACACCGAGGGAGTAGATATCACTGCGTGTATCCACGTCCAGGGCCGTCACGCCGGCCTGCTCGGGACTCATGTAGGTCGGAGTCCCGATGAACTGCGCTTCCCGGGTGAACATGGTCTTCTCGGTCAGGTGGGCACTGGTCGCCTTGGCGATTCCGAAATCGATGACCTTCGGTGTGGGCCGGCCCTCTGCGTCGGAGACCAGCACATTCGAGGGTTTCAGATCGCGATGGATCACACCTTTCTGGTGAGCGTGCTGCACGGCAGCGCAAATCTCCATGAACAGATGAAGTCGCTCCCGGGTCCCGAGGCGCTTGCGATCGCAGTATTCGGTCACGGGAATGCCCTTGACCAGTTCCATCACGAAATAGGGGCGTCCGGCGTCCGTGGAACCGGCATCGAATACCTTGGCGATCCCCGGATGGTCCATCAGGGCCAGGGCCTGCTTCTCGATGGCGAAGCGGCCGATGACCTCTTTCGTATCCATACCCAGTTTGATGATCTTCAACGCGACCCGCCGCCGCACCGGCTCGGATTGCACCGCTTCGTAGACGGCGCCGAAGCCGCCCTCGCCAAGCACGCGTACGAGCCGATAGCTGCCGATCACATCGCCTGGTCCTTCGCCGACGAAATCGGCCGGACTCGGACGGTTATTACCGGCGGCCATGCCAACGGTGGCATCCGCCGGCGTGTCCACCGTCTGGTCCAGGGAGGAAGAGGGCGACGATTCCGAATCGTTGGGAATCCCTTCATCCTCTGGTGGATGATTCTGCGAATTGGTCATGTCTTCCCCCCGGCTTGCGCCCTGTTTCGCGAGTCTTAGCGATCTGTTCTGTCCATTTTTCCATCCGCAACGGAATCGTCCCCCGGCGCGTCGGCCATCCGCCGCAGCAGCATCAGAGTGACGTCGTCTCCCACTTCGGCGTCCTGGCGATAGTCCGCCAGTTCCTGCTGCATGCGGTCGAAGATTCCCGGCATTTCGGCAGTTCGTTCCTCGACCAGAAATTTCTCGAAACGCTCGTCCCCGAACTCGTCCTCGTCGTCGATTTTCTGGGTCTCCGGGATGCCATCACTGAACAGGGCCAGCACATCGGCGGAATCCAGCTGAAGCTCGGACGACCGATAGGGAGAATCCTCCAGGACGCCGATGGGCATACCGGTCGCCGGGCAATTCTCCACCGTGCCATCGGCCCGAATGATCAAGGGTGGGTTGTGTCCTGCATTGACGTATTCGATGCGGCCGGTGGCCGGATCCAGTATCCCCAGGAAAAAGGTGGCAAAGCGCAGATGATCAGTGATCCGGCAGGTCTGATTATTCAACCGTTGGACGATCTCCAGCGGCTGCCAGCCCTCTTCGATCATGAAGCGTGCCCACGACAGGATGTGCGAAACCAGCAACGCCGCTCCCATTCCCTTGCCGGCGACGTCCCCGACCAGAAAGGCATAGCGGCCATCGGAGGTGTGGACTGCGTCATAGAGATCGCCACCGACCTCGTAGCAGGGCTCGATGCGCGCGAAGGTCTCGAAACCGGCACACTCGGGTAACTGCGCGGGAATGATATTCTCGAGGATGTCGCTCGCGGCCGAGAGTTCGGCGTCCTGGCGCCTTTTTTCCTCTTCCAGGGCGTGCAGACGGGCATGGGTCAGGATCACGGCGATGACGTTGGCCAGCAGGGTGAAGGCGGCCAGGCCATCCCGGTCGAAACGCACTCCCCCGCTGGAATCGTCGGCGTAAAGCAGGCCGATCACATTCTCGTTGTCGAACAACGGCACGGCCACTGCCGACCGAATGCCCTGCGAAATCATGCTCATCATTCCGTCGCCGCTGTCGTTCATCGCATCGGACGTCAGGAAGGATTTCTTCTCTTCCACGACCTGCTTCATCATCGTCCGGCTCAACGCCAGGTTGCCGGCCGCTGCGCCGCCCTTGACCCGCGAGGCCTTGATCACCGGCTCGGCCGGATCGCCTTCGATCAGCATCAGCAGGGTGCGCTCCGGATCCATCGCCGTGTCGACCAGATCCAGGATCGGGTCGAAGAGTTCTTCGGGCTCGTTGCCCGTCGTCAGCAGCGCACCGGCCTCCGCCAGCACGCGGAAGAGCTGCGCACGCCTCTGTCGCCCGGTAACCCCCATTTCCTCGGCATCCTCGCCGTGGCTGCCGGTCTGAAACTCATCCCAGCTGATTTCCGCGTTCGGCGCCAGAGTGCCGGAGTTGTCCAGCATCGTGATATCCAGGCCGAGCGCCGCATTCGCACCCGGTCCCTCGACCCGCAAACCGACATGGGCGACCTCCAACAGATCGCCCGGTCGCAGATCCGAGGCCGAGTCGCCCAGTCGGATCGCATTCAGCTTGGTGCCGTTGTGACTGCCGAGGTCGCGCACCGTCACCTGGGTCCCGACCACGCGGATCTCGGCGTGGTGCCGCGAAACACTGGGCTCGCTCAGTTGCAGAGCCGCATCGTCCGCACGGCCGATCAGATGCACGCCGTCCTCGAGCTCGTGCTCGACAGGCTTGCCGGCGATGTTGCCGATGAGTTTCCAAGCCATCGTTCTAGTCCTTTCCCCGTTCGAAGCGCGCCAATCGCTCGGGGTCGGACGCCAGGTCACCGGGCAGGACCTTGAGGGCCACTTCCCGGTCCAGACTCGTATCCCGGGCGCGATAGACTTCGCCCATGCCGCCCTTCCCGATCAATCCCCCTACTTGATACGGGCCGATCATCTCGCCCTTCATAGATTCCCCCGGCGGCCGGACACGTTCGAATGGATGACGTTGACTGGAATCCTATCACCTTACTAGGATTTCGCCACAACCGCCATCACTTCGACACCGGCCAACGACCGAGAGGCGGCTCCGCGTAGGAACCGCCTCTCTTCGTCGAAAGCACCGGGCGAGAGTCGAATCTAGGCCTCGGCAGCCATCGCGGCCTGGTGGATCACCGTTTGCGGGAACGGGATCTCGATACCTTCGTGATCGAACGCTTCCTTGATGTCGCGCTGGAAGCGGAAGTTCACTGTCCAATAGTCCGCCTTCTTCACCCACGGGCGTACGACCAGGTTCACACTGCAATCAGCCAATTCGGCCACTTCGACCTGCACACCGGGATCGGTCAGGACCTCACCGTAGCCGCTGAGGACCTGCAGAATCGTCTGCTTGGCCTTCTCGATGTCCGAACCGTAGCCGATGCCGACCATCATATCCACGCGACGCGTGTCCTCGGCAGATACATTCGTGATCGTGTCGCCGAAGATCTTGCCGTTGGGCACGATGATGCGCCGATTGTCCGGCGTGTTGATCACGGTCGTGAACAGCGACATGTCCTTGACCGTACCGGTTGCGCCTCCGGCCTCGACAAAGTCGCCCAGCCTGAACGGACGGAAGATCAGCAGCATGACACCGGCCGCGAAATTGGCCAGCGATCCCTGCATGGCGAAGCCGATGGCGAAGCCGGCAGCGCCCAGCACCGCGACGATGGATGCGGTCTCGACGCCGAAGTTCCCCAGGGCAGCCAGGACGGCGAAAGTCATCACCAGGTAGTAGACCATGTTCTGCAGGAAATTCCCGACCGTCGGGTCGGTCTTGGATTTTTCGTTCAAACGCCGCACGATGCCACGCGCGACGTTCGCTACGATGCGACCGATGATCAGTACGAGAATCGCACCGATCACCTTCAGTCCATAGGTGGTCGCGAACTCCGTCAGGTTGGTCATGATGTTCTCGAGGTTCATTTCTCTCTCTCCCTGTCCATGGTACCGGCCGCCGGAGCAGCCCTCTTGCGAAATCCTTCATTTGATTGCGGCCGCCTCCCCCGAAGAGGAGACGGCCTCCGGAAGCTGGATGCAAACCATCGGTGCAGCGGCCGCGCAGACTACCGCTCCATCAGCTCCCGAATCTCGACCTCGTGGCTCAGTTCGCCCGCGTTCAGGACCTTGAACTCGACGCGACGGTTCGCCTGACGGCCGCTCTCGGTATCGTTCGCGCTCATCGGCTGGGTCTCGCCCCTGCCGACGGTCGTGATGCGGCTGCCGTCGATCGAACCGGCGGCGTCCAGGATGGCCTGACGTACGATTGCGGCGCGGCGCTCGCTCAGATCCTGGTTGTGGGCGGCACTGCCGGTATCGTCGGCGTGCCCGACGATCTCCAGACGCAGGTCTGTCCACTGGACCAGGATGCTGGCCAGGGCGTTCACCCGGGCGTTCTCGGACAGGCGAATGTCGGTCGAATCGACATCGAAGCGAATCCGTTGGTCCGTCACCTGATCGGTCTCGAAGGGCACGACCTGGGTCTTGACAACCTCCATCGGGCAGCCGTTTTCGTCGACGGCCCACTTCGGATCCGTTCCCTCGCAACGGTCCAGACCATCCAGCACACCATCGCCGTCACTGTCCTGCGCACAGCCCGTGGCGTCGGAGCGGGCTCCGGCCGGCGTGTCGTTGCACTCGTCCAGACCGTCGAAGATGCCGTCGCCATCGCTATCGAGCGGGCAGCCGGTCGCGTCGACCACGGCGCCCATCGGCGTGTTGTCGCAACGGTCGTTCTTGTCCCGCACGCCATCACCGTCGGTATCCTTCGAGCTCTTGCCGAAGGAGAATTGCAGGCCGGCCGTGGCGATGAAGTTGTGGGTCAGGTCGCCGTTGTTGGGAAAACGGGAGGTCAGATTCGACATCACGTCCCGCACGTCGAAGCGCAACAGTCCGTTGGTGGCGCTGTTGCCCCACAAGCGGGTCTTCAGACCCAGGCCGGCGCCGGGGCCGTTCAGGACATCGGTCGTTGCCGAACCATCGGCGTCAAAGTCGATCTGCGACCAGCCAGCGGTCAGGTAGGGCACGATGCGGGCGTCGGGCATCAGGTCGAAGACCAGATCGGCGCCGTAGTGCTTCAGATCCACATTGATCCCGGTATCGGAATCATCGGCCGAAGACATGCCGTAGTGGCCTTCGAGCGCGAAACGCTTGGTCATATGCCAGGCGCCGCGACCACCGAAGATCAGGGAATTATCCAACCCGGTGTCATCGGACCAGAGGCCCATACCCACGTACGGAGTGAGCGAGAAGAGCGGCCGGCCCTCATCGGAGCCGGTCTTGTCGGCAGCCATCGCAACGGTCGCCAGACTCATCGCCAACAGCACCAACATCAGCATGATCGTCGTTTTCATGATCGTATCCCCTTGTTGAACCAGAAGTTTCACCGCTCCGGGGCGACCGGAAGCGGCAAGGCTCGATTTCCTTTGAACGGCCTTCTGACACGACCCGATTTCGAAAGTCACATTTCCGGAGGTTTTTTTTTCCGCCGCACGGCGTAATATGGGCGTGTGACTTTTGGCACCGAACCGTGTCCAAGGAGAGACATGTCCGAGACCGACGCGAAACTCGTGGCTGCAGCTGTCAGCGCTCCGCCAGGCGACCTGCGGGCGTTCGACGAACTGGTTCGCCGGCACCAAGGCAAGGTGCAGACG
>JANTGJ010000059.1 GCA_024762975.1 Candidatus Krumholzibacteriia bacterium
TTCCTAGCCAGGAAGATCAAGGCGATCAGGTTCGGCAGGGACATCAATCCCAAGGCACTGTCCCCAAAGTTCCAGACGATTTCAAGTGAGAAAATCGCCCCCAGGAAGTTCATCCCGCAGAAGACGATCTTGTAGGGGAGAACGTACTTCGTTCCCAGGAGATAGACGACCGCCCGGTCTCCGTAGTAGCTCCAACTGATCGCCGTGGAAATGCCGAACAGCACAACACTGAGCGTGATCAACAGGTGGCCCCAGTTGCCGAAGCGGGACAGCCCGCGCTGGAAGGCCATCGCCGTCAGTGGCGAGCCGTTCTGGGCCATCTCGCCGGTCAGCATCAGGCCCGGCATCCCCTCGGTACTGATCTCACCATCGACCACCCGTAGCGTTCCGCCATACGCGGCACCGTCGTCCCGGAAGACCGGCATATCGACCAGCGAATGGTTGCGCACCACGAACACGTCCTGAGGACGGCCGTCCACCAGTTGCACGTCTCCGGTGTACCGCACCTCGTCCGCGAGCCGGCCATTGGTCAGAATCTCTGCGTTCTGTTCGATGACCGTCAGCGCCGACTGCGCGTTGACGGGCACCTCGTCGGCCATCTTCTCGTTCCACGCACCGGTCGCCAGGATGACCAGCCCCGTGATCGAGCAGATGATCAGCGTATCGATCAACGGGCCCATCATCGCCACGACACCTTCGCGCACCGGCTCATCGGTCTTGGCCGCGGCATGGGCGATCGGAGCCGATCCCTGCCCGGACTCGTTCGAGAACAAACCGCGTTTCACGCCCCAGGTGAGCATGAAGATGAACGTGCCTCCGGCGAAGCCGCCGATCTGGGCCGCCGGCTGGAAGGCCGATACGAAAATGGAGGAAATCACACCCGGCAGCGATCCCAGGTGCAGCAGCAGAATCGCAAGGCCACTGACGACGTAGATGACCGCCATGTAGGGCACCAGCTTGCTGGTCACCGCTCCGATGCGCTTGATTCCGCCGAGGATGACCATCGCCACCAGCGAAGCCGAGACCAGGCCGGTAATCCAGGTCGGGATTCCCAGGTCACTGCGCAACTGATCCGCGACGGTGAACGACTGGATCGAGTTGCCCGAACCGAAACTGGAGATCACGGCGCATACGGCGAAAGTGACAGCCAGCGGTTTCCAACTTTTGCCCAGGCCCTTTTCGATGTAGTACATCGGCCCGCCGGCGACGCTGCCATCGGGCAGGATCTGGCGATACTTGATGGCCAATGTGCACTCGGCATATTTCAGAGCCATTCCAAAAACGGCCGTGACCCACATCCAGAACAGGGCGCCCGGACCACCATAGTGCAGCGCCGTCGCCACACCGGCGATGTTGCCGATGCCGACCGTGGCGGACAGGGCCGTGGTCAGCGCCTGAAAATGGCTGAGGTCGCCGTCATGAGTGGGATCGTCGTATTTGCCGCGAAGAACATCCAGGCTGTGCTTCAGCCGACGCAGCTGGATAAAGCGCAAGGAAACCGTCGTGAACAGTCCGGTCACGAGCAGGGCGGCGACCATGACCGGGAAAACGTCCGGCCAGCCCCAGACCACGCCGGACAGGTTGGATGCGAAACTACTCAGGAACTCCATGCGATCCTCTCGGGTTGAGCGGCAAATGAGCTTGCCGGGTATTCAACACGACCGGGCGGGGGGAAATCAAGGCGGGAGTTGAGCCCGACGCGAAACCCAGGCGAAAGAAAGAGCCGCCGCCCGCAAGATCAGCGGCGGACCAGATCCTTCAACAACTCCAGATCGTTCACTTTCACGATGCGCAGTGCGAAGACGGTTGCCAGGTAGAGCACCGCCGTCATTCCGGCACTGACCAGGAAAGGCACCCAACCGGCATCCAGGGGCAGCCCCGTCCAGTGAATGCCCCACGCCGGCCAGGCCAGGCGTACCAGCCCGACGGTCGCGAACCAGGCCACAATCGTGGCCAGCGGCGGCCCACCGAGCGCTCGGGTCAAAACCACACGGTATTGCGTTCCGGCCAGGTAGTGGAAGTGGAGCCAGAAGCTGACCACCACGGCAACGATCGTCGCCCACGAAGCGCCGAAGTAGCTGTACTGCGGGATCAGGAAAGCGTTCAACGACACATTGGCGATCATCGCCACCAAGGCGATCGTCACGAAAACATTCTGGCGGTCCGCCGTAATCAGCAGGCGATTGACGACAATGGTCGCGGCGTACAGCGGGAGTCCCCAGATCACGATCTGCAACACGGGGATCGAGTCGGCAAAGGCGGGGCTGGGATCGAACCACTGGACGATCGGTCGGGCCGTAAAAGTCAGGAAAAGCGTCAGCGGCATCATCACCACCATCATGAAGCGCAGGGCGCGTTCCCCCAGGCGAACGGTATCCTGCGCGTCCTGTTGACCATAGCGGGCCATGGCGGGAAACAAGGCCGTTCCGAACAGGCCCGGGAGGATCATCATGATGTCCAGCGCCCGGTGGCCGAGCACGTAGATGCCTGTGACCGACTCGCCCAGCATGTTTTTCAACATCAGGGTATCGACCTTGTTGTACAGGATTCCGAAGGTGCTGGACAGGAAGATCGGCAAGCCGAGTTTCATCAGCCAGCGGATCGTCGGTGGTTCGAGATTCGCGTCCGGATCGTGCCAGCGCCAGGGACCGGTTTTCCAGAACATCAGTGGCGCCATGACCAACAGGCGTACCAGGCGGCTGGCCAGATTGGCCCAGATGATGCCCATCAGACCATAGCCGGCCTCGAGCCACCACCAGCCCAGCACGAAGTAGACGACGGCCGAAACGATCTGCCCGAGGGACTGGTACTGCACCTTTTCGTGCGCCTGCAGCACCGAATCGCAGGCCATGCTGGTCGACTCGACAAAGATCGCGATGGCAGCCAGCATCGCCACCGTGCGCGCGAACTCGGAGTAGCCGGAGGCGTACACGAAGCCTGCGGCGAACACATAGCAGACCACGCCCAGAGCCCAGCGGATCTTCAGGGTCGACCACAACAGGGGCAGGGTCATTCCCCGGGCGCGCGTGATCTCGCGCGTCAGCAGGGTGCCGAGGCCGAAGTTGGTGATGATCTGCAGGATCGCCGTCAGATCTACGGCGGCGCCCCAGACGCCCATCCCCGAAGGACCGAGGATCGGCGTCATCTTCTTGAATACGAGTACGCCGAGGGCCCGGCCTGAGAGCAGGCCGATCGTCAGCAGCATCGTGTTCTTGGCTACGCTGCGGGTCGCACCCACCGTCGTCTCCCCGGGCCGAAAGGTCCTGCTAGAATGTACCGCGCGTCGTCGTGGTCAGAACCGGCCCCGAGCCCAATCCCCGGGCATTCCAGGTCAGATCGATCCGCGTGGTTTGCGCGTGCGAGGATCGAACCGGGCCGAAGCGCATTCCGACACCCAATTCGTGCCGCGCATCCGCCAGGTCACGGGACTCGTCCCCGAACCAGGCGCATCCCCCACTATAGAACACCGCCGCACCGGATCTGAACAGCCCCAAGGGGGTCCAGGGGAACACCTTTCCCTGTTCCACGTTCCAGCGGGCCAGTCGGTCGCCCGCCATACCGTCGAACTCCAAGGTGCGAATCCCGCGATCCAAACCCAGCCGAAATACTTCGTAGGGCGTCAGGCGGCGGCCTTGGCCCCACTCCGCGAAAACCCGGGTCAGCCACGGCTCCATCTCGGCGCCGCGAGCCAGGGTCCAGCCGGCCAGCACATTGTATCGATGGGTACGGTGGTCACGCGCGCCGGTTTGCGCAATGCCGGAACCCTGAACGATGGCCAGGCCGCCCAGCAGCGGAAGATAGCGTGCCGCGTAGGCCTCGGTGCGCAAAGCCTCACCCGCGGGGCCAGCCGTGCTACCGACCGCGCGACCGTTGGGACCGATCCTCAACACCAGACGCCAGGCGAGCGTGAGGTCCTCGATCGGGCCATAGTCATTCACGAAACGACGCTTGATCCAGCGGCGCCCCATCGTTTCCAGATGCAGGTATGGGTAGACGATCAGGCCGCTTTCCCGATCCAGGGGCGAACCGCTATCCAGCAGGGAGCTCAGGTCATGCACCCGGCCGTCCGACAGGACCCAGAGCGGCTGCTGATCGATATGGTGCTCCGTGTCGGTGATGCGGAGTCCGGCGCCCAGGCGCCAGATGCGCGACTGGGCATTCGCCGGTTTCCCGCGTCCGAGTCGAACCCGGAATCCAGCGTCGAGTCCCGTTTGCGAACGCGGCAGATCCACCGAGAGGCTCGCCTCGCGCGATGGGTCGTAACCGACCCCGGAAGCGTTGCTCAGAAAATACCGCGAGTCGGCCGTATAATCCCAGAATCGGAGTTCCAGGCCCCAGCGATCGTCCTGCGCGTAGAAGGGGCGGGCCACCGTGAACCCTCGCCGGTGGCCGTCCGAAGGCTGATCGTAGTAGGCTCCCAACTGCCAGTTCGAACCGAAGGGGCGGCGCTTGAAACACCGAAGATTCGTGTAGCCGCCGAGCTCATTCGAGCCGAGGCCCGCACCGAGCAGGAATCCCGCGCCCAGCACGTTTCCATCGGACAGGCTCGCACTCCAGCGCTGGTTGTTGCCTGAGGCACGCGTGTAGGTCAAGGCCGTGTTCAGGGTCCAGGACTCCCGGGCGCTGACCAGGATGTTCACTCTTCCTTCCGGAGTCGTATCCAACGCCGCGACGCGAACCTCGTTCAGGAACCCCAGCGAGCGCAGGTTGCGTTCGGTTTCGGCCAGGGCTGCGGGATTGAAATCCTCTCCCTCGTGGAACAGGATCTCCTGCCGCAAGACGTACCGGCGTGTGTTGACATGCAGACCATTCATCCCGCGACGTAGCCAACGCACCGGCGTGCGGGCCTCGGCCAGCTCATCCGGAGAAAAGATATCGCGGGTCTGGATGTGAACCTCACCCACAACGAGCGGACCGGAGGCCCCCGCTCCCTTCGCCATGGCTGTCAGCGTCATGACGAGAAGTCCGAGAACCATGGCAGTTCTGCCGTTTTGACATACAACACATGGCAGGGCCATGAAGAAACGCCCCAGCCCAATCCGATCCAGCAAATTTTTTTTCACCATTAACTTGCTGTAATTTTTACAGTTATAAAATATCAACTGCAATTTCCCTCATTGGGCACGGCCATTGTATAGGGTAGGGCAAAGCGTAGTTACGAGCCGCCCCCGGGTGGCGAAGCAATACCACACTCAACCCAGGAGGACCAGAAATGAATACCATGAGCCACATGATCCCGGTGAGCCGCATGATCGAAGCCGCCTTCGGCCCCACGTTCCCGGCGACTCGAACTCCGAACAGCGAGTACACGACCATTCCGCGCGCGGACATCTTCGAGGGCAGCGAGGAGTATCGTATCGTCATGGATCTGCCCGGCGTACAGAACGAGGACCTGGACATCAGTCTTGAGGATCAGACCCTGATGGTGAAGGCTGAGCGCAAGCTGGATCTGCCCGAGGACTTCGAGACCCTGCGCAGCGAACGTGCCTCGCATACCGTCTACAACCGTAGCTTCTCGTTGTCCAACTCGGTCAACGTCGACAAGATCTCGGCGCAACTGGTGGATGGAGAGTTGCAACTGGTACTGCCGAAGTCGCAGAAGAGCCTGCCACGGCGCATCGAGGTCAAATAGCGAGCGCTCCACGACCAATCCGGTGAGGATAGGGCTGGCCTTTCGAGGCCAGCCCTGTCACTATCCAGCCATGAGACTCATCAATTTCACGCAGGGGCCGGACTTGCGTCCGGGGCTGGCCCTGAGCAAAGCCGTTGGAGTGGATCTGCTGGCTGCGGACCCCTCCCTGCCGGACAATTGGCACGCGCTGTTCCCTCTGCTGGAGCAGGTCCGGGCGGTGTATGACTCGCACCTGGGCGACCTGGGCAACGTCGAGAAGGCGCGGTTGGCGGGCAACCCGCTGCCGGTGCCCTACTTTTCAATCGACCAGGCCACCTTGCTCACACCGATCATTCTACCCTCCAAGATCATCGCCGTGGGATTGAACTACCGCGACCATGCCGAAGAGCAGAACAAGCCTCTACCCCCGCGTCCGATGCTGTTCTCCAAAGCGCCCTCGTGTCTGCAGATTCCCGGGGGCCCGATCCAACTGCCGGAGGAGCTGACGCAGGTCGACGCCGAAGCCGAACTGGCCGTGGTGATCGGGAAGCCCGGGCGACGCATCCCGCGCGAAAAAGCGCACGAGTACATTGCCGGTTACACCTGCTTCAACGACATCTCCGACCGCGAGGCACAGTACGCCGACAAGCAGTTCTTCCGCGGCAAGAGCATCGACACCGGGGGCCCGTGTGGTCCCTGGATCGTCACGCCGGACGAGCTGCCGGAACTGGCGAAGGGATTGGACATCCGCTGTCGCTGGAATGGCGAGCTCATGCAGGAGAGCAACACCGACCAGCTGATCTTCCCCGTCGATGAGTTGATCGCCCACGCGAGCGCCAATACTACGCTGCTGCCGGGCGACATCCTCTCGACCGGCACCCCGGGCGGCGTCGGTGTCTTCCGTGAACCGCAGGTCTTCCTCAAGCCGGGTGACGTCGTCGAGGTAGAGGTCGAGGGGATCGGAATCCTGCGCAATCCCGTCACCCGCTGGACTCCGATGAGCTGAACCGGGGCCCCACCCGGGAACGGACCCCCGACCGGGCGGAGCGTTCTGCGCCGCCCGGTTTTGCAGGAACGATGCGGAATTTCGCGGAATCTTGCGGATTGCCCTGCCCTTTTGCGCTGCGGAACGCCCCGCCACGCCACGACTCCCCCTCCCGAAACTGTAACCGGTTGCCTTTTCGTCGTTTCAAACGCCCCAGGCCGATAGGGCGTGGTTCCCGGTTCGACTGGAACGCTCCTTGCCGTTTCCTGGCCGGAAGGACACCCATCGGGCAAGCCGCAATTCCGGCCCCCGAATCCGAGAGCGACACGATCAGCCCAGCACCGGAGACCGACCTATGATTTCCTCAGCTCGCATCAGCATCAACGCAATGACCGCCCTCATGGAAAAAATGCCCAGCTACGACAGCTACCGCAGCGACGAACAGGCGGCCGACGCCGAGCGGACCTTCCGCCGTGCACTGGGCGTGATGCTGAAGGACTGCGGCGATCATCTGCTGCGCGTGGCCGAAAAGCGGGCCCAGTTGATGAGCGCCGAGGAAGAGAGCAAGGTCGACGCGCTGATCGAGCGGATCGGTCTGATCTTCCGCCGTCTGGACCGTGAGGGCGATGTCTGCCTGGTCGGCAATTGCGACAACACGATCCACGAACTCGAGGAAATCGACGTGCGCCTGATCCTCGTCATCGAGAATGCGACCGAGATGGTGCACCACCTCGAGGCCGGCGCCACGGCCGATCATTGGTTCCAGACCGAGGCCGAAAACCTGAGCCGCGATCTATCTTCCTTTAGTGAGATGGCAGAAGAGCGAAACTATCTATTGGGACTAGGATGGGAATCGGAATTTTCCTGGCCAGGAAGGGAAGCCGTATGACACGCCGACGCGAAGAACAACCGGGACTGACCACCGGCAGGCAGTGGGGCGCAATCGCTGACGGGAACCAGATTCTGGAGTGGTCGGTCGACCGCCAGAGCGGGCTGGTGCAAGGTCCGCTGGACCTGGGTTTCCTGCGCGGCCGCCGGGTGATGGTCACACTCGAGCCGGGCCAGATGGCTTTGCTCATCGGCGAGAACCGTTTGCAGGCCGTGTATCTGGACGGCGGTCATATCCTGGAAATCGGCAATGGCCATCGACAGGTTCCGACCTCTTCGTGTCTCGTGTTCCTGGCTGCGGACCAGGATCTCGGGCTGCGCTGGACCAAACTGGATCCGATCCGCGGGCAGGGCCTTCCCGAGTCCGGCGTGATCGGCCACTGCCAGCTGTCGATCGACGGGCCCACTCGCTTCTACGAAACCTTCCTGGCCGGCACCACCGCCTGGGACGAGCAATCACTGCGCAATGCCGTAGATGCCGCCACCCGCCGCGCTCTGGAAGGGTTGTTCGAGCCTTGTGCCGACCGGAGCGAAACCGAAGTACAGACCCGTCTGACGAATCTGGACCATGAACAGGTCTCCGAACTGCTGGCCGAATATGGCCTGTGCTGCCACCAGATCGCCGCCTATACCGCCGACCCGCCGATCGAACCGGACGAGAGCGCGAGGGCTGGACAATTCGGTCAGTTGGTCCATAATTGATGACAGGTTGACCGCGCCACCCGGAACGATCCGGACAAACCCCCGCGAAAGTCCTGTCGATGAGCCGTGTTCCGCTCACCTACCGATATCTGCTCCCTGCCCTGATGCTGGCAGTCGGCCTGCTCGCATCCGCACCGGCCCGGGCCGTCTTTGGCGACGGTGACGCCGCGCTCGCGGATCCCATACTGGCCGAGATCCGGATCGAGGGCAACTCCCGCACCGACACCCAGTACATCCTGCGAGAACTCAGCCTTCCGATCGGAGAGCCGTTGTCGCGCGATCGCCTGGACTCGGCCTGGGACCACCTCGAGGATCTGGGCTGCTTCGCCTATGTGGACATGGAATCCGATGATTTCGAACCCGGCGCGGTGATCCTGATCGTTACCGTCGAAGAAGACGACACCGTCGGCTGGGGACCGTGGGCCCGGTATAGCCAACGCCACAAATACCTGTTCGGGGCCTATGCCGAGAACCGAAATCTGCGCGGGCAGGGAGAGATACTGAGAGCCGAACTGGTGGCTCTCTACCTGCAACGAGCCCGGCTGAGCTGGACGCGGCCCTGGTTCCTCGGCCAGCGCCGATTGACTGCCCGGGTGGGCGGATCCGCCGAACAGGCCAGATTCGTCTACCGCCCCTTCCGCTATCGCAAGACCCAGCTGGAACTGGGGCTGAAATGGGATGCAAAGCACCCGTTCTTCGTCGACGCGGGGCTGGTCGGAGCGGCCTTCCAGATGCGCGATTCCTTCTCCTGGAAAGCGCCCGACCGAGGCGGTGCTGCTCCGGGATGGGACCTATTCCAGGACGGAACCCGGACCTGGCTGGCTCCCCGGCTTGCCGTTGGCATCGATCACCGCACGAATCCCTACTATCCCAGCCGCGGCGTTTTTGCCGAGGCAGCGGTCGTACGCTGGGGTGGTTCGGACTTCCATCCCTATACACAGAGCACGCTCGATCTGCGCGGCTGGGTGCCGCTGCCCCGAGGCAACCACCTGCTCGCGGTCCGCGCTTGGGGACGAACGGTTTCGGGGCCCTCGCACCTGGACAATCTTCTGTTCCTGGGAGGAGCCCAGACGGTGCGCGGCCACGACCCGGCCGTGCGCGAAGGCGACGAGGGCTATCTGTTGAGCGTCGAGTATCGGCTGCCGATCACGATGATGCGAATCTCGCCACAGGGCGATCTGGCCGGCGTGGGCCTGCATGTATTCGGGGATGCGGGAGATTCCTGGTGGTATGGTGGCGATGCCGGCAAAGCCCTGCGCAGCTGGGGAGCGGGCATCCACCTGAACATCGATCGCGTGCAGTTGCGCTTCGAGGCAGCACGTCCGATCGGCGGCGACTGGTCGTTCGAATTTGGAGACGCGATGACGTTCTGATCAGTCGGAGCTGCGCAGTCCCGCCAGTACGTCGCGCAGATTCTCGAGACTGTAGGGCTTGCGGATCATCGCCCGGAAACCGTACCGGCGATAGTCGGACATCACCGGATCGTTCGAATAGCCCGAACTGACGATCACACAGGCATCCGGATCACACTGCAGCAATTCGCCCACGGCCTCTTGTCCGCCCATCCCGCCGCGAATCGTCAGATCCATGATCACGACGTCGAAGCCGTGCCCGGCCGATTTTTCGCGCTCGTACATGGCCAGCGCCTGCTCACCATTCTCCGCCAACTCGGCTTCGCAACCGATATGTTCGAGCATTCGCACACCCACCGCCGCGACGGATTCGTCGTCTTCCATCAGCAGCACGCGTTGGGGAAGCGGCCCCTCCGTCCGCCGTTGAATCGTTTCAAGAGGCTGGGCGCCCGGCCGCGCGGGAATCCACAGACGAAAGACCGTTCCATGGCCCGGATCGGTTTCGACATGAATCGCGCCACCATGGTTCTTGACGATGGCATACACCGAAGAAAGGCCCAGTCCCGTGCCCTCCCGCCGAGTCGTGAAATAGGGGTCGAAAATACGATCCAGATCTTCGGTCGGGATGCCGACGCCGGTGTCACGAAATTCAAGCGCCACGTAGGCGCCCGGCGGCAGCTTCAGGCCGTTTCCTTCACTGAGATCGCGGTTGCGGGCGATGATCGTCAGCGTTCCCCCGCCGGGCATGGCCTGGCTGGCATTCAGCGTCAGATTGCTGACCAGCTGCGAAAACTGTCCCGCGTCCACTTCGGCCCGGTACATCTCGTCCGGCAGCACGAAATTCAATTCCACGTTCGAGCCCAGCAGCGAGAAGGTGGCGGTCTCGCGCAGGATCTCACTGAGATCCTCCAGGCTGCGCACCGGGGCGCCGCCCCGGGCGAAGGCGAGCAATTGCTGCGACAGATCGCGCGCGCGATGCGACACGCCTTCGGCCCGCGACAACAGGGCATCGGTTTCCGGCAGCTCAGCCAGATCCTCGCGCGCCAGGGAGATATTGCCCAGAATCGCCGTCAGCAGGTTGTTGAAATCGTGCGCAATACCACCGGCCAACACACCGATGGATTCGAGATTGCGCGCCTTCAACAGGTCGGCTTCGATACTGCGACGTTCGGCGATCATCTCGTTCATCGAGCCGGCGAAGCCGCGGAATTCGACATATCCCAGACCGGACGAATCAATTTCCTGGTGATCGGCAACCGCCTTCTCGAAAGCGGTGCCGAGCGTGTCGAGGTCCTTGCGAATTCGGCGCGAGAAACGGCGAGCCAGGAACGTCGACAGTAGCAGTGCGGCGGCGAAGGCGATCAGGATCTGCAACACCGCGCGCACGATTACGCCCTGGGCCGCCTTGCGTCGCTGGGCAAGCACCGTTTCCAGATCCTGGAGATGGACCCCCGCTCCGATCATCCACTGCCAGCGTTCGATGCCCTGGATGAAGGACGCTTTCTCCACCGGCTCGGACCGCCCCGGCTCCGACCAGTGGTAGTAGATGAAGTCGCCTTCGGGATGAGCAACGGCACGTCGCTCCTCCTGGATCACCTTCAATCCGGTCGGATCCTCCAGCTCCCAGATATCATCGCCGGCGGCGAATCGATCCGATCGAATCACCAGGGCGTGCCCGTCATAGGAATTCACGAAGACGTAGCCATTGTCCCCGAAACGAATTTGCCGCACCCGGTCCAGGACCGAAGCCTGCAGCCCTCGCGTGAAATCCTCATCATAGAGACCCGTGCCGATAACCAGACCGAGCGGTTCGAAGAGGCGGAAGTAGGATGTCTTGGCGTGGTGGGTACCATCCGAATTCGGTTTGCTCCACAAGTACCGGTAGATTCCCTCCCCCTGCTGAGCGACCAGATCGAGAATCTCGGGAACGACCAATCGTCCCTCCGGGTCCTGGCGCGAGAGCATATCCTGCCCTTCGGTCTCCGGGTGATCCGCGTTCAACACTTCGCGCCCCTCGAGATCGAAGATGAAATAGTAGCCAGCCCCATCGTCGTATCTCAGGGAACGCAACGCTTCGCGGATGCTGTTGATGATGTGCGCGCGAGGCCTCGTACCCTTTTGCGCCTCCCAAAAATGCGTTGCCAGCGCCGTGGCTTGATCGACCCTTTGCTGCAGCTCTTTTTCCTGGGTCGCCCGACTCCGGTCGATCTCACCGTTGATATCGTTGACGAGCCGGTTGATCAACACCTGCACCTCGTGCTTCTGCTGATCGACATATTCCTGCTCGGCGACCACCGCGTCGGCACGCATCACGCGCACTTCGCTGACGATCCAGGCCAGCCCGAGTCCCAGGCACAGGGCCCAGAACACGATCACCATATACTGGAAAAGAGTAGTGCTGAGGCTGCGCGGAGTGACGGTCATGAATCCTCCGTTGTTCTATCCACGGCACCCGCGACCCCGAATCCGGCGTTCGGTCTGGGGAGAGCCCCCCATACGATAGTTCAACCGGATTGCTGGATCAATGGGAGTTGGCGACGGCGGTAGACAAGAATCCCCGGGCGCATTAGCTTATCCACCTCTTCCCAGTGCAAACGGCGCCGTATCGGGCGCCCAGATAAAGGTGGCTGTGGCCATGAGCGACGAACGTGGACCGAACGTTGGCGCGGAGTCTTCGGAATCCGCCGAGAACACGGAAAATCTGGATTTCATCCGGACCTTCGTGACCGAGGATCTGGCGGCGGGAAAGAACGAGGGCCGTGTGCATACACGTTTCCCTCCCGAGCCCAACGGCTACCTGCACATCGGCCACGCCAAGGCCATCCTGATCAGCTTCGGCATCGCGCAGGAGTTCGGCGGCAAATTCAATCTGCGCTTCGATGACACGAACCCGGAGAAGGAAGAGCAGGAGTACGTCGACGCCATCATGCGCGACATGAAATGGCTGGGCGCCGATTGGGAAGATCGCCTCTACCACTCTTCCGACTACTTCGACACGCTGTATGAATGGGCCCAGCACCTGATCCGCGAGGGCAAGGCCTACGTCTGCTCGCTCAATGGCGAGGAGATTCGCGAATACCGTGGCACCGTCACCGAGCCGGGCCGACCCAGCCCCGACCGCGACCGCCCCGCCGCCGAAAGCCTCGAATTGCTGGAAGGCATGAAGAACGGCGACTTTGACGAAGGCGCCTACACGGTGCGCGCGAAGATCGACATGGCGCACGCGAATATGCTGATGCGCGACCCGTTGCTGTATCGCATCCGCAAGGCGAAGCACCACCGCACCGGCGACAAGTGGAATATCTACCCGATGTACGACTACGCCCACGGCCAGGGCGACGCCATCGAGGGCATCACCCACTCGCTGTGCTCGCTCGAGTTCGAGGTACACCGGCCGCTATACGACTGGTTCATTGAGAACCTGCCCGTACCTCACGTCCCGCGACAGATCGAGTTCGCGCGCCTGAACCTGACCTACACCGTGATGAGCAAGCGGAAGCTGCTGCAGTTGGTCAACGAGGGACACGTCACCGGCTGGGATGATCCGCGCATGCCGACAATCTGCGGCCTGCGGCGGCTGGGCTATACGCCCACATCCATCCGCCGATTCTGCGACACCATCGGCGTGGCCAAACGGGATTCGACGGTGGATCTGGACCTGTTGAAGTGGTCCTTGCGCGAGGAATTGAACCGGACGGCCGACCGGGTAATGGCCGTGTTGCGCCCCCTGAAGGTGGTCATCACGAACTATCCCGAGGGGCAGACCGAGCAGGTCGAATGCGTAAACAATCCGGAGGACGAATCGGCCGGCACGCGAAGGGTGCCGTTTTCCCGCGAGATCTACATCGAGCAGGACGACTTCCGCGAGGAGGCGCCGAGGAAGTTCTTCCGCCTGAAGCCGGGCAAGGAGGTGCGCCTGAAGCACGCGTATTTCATTACCTGCGACGAGGTGATCAAGGACGACGCAGGCAACATCGTCGAATTGCGCTGCTCGTACGATCCGGAGACGAAGGGCGGCAACGCGCCGGACGGCCGCAAGGTCAAGGGCACACTGCACTGGGTCAGCGCCGAACACGCAGTGGACGCCGAAGTCCGGCTGTACGACAACCTCTTCCGCGAGCCCTTCCCCGAAGAGGGCGGCCACTTCCTGGATCACTTGAATCCGGACTCGCTGGAAGTCCTGAAGGACGCGAAGCTGGAACCGGGTCTGGCCAGCGTCGAGGACAACTATCGTTGCCAGTTCATGCGGCAGGGTTATTTTTGTAGGGATGAGGACAGCCGACCCGGCGCCCCGGTCTTCAATCGGACCGTGACGCTGAAGGACAGCTGGGCAAAGATCGAAGCCAGGAAGTAGGGGCTCCGCACGGAATCGGAAGGAGGTGGGGACATGTCACCGAAGCAACGAATCGCACTGACGAAATTCGCCAAGAGCGCCGGCTGAGCTGCCAAGCTGAGTCCGGGGGACTTGTCCGAAATTCTCGATCCGATCCGCGCTGCTACCTCGGCTGACCTTCTCGTCGGCTTCGAGACGGCGGACGATGCCGCCGTACATCTTCTGCGCGACGATCTGGCGGTGGTCTCGACTGCCGATTTCATCACGCCCGTAGTGGATGATCCGCACACCTTCGGGCGCGTGGCGGCAGCCAACTCGATCAGCGATGTCTACGCCATGGGCGGCACCCCGTTCCTGGCCCTGAACCTGCTCGGCTATCCGCCCGTGGGCCTACCCAACTGCGTGCTGGGCGAGATCCTGCAGGGCGCAGCCGAAACCTGCGCCGAGGCCGGTTGTGCGGTCGGCGGCGGCCATTCCGTTCGCGACGACGAAGTGAAATTCGGGCTCAGCGTCACGGGCCGCATCCACCCGGATCGCGTGCTGCGCAACAGCGGAGCCCGGCCGGGCGATCGCCTGCTGCTGACCAAACCGCTGGGTACGGGCGCCCTGGTCGCAGCGAACAAGCAGGGCCGCATCGACGCCTCCGGCTACGAGGCCCTGATCGAATGCATGACCACACTGAATCGCTGCGGTACCGACCTGTACGACCTGGGCGCACATGCGGTCACGGACGTGACGGGCTTCGGGCTCAGCGGCCACGCCCTGGAAATGGCCGAAGGTTCCCGGGTTTGCCTGGTGATCGATATCCGGGCGCTGCCGGTATTGCCGGAAGCCGTCGAACTGTGCGGCGAAGGGTTCACCTGTGGCGGTACCGTCTCCAATTCCGCCTTCACGGGCCAGGCCATCGAGTTTGGCGAGGGCATCGGAGAGGATCTGGTCGGGCTGGTCCACGACCCGCAGACCAGTGGCGGCCTGCTGATCGCCGTCCCGGCCGACCGTGCCGAGGCCATGCGCCGGGCCATTGCAGACTCGGGAGCCCTGTGCTGTGTCGAGGTCGGCGAGGCTGCGCCCTGGTCGTCCGGCACCCCCTCCCTGAAATTCACGGGCTGAAGACGCCCGATCCCGATCCGACGGAATAGCTCTCAACCGCCTGTTCCGGCAGTCGATACCCTTTTCGGAGGGCGCGACACGACACGCCACTGTCCAGGAGTATGTATTGAGCACGTCCGTGAATGTCTCGTTGTTGGATATCCACCCCCGTGATCTGAAAAAGATCATCAAGGATATCCCTACGTTGCCCCTGATCTATCAGGAGCTCTTTCAGATGATGCAGGATCCGAACGTCTCGGTTCCGGCCATCGCGGACGTGATCACCCAGGACCAGGCTTTGACGGCCAAGATCCTCCACCTCGTGAACTCCGCCTTCTACGGCTACCACAAGGAAATCAAGACGATCAGCCGCGCCGTGGTGATTCTCGGCTTCAAGGCCGTGCGCAACGCCGCGATGGCGATCAGCGTCTTCGACTACTTCAAGGACGAATCCAGCACCGACGAGATCGATCTGACGAAGTTCTGGGAACACAGCATTGCCGTAGCGACGATCTGCAAGGTCCTGGCCGAGGAGATCGGTCTGAGCGGCACCGAAGAGGCCTTCACCGTCGGGCTGTTGCACGACGCCGGTAAGTTGATCGAGAAGCGCTATTTTTCACAGGACTTCGGCGAGCTGTGCGAGGTCGCCCGGGAGCAGAAAATGTCCTGGATCGACACCGAGCGCGCGCTATTCCAGATCAACCACGCGACGATCGGCAAGGCCGTCTTCCGGATGTGGGATTTTCCTCCCAGCGTCGTCGACGCGGTGCATCTGCACCACTCTCCGGTCGAGACGGCGCAGTATCCGCAACTGACTTCCCTGGTCCACGTTGCCGACGCGGTGTCCTACCATATGGACTACGGCGCGCCGGGTGCCCAGGCCCCCAAGGCGGTCCAGCACGAGGCCTTCAAGCTCTTGAAGATGCGGCCCGAGCAGGTCGGCGCCTGCGAGGACCGGATCCGTCAGGAATTGGAATCCTCGTTGCAGATTCTCAAGTTACTGGATTGAGCCCGGCCACAAACTGATCCCGCGCACCTGCCCGTCGTCCCCCGCCCCGGGCGTGAAACCTGCATGGATATCGAATCGCGACAAGCCGCTTTCCCCCGGTGGCGCCGAAGTTGGTCTTTTCTCGAATCTTCTCGTTTGATAGGTTGCTCGACAATGCCGCGATGAGATCGAATCCACGATCGACGGCGCCAACATTCGGAATCTGCCCCCGCGCAGGAATCGACAGGAAGTCACGTTTGTCAGACCGCGAACCCACCCGCGTCCTCTTTGTCGGTGACATGCATCTGGGACGCCGTCCGACCGGCGTTCCCGAGGCCATCGCGGATGCGACGCCGCTGGGTCCGGAAGAAGCCTGGCGGCGGACGGTTCAACTGGCGATCGCACAACGGGTCGACGCGGTGGCTTTGGCCGGCGATCTGGTGCATCAGGACAACGCGCGTTTCGAGGCCTTTGGCCATTTGCAGCCGGGCGTCGAACAACTCGCCGCCGCGGGCATTGCTGTTTGCGCCGTGGCGGGCAATCACGACACCGACTCACTACCCGGCCTGGCCGGATTGATCGAGGGCTTTCACCTCCTCGGCTCCGGCGGTACCTGGAGTGAATGGGTGCTCCGGCGAACCGGGGCGACGGACCTCCGTCTGGTTGGATGGTCCTTCCCGGCGCCCCACCATGGGAGCAGCCCGCTGGCATCGCCTCCGCCGGTTGCTGATGCCGGATATGTGACGCTCGGACTGCTTCACGCGGATCTGGACGCCTCCGGCAGCCGGTATGCACCCGTACGCGCAACCGAACTGCAGGCCCTGAACTACGCAGGCTGGTTTCTCGGGCACGTGCACAAGCCACAGCCGATCCCACACCCCGGTACGCCCTTTTATCTGGGGTCGCTCTCGCCCCTGGATCCGAGCGAAACCGGCCTGCACGGTCCCCTGCTGGTAACCCTCGACGCCCACCGTGTCACCGAGCAGCGACGAATCCCGCTGGCGCCGTTGCGCTGGGCGCATCTGGATTGGGATGCGGCAGAGATCGACGCCGACGACGATTTGGCCGAACGGCTGCTGGCGCGTGTCGTCGAGTTCGCCCAATCCCTGGGAGACGAATTGCGGGAAGTCGCCGCGCTGGGAGTTCGTCTGCGGATCGACGGCCACCCTGCGGAACCCGCGCGTTTGGAGCGGCGCGTCCGTGCACTCGACACCGACCTGTTGAGCACGGCCCTGGGCGGCATGGCGATTTTCGTACAGAAAATCGAATTCCGGGCCACCGGGCAACACAACCTGTCGCACCTGGCCGAACGCGACGACCCTCCCGGCCTGCTCGCGCGCCAATTGCTGATCCTGCAGGGCGCGATCAGCGTGCCGGGAATCGGAAATGCCCCGGCCGCGGCCGCCGAATGGATGCTGGCGGCTCGCAACCAACTGGAATCGGTGGACCGAGCTGCCGCCTTCGCGGCGCTCGACTCCGAGCCTCTGACCGACGAACAGTTGCGGGACCTGCTGGTACGCGTGGGGCAACGCACTCTCGATCGAATGCTCGAACCGTTGGACGGTGCGCATGAGACTCCTTGAACTGCGCCTGCGACGACTGCCGGGAATCGAAGGATCCTTCACCCTGACTCCAGAGGAGCAGGTCACTCTCGTCGTGGGGCCCAACGGTTCGGGCAAGTCGTCGCTGACACGGGCCTTCCTGCACCTGCTGTGGCCCGCGACCGGGGGGATGCGACCGAGCGAGATCAGCGCCACGATGGATATCGAGGGCGTGCCCTGGCAATGCGATCGGCTGAATGACGAACCCGTACGCTGGACTCGTGACGGCCAACCCGCGACGCCTCCGCCACTGCCTGCCGACCACCTGGCGGGATGCTACCGGCTAGGCATGCTCGAATTGAATCGCGCCGATGCCACCGCGGACGATGAAGCGCTGGGCCGTGCCATCCTGACGCAGATGGCCGGAGGCTACGACCTGACCGGTTTGACCCAAGAGCTGTTCACGACCGGCGCCCACAGTGGCCGCCGTGAGCGGGAGGAGCTTCGCAAGGCACGCGGATCTGCGCTGAGCGTGGCGCAGAAACAGCGTGCCCTGGCAGGCGAACGGGAACGGCTGACCGTGCTCGATTCCGAGCTCGATGACGCCCGCAACGCCGAGGGCCGGCGCCGACAGATCGAGCGCCTGCTGGAAATTCGCCATCTGAACTCGAGGATCACAACGGGGGAAGCGGCACTGGCTGCTTTGCCCGACGGGGTCGAGCAGTTCCGCCCGGACGACCCCGAGAGCCTTCGCGAACTGCGTGGCCGAACGGAAGCCTCCGAGGAACGCATCGCACGCCTGGAGAGCGATCGCACCCGTCGTCAGGAGCGTCTGGCGGAGCTCGCGCTTCCCGAAGGAATCGATGGGGCGCTACTGATCGAGCGTCTCGAAGCCCGCCTGGAAGATCTGCGACGAAGCCACGAAGCCGTGCGGACAGCCGGGCGCGAAGCGGGCGCCGCCGTGACCGGGGATCGACCGATCCCGCGCGTGACCGGCGAGCTCTACCACAGGATCGAGCAATTGTATGCCCGACGAACCCGGGCTGAGGCCCGCGTCGAAGAGGCCTCGGCGAACTTGGCGTCCCTCCGTGGCGGGGGCCTGTGGAAAGCAATCGGTTCGATCGCTGCAGCGCTCGGCGTGGTCGGACTTTCCCTCGCGGCATGGGGATCGGCCGACCCGGCGGCCCTGCCAGGGGAAACGATTTCCACGGCCTGGCTGATCATCCTGTCTGCGGCCCTGCTGACGGCCGGCGGCCTTGCCCTGGGGCGGACCGGTCGAGCCCGCCGCCCTTCGTGGCAATCGATGGTTGTCGAAGCCGAGCGGGAATTGGCCGAAGTCGATTCCGAACTGAGGCAACTCGCGCAGGAGTACGGCCTGGATCTCGGCGAAGCGAACCTTCTTTTTGCCCTCAAAGCGGCAGCGCGGGCCCAGGATCGACAGGCCGAGTCCGAGCGCCAGCAGGAGCGAGCTGCCGCAGCCCAGGCCGAGTGGTCTGCGGAGTTGGCGAAATTCAACGGCGAACTGGAACCCTTGGGCATGCCCTCCTGCGACGACCCCGCCGGTGCAGCTGCCCTCGTCGCGCGCCTGCGCGAGCGGTGTTCCGAGTCCGGATCGGTCCGAATCGAGTGGAACCGCGACGAGGATGATCTGGCTCTCGCCCGCAGTCAGCAGGAAAAAGACCTGGCCCGCTGGAATGCGCTGTCGACGCGACTCGGACTCGAGTCGGTGGACGATGCCGAAAACAGGGTCGCCCTGTTGGCTGCGGCCCGGCCCGATTTCGAGCGGATTTCCCGCGAACTCGAGGCCGACCGCTCCCATCTGCAGCGCCTGGCAGATGAAGCTGCGGACGATGACCACGACTTCCAGGCCCTTTCCGATGCAGACCTCGCGGCCCGGGCCCAGGAAGAGGCCTTGCGTGCCGGACAAATCGAGGAGCTCGTGAGCGAGCGAACCCGGATCCAATCCGCGATCCACGCCGCCCAGGGTGGTTCCGAGCTCGCAAACGCCCAGGCACGGGTCCGCCAGGCCGAACAACAACTCGCCGACCTGCGTACCGTGGCCCATGAAGCTGCGCTGGGGCGATTGCTGTTGGACCGGCTGCGGCAGCAGAACGAAGATCGATCCCGACCCGCAGTCTGGAATGCCGCCGTCGAGCTTTTCGAGCAGTTCACCCATAATGAGTGGGAACTGCGGGTCCGGGAGGCCGACGAGACCAGTCACTTCACGGCCCGAGAGGTCGACACGGGCGTGGAACGCAACCTGTCCGAGCTCTCGGACGGAACCCGGGCCCAGCTGCTGCTGGCTGTACGCCTGGGATTCCTGCGGGTCCAGGAATCCGGCTCCCCCCTGCCCTTGTTTGTCGACGATGCCCTGACGGCTGCCGACCCCCGGCGGTTTCGGGCCATGGCTTCCTCGCTGGCTGAACTCGCGCGTACCCAGGATCGGCAGGTCATCTACCTGACGGCCGATCCTGCCGACGCCGCACGTTTCGAGGATGAGCTTCGGCGCCGCGGTCTGCCGACCGTTCACCGAATCGACCTGGCCGACATTCGTTCCCTGGCCACTGCGGTTGATCCCGCGGTCTTTACCGTACCGGACGAAGCCGCGGTCCCGGCGCCCGCCGACGATGGCCTTTCTGCGTACG
>JANTGJ010000060.1 GCA_024762975.1 Candidatus Krumholzibacteriia bacterium
AAGGCCTGTCGGATCAGCCGTCCCAACTCGGTGCGGATCGGAATGTTCTGCAGATTCGGATCCGAACTGGAAAGACGGCCGGTTGCCGCTACGGCCTGGTTGTACGACGTATGGATCAGTCCCGTCTCCGGATTGGCCAGTTTCGGCAAAGTCAGGACGTAGGTGTTCAGCAATTTTGCGACTTGCCGGTACTCGAGAATCAGCGCCGGCAATTCGTGTTCTTCGGCCAGCGCCGTCAGTACCGACACGTCGGTACTCCACCCGGTCGCGGTCTTCTTGATCGGTTTAAGACCGAGCTTGTCGAAGAGAATCACGCTCAGCTGTTTCGGGCTCTGAATATTGAATTCCTCACCGGCCAGACCGTGGATTCTCTCTTCGAGGCCCTGCAACTCCTGTTCGAATCGCTCCGAAAGACCCGCCAGGAAGGGACGGTCGATCAGAATCCCCTGCTGTTCCATGCGAAAAAGGACATCCGAAACAGGCATTTCCAGATCGGCAAACAGCCCGCGCAGTCCCGTCTCTTCCAGTTGCCGGGCCAGCACCTCGTACAGTTGCAGCGTATAGTCGGCATCCTCGGCCGCATACAACGCCAGGCGATTCTCGTCGACCGCGAGGATATCCTTCAGCCGATCGTTTTTCTCGAACAGCCCGCTGTAGGGCATCATGCGGTGGTCGAGATGGGCCAAGACCAGATCGTCCAGGCCGTGACTCATGCGTCCCGGGTCGATCACGTAGGAAGCCAGCATCGTATCGAAGCGGGGACCGCCCAGCGGCAGGCCGTGGCGGGTCAGAATCCATTCGTCGAATTTCAGGTTCTGTCCGACCTTCAACGATTCCGGACTGCCCAGCAACGCGACCAGTGGTGCCTGCAACCGTGGCAACTGGTCAACGACCTCGCCCACCGGGAAAAGCGTATCACCGGCCGCTCCGCTCTCGGCAGGTTTGCGCCAGCGTAACGGCACGTAGACCGGCGCCGCCTTTGCGCCGTCTTTCGTGGATCCCGCCAGGGAAATACCGACCAGGGCCGCGGTATCCTGGCGCAGATCGTCGGTCTCGGTATCGACGGCCAGTGCAGCCGACGGATCCAGGGAATCGATCCATTCCCGCAACTGCTCCTCGGTCGCCAATCGTCGGTAACCTCGCCGGGCAAGTTGAGCCGGGCCCTCGTCTTCGGCCTCCGCCGGCGACGTTTCCGCAACGGACACTTCCGGTGGCTCCGCCGCAGTCGCGGCCTCATCGCCGGCCAATTCCGGGAACTGTTGGGCGACCTGCCCGACCAGATTCAGGATGCGCCGCAATCCCAGCTCGTCCAGCAGAGCCGTGACTTTCGTACCGGTCGGCAAAACGGTGTGGAATCGATCCCAGTCCAGTTCCACGTCGACGTCCTGCTTGATCGTGAACAGATCCCGTGACAGGAACACCTGATCCCGATTCTCTCCCAGCACGCGCTTGAGGCGCGGCGTCAATTTGCTCTTGTCCAGCTTCTCGTAGAGCGTTTCGAGAGTACCGAACTCTTTGATCAGCTTGCGCGCGGTCTTGTCACCGACGCCCGGAGCTCCGGGAATATTGTCCGCCGTATCGCCAGCCAGAGCGAAGACCTGGATCAGGTCCTGCGGCTCCAGCCCGTACTCCCTGCGCACCCCTTCCCGGGTCAATTCGACCGGGGCATCGCCCCCGCGGCCGGGCTTGAGCATGGCAACCCGATCGTTCAACAGCTGCATGAAGTCCTTGTCACCCGAATAGAGCCAGACCCGATCGACGTGACCGGCGGACTCGCGAGCCACCGTGGCGATGATATCATCGGCCTCCACTCCGTCCTGGTCCAACACCGGAACTCCCCAGGCGTCCAGCAACTCCCGCAGACGAGGGAGTTGTTCGGCCAGTTCCTCGGGCATGGGCTTGCGATTCGCCTTGTACTCGGGGTACATATCATGCCGAAAGACCTTCCCCTTGCGATCAAAGACCACGACGAGCATTTCCGGCTCGTAGTCCTGCACCAGGCGCAGCAGGCCATGAAAGAAACCGTACGCGACCGAGGTGACCTCCCCGCTCGGTGCGGTCAAGGGCCGTTTGGCGAACGCGTAATGTGCCCGGTAAACCAGGGCGGATCCGTCGACGAGGATCAGGGACACGGTTTCATCCTTCCCGGGATGGGGTCAGGGCCGGCTCGGTGGGTCACCGTCGCGGTACAAGCCGTGACGGCGGATATACTCGGCTACAGGCGGCGAAAGCCAGGGACCGGCATCTTCGCCCCGCTCCAACGTAGCACGAATTCGGGTGGCGGACACCGGTTCGTCGAAATCGGACAACAGATGGCAGCGCTCGCGGGGTACCCCGGCACCGGCACAGAGATCGGCCAGTGGCGGGGATTGTCGCGCGACAAGAATCAATTCGGCATCGTTCAGGATGCGTTCCGGTTCATGCCACCGCCGAAAAGCATCCAGTTGATCCGCCCCGAGAACGAGACGGAAACCATCGTCCGGATACCGGGATCGCAGGGCCGCAAGGGTGTCGGCGGTGTAGGCCGGCCTTCCCCCATCGATCTCCAGGGTTTCGATGGTGACGTCAGCCACCGGATCGAATACCAGACGGACCATCGCCAGACGGTCCCCGGGAGCAGCGATCGCCGTGGATTTGTGCGGTGACAACCAGGCAGGGACCACATGGATATGATCCGCCAATCCACGAGCGAAGACATCCTGCACCAGCGCCCGATGTGCGCGATGGACCGGGTCGAAGGAGCCGCCGAAGACGGCCCGGATCACGACGAGGTCTCGGCGGCAGTTTCGGGAAGATCGTTCAGGGCGGCGCGGGCGGCATCGGCGTACGGACTGTCCGGGAACTGTTGCACCAGACGGCCATAGGCGGTGCGTGCGCCGGCAGGGTCATCCAGCTTCTCGGCGATCTTCCCCCGTTCAGCCAGTACCCGATCCAGAAGACGGCTCTGTGGTTCGTTCGTCAGCACCGTATCGAGTGTCAACGCCACTGCTTCAGGCCGGTGCAGTTGCCTGAAGACCTTACACTGCCTCAATCGTTTTTCGACGACCAGATCGGAAATATCCGTCAGGTACCCATTCACCTCTTCCGAGAATTTCGAATCCGGATAGCGCGCCAGGAAATCACGGAAGTGGCGCCGTGCGTCCAGGGCACCGGTGATATCCCGTTGCACCCGGCCCACCTGCCGATAGTAGGCCACACCTTCCTGGAAATAGGCATCCTCGACCAACGGCGACGTTGGGTAGTCCTTACGCAGGATCTGGAATTCGACCGCCGCCAGCGGGTACTCCTTCATCTTCATCGTAGCGGTGGCCTTGGTAAACTGCGCCTGGGCAGCCAGGCTGTCCGTCGGATTGTGGCGCACGAAACTCTCCAGAGCCAGAACCGCTTCGGCGAAGTTTTCCTTCTCTACGAAATATTGTCCGCGTTCGTAACTTCCCGGCGGGTACGGGTTGCCCAGACCGCAGCCTCCCGCCACGAGAAGAAGCGTCAGGCCACCGGCCAGCAACAGAACGGCCGAGCGAGCCGGGAAACGACGAACGGAAGTAGTGGAATTCGAGATCAAGATCTTCCTCCAGGAACGGAATCAGGTTTGAATCGCGATCCGGTCAATTGCCCGTGTTGGCGAAATAGACGGCAACCATGCCGGCCAGGGTTCCGACAACAACGATTTCCTCGACGCGCCGGTGCCAGCCACCTTCGCCGGTTTTCGGATCGGTAAAGCCGTAGGCCGTCGACCGAACATCGTCCAGGGCGCCGGCAGGAATTCGATCTCCGAACTGACGTTGTACCAGGCTGCGGTACAGGACACGCCCCGAAGCAACCTCGACCAGTTCCAGATCCGCCACGATGCTGATGTCCCGATCCACCCACTGGCGCCACAGCCCCAGCGTACGGCCTACCGCGGGATAGGTGAAGTCGAGGGCTTTCACATCGTAGCGATATACATAGTCGACAGCAGCCTGCCGCGAGGTGTCTTCCTCGTCGACATAGACCTCGTAGCCTCGCGCATCGAGCAATTCGAAGGCGACCTGTTCGAAAAGATCGTGCCCCTCGTGTTTTCCTTTGCGCTCCAGACGCACCGCTCGCGGAGCCGGTTCCAGGTTCTCCAGAGGTACGGCCGCGACCTCGGCCATCAACGACTCACACAGCCACAGATTGGAATGCAGTTCGGTTCCGGAAGCCGGCTTGGAGTCGTCCTGCGCCCCGGCGATCCCGGCAGCCAGCAGCACCGCAAATCCAGCAATCATCACGGCCGCGATTCTTTGCCGGGTCGTTGCCTCGATCCTCCGCATGTGTTCGATGCCTTTCGGTTCAATCATTTCCTGCCCCGGGCACGGCCCAGACGTCATAGGGCGTGGCTCCGACAAATCGGCCGCGAATCCTTTCACCGGGTCGCAATCCGTCACCGGGCAACAGAATACTTCCATCCAGATCGTACCCGAAATGTTCGCTCCTGCCGACCGCCAACGGCTGTCGCCGGTCCAGTACACCGGCGGCGCCCTGCTGTTCCCGTTCGCCAACCCACTGGCCGTCCGCCAGCGATTCGGCCAGCTCGGGAACGCCCGCGTCCGCCGCGCCATCTCCCAGCGGATCAGCGTGTACCTCGTCGATCACGATCTCGAACTCGCGTCCCAGGCGGGATTCCTGGCGCCGCATCGAAATTTCGGACTGTACGTCCATGATCAGCGATTCGCGGTCCAGGATGACCTCGTCCGAAACCCGGTTCCCCAGGCGCTCGGAATCGGTTCCGGTCTCCGGAGAATAGCGATAGGTGCCCAGGTGGTCAAATTCGACCTCGGACAGGAAGTCGGCCAGTTGCTCGACGTCCTCCTCCTCTTCGCCGGGAAAGCCCAACAGGGCCGTCGACCGCAGCACCAGATCCGGACGCTCTGCACGCAGGGACCGGAAGAATTCCACATTCGACTCGCTGCCGCCCGGGCGTCTCATCGCGCGCAGGAGCCGGTCCGAGGCGTGTTGGATCGGAAGGTCCAGGTAGGGAACCACCGACTCCAGCTGCAGAAGATCCAGCAGGCCCTCGACCGTCACCAGCCCCGGGTAGAGATACAGCATTCGGATCCAGCGTAAACCATCGATTCCGTCCAGCGAGGTAACCAGCGCGGCCAGGTTCTCTCCCGTGTCGCGACCGAAGTCACTCGTGTTCTGCGAGACGAGCTGGATCTCGGTCACTCCGCGCTCGACCAGGCCACGCACCTCCTGCTCGATCTCGGCGACCGGCCGACTGCGCTGTTTGCCACGGATCATCGGGATCCGGCAGAAAGAACAATTGAAGTTGCAGCCTTCCCCGATCTTCACGAACGCCATGTGCGGCGGAGTCAGCAGCGGACGATCCAGCATGCCGGTGTAGTCGACCTTCATCGGATCTTCGACGAGGGGAGCATCGGCCATCCGGAAGGCGGTGACATCCGGTCCGCCGGTTTTCACCTCGGCCGATACCGGTCGCCCCGCACAGGCAGCGACCACCCGTTCGAATTGGCCCACACCGGCGACCACATCCACCCCCGGGAAACGCTCGCGGATCGTGTCGCCGTGCTCCTGTGACCAGCAGCCACAGACAACGAGCATCCGGTGCTCCTTGTGCTCGATCAGGTCGCGCAACGTCTCTTCGCTGTCGCGCCGGGCCGCGTCGATGAAGCCGCAGCTGTTCAGCACCCAGATATCCGCAGTGTCCGGTTCACTGACCGGTTCGATCCCGGAATGGGCAAAACGACCCAACAGGGCCTCCGAGTCGACCAGATTCTTGTCGCAGCCGAGTGTGGCGCAGAACACCTTGCGAGTCATGTCAATCGAACTCCTTGTCCGGATCCGGCAGATCTTCGGGCTTGATCAGTACCGTACGCGCCTTGCTCCCGGTGAACGGTCCCACAATTCCGGCCTCCTCGAGCATGTCCATCAGACGACCGGCACGCGTGTAACCGATTCGCAGTCGGCGTTGCAGCAACGAAGTCGATCCGCTCTGGTGATTGACCACCACGCGCAGGGCATCGTCATAGAGGTCATCCTCGCCGGTGTGCGCTCCACCACCGGTCGGGCCTTCGTCCAGGCTGATCTCGTCCGTCGTGTCGGTAAACTGCTGCCAGTGCCCGGCCAACGCCTCGCATTCGTCCACATCGATGAATGAGCCGTGCACACGAACGGGCAGGGCCCGCCCCGGCTGCAGGTACAACATATCGCCGTTGCCGAGAAGCTGCTCGGCCCCGTTCATGTCCAGGATCGTGCGTGAATCATTCTTCTGGATCACCCGAAACGCGATCCGGCACGGGATGTTGGCCTTGATGACCCCCGTAATCACATCCACGCTCGGACGCTGCGTGGCCAGAATCAGGTGGATGCCCACCGCGCGCGCCTTCTGCGCCAGCCGTGTGATCAGGTCTTCGAGGTCCTTGCCGAGCTGCAGCATCAGGTCGGCCAGCTCATCGACCACGGTCAGATAGTAGGGCATCGGCTCGCTGACCTTCTCGCCCGTCGAGTCGATGACTTCACCACGCGCGACCTTGTCGTTGTACTGCTTGATGTTCCGCACCGAATACTTGGCCAGCTTCCGATAGCGGTATTCCATCTGCGCGACCATCCACTGCAACGCCTTCAGCGCTTCGCGTGGATCGGTCACCACCGGCAGCAGCAAGTGCGGGATTCCGTTGTAGACACTCATTTCCAGCATCTTCGGATCGATCAGGCACAAGCGCAGCGTGTCCGGCTGATTTCGCAGTAGCAGATTGCAGAGCATGGCATTCAGACAGACTGACTTTCCGCTGCCCGTCGAGCCGGCCACCAGCAGATGCGGCAGGGATGCCAGATCGATCGATACGGGACGGCCCACGACATCCTTGCCCAACACCACGCTCAACGGCTCTTTCTGCTGTGCCGCTGCCACCTCGAGTACCTCGCGCAGACGCACCATCTGTGCCGTGGGATTCGGAATCTCGATACCGACGGCGGCCTTGCCCGGAATCGGCGCCTCCATGCGGATCGAACGGGCCCGCATGGCCAGAGCCAGGTCATCCGAACGCTGCACGATCTGGTTGACGCGAATGCCGTGCCCCGGTTGAAATTCGAAAGTCGTGACGACCGGGCCCGGCCGCACATCCTTGACTTCACCCTCGACACCGAACGAGCGCAGGGTCTCTTCGAGCAGGTCCGCGCTGCTGTCCAGTTCGATCGTCGTGATGGAGCGCGCCTCCGGCCCCGCCGGCGTCAGCAGATCAAGGGTCGGCAGGGCTCCGGGCTTGGCCTTCCTGCGTTTCTTGCGGGGCTTGCGCTGTCCCGTCAGATCTCCCGCATCCGGATTGATCACCGCTTCGCCCGCAGCTCCCGGCAGAACCCGCATCTCGGGATCGTCTTCGAGCGCGTTGCCCGTTTCCGCCGCATCGAATTCATCCAGTTCAAAGTCCGGCGATGAAGATCCCGGATCGCCCGTAGCGGGAATTTCCGGAGCCGTGTGCACCCGGCGTTCCCGTCGTGGTTCCGGCTTCGGACGTTCGGCCGTTTCCTCGTCGCGTCGCAGGGCCATCTCCGGCCCCGGGTCGACCGGTTCGGGTCGACTCTCCCGCCAGCGGCGCGGCAAGCCGAACAACCAGCCGGCACCGGCGGCCAGCGCCTGCCACAGCAACACGAAGGGTGCGGCCAGCAGACGCAACAGTCCGCTCACGACCACCGCCACCCCCCGGCCGGCGCGCATCAGAATCGCTCCAGCCCAGCCCAGCCACGGTTTGAAAAGAAGGACCAACAGGATGACGACAAAGAGAGACAGAAAGATTCGCCCGCCCCACAGCCCGAGCAGGGCGTGGAAGCCGCGCGCCAGCAGGAAGCCCACGCCACCGCCATACCGAGCAGCCTCGGTATCGGCCAGCGGTCCCCCCGGTTGCGCGATGAATGCCGCCGAAATCAGCCAGATCGGCACGCCGCGCACCAGTACGGGGCGCAACCAGGCGAAACGGCCCAGAAAAAAAGAGACCCCGATCATCGCAACCAGCAGCGGCAGTGCCCAACACCAGATCGCGCCAAAGACCAGTCGCAGCAGACCGCTCAGAAATACACCCACCGGACCGCCCGGATTCACACCCGTGAACGGCTGCCCGGCGGATTCTCCGGTGATCCACGCCGTGGCCCAACCCGCTCCCTCGCCGGTCAGCGAAACCAACAGGTAGATCGAGATCGCCAGCAACAGCAATCCGCTCAGCCAGGGAGCGTCCGGACGCCCCTTGCCGCGGCGGGCACTAGCCTTCTTCGGTTTTCGCCCGGACACGCAAGCCCTCCTGCAGATGGGACAATTCCTCTTCCAGGAAGCGTGTCGTGGCCTTGCCCTCGAGGAATACCGGATTGTCCAGTACCTCGAGGTGGAACGGCGTGCTGGTGGGCAGACCCTCGAATACGCATTCGGTCAACGCCCGTCGCATCCGTGCGACCGCTTCTTCCCGATCCTTCCCGTGGGTAATGACCTTCGCCAGCAGGGAGTCATAGTGCGGCGGCACCAGGTAGTCGGAATAGACGTGGGTGTCAACGCGCACGCCCGGCCCCCCGGGCGCGTGAAAATAAAATACCCGCCCCGGACAGGGCATGAAATCCCGCTCCGGATTCTCGGCGTTGATCCGGCACTCGACCGCGTGGCCCCGCACGCGGACGTCATCCTGGGTGAAGTCGAATTCTTCGCCCGCCGCCACGCGAATCATCCACTTCATCAGATCGACGCCCGTGACCATCTCGGAGACGGGATGCTCGACCTGGATCCGGGTGTTCATCTCCATGAAATAGAAGGAACCGTCCTCGTCCAGCAGGAACTCGACCGTGCCGGCAGAGCGGTAGCCCACCTTCCTGGCCAGCGCGACCGCGGCCGCTCCCATGCGTTGCCGCAATTCCTCGTTCACGGCCGGCGAGGGCGCCTCCTCGATCAGCTTCTGGTGGCGCCGCTGCACCGAGCAGTCGCGCTCACCGAAGTGGATCACATTGCCGTGCGAGTCGGCCATCAACTGCACCTCGACGTGCCGCGGATTGACCAGGTATTTCTCGATATAGACGGCATCACTGGCGAACGAGGCACCGGCCTCGGTGCGGGCTGCGACGTAATTCTTCCGCAACTCTTCCTCATCCCAGGCCACGCGCATGCCCTTGCCGCCACCACCGGCGGTTGCCTTGATGATGATCGGAAACCCGAATTGACGACCGGCCTCGACCGCTTCCTCAACGGTATCGACCAGGCCGGTACCCGGCACGACCGGCACCCCGGCCTCCACGGTTTTCGTCCGCGCCGTGGCCTTGTCGCCCATCTGACGGATCACATCGGCCGGAGGACCGATCCAGGTAAAATCGTTCTCTTCGCAGATCTCGGCGAATTCCGCGTTCTCGGCCAGGAATCCATAGCCGGGATGAATCGCCTCGGCACCGGTGATCTCGGCAGCCGCTATGATATTTTTGGTACTGAGGTAGCTCTCGGCACTGCTGGCCTTCCCCACACAGACCGACTCGTCGGCGTATTTGACATGCAGCGAGTCGGTATCGGCACTGGAGTGGATGGCCACGCTCTGGATCCCCAGCTCCCGACAGGCGCGCATGATGCGCAACGCGATCTCACCTCGATTGGCAACCAGGATTTTCTTGAACATGGGATTCTTTCCGTGGGCGCTCCCCGGTGGCAATCCGTTGCCCGGTCGGGGAAACGCACCGCGACCGCCCGGAGCGGTCAAAGTCCTGCGACGGGCGGGAATCGTATCCCCGGCCGGCTAGATGAATGGGATCATATTCTGGGTGCACGACCGGCGAATGGCAAGAGAAAAGGGCTGCAGCAGCAGCCCTCTTCCATTCCACCGGCGGAAAATGGATCAGATTCGCGGCAATTCAATTTTTTCATTGCTGGTAGACTCCTCGAAGCGGTCCCAGCTGGTGTCCGAACTGGCCTGGATGCCCTTGCAGCGCAGTTCGAATTCCTGCGGATTGCTGCTGGCGTGGGAGGCCTCGGCAAAGGTGATCTTGCCTTCCTTGTACAACTGCATCAGGGACTGATCGAAGGTCTGCATCTGGTACTGCACGAAACCGTCCTGGATCGCCTGGCGGATGTTGATCGTCTTCTCCGGTTCGCGGATGTAGTCGCGAATCGTGCTCGTGGCGATCATGATCTCGCAAGCCGGAAAGCGCTGCAGCCCGTCGGAGTCGGCGACCAGACGCTGTGAGATGACCGCTTGCATGGTCGAGGCCAGCAGATAGCGGATCTCCTGGTGCTGATGCGGCGGGAAGAACGAAATAATCCGGCTGACGGTCTGCGTGGCATCGATCGTGTGCATGGTCGAAAGGACCAAATGCCCCGTATCAGCTGCCGTCAGGGCGATTTTCATCGATTCCGCATCGCGGATCTCACCAATCAGGATCACATCCGGGTCCTGCCTCAGGATATGCCTCAACGCATCGGCGTAACCGCCTGTATCACAGCCGATTTCTCGTTGGCTAATAATGCTCTTGTTGTCCCGATGCAGGAACTCGATCGGATCCTCGATCGTGATCACGTGGCGAGAGGCCTCCCGATTGATCACATCCACGATCGAGGCCAGCGTCGTCGATTTTCCGCTACCCACGGTGCCGGTCACCAGCATCAGGCCGCGCGGACGCAAGGCCAGCTCCTTGACGACCGGGGGCAGCCCCAGGTCGTCGATCGTCTTGATTTCGACGGGTACATGCCGAAAGACCATGGCCACGGAACCACGCTGGACGTAGAAATTCGCCCGGAAACGGGCCACGCCGGGCACGCCGAACGCAAAATCGATCTCGCGTGTCTTTTCGAAGACGTCTCGCTGCGCCGGAGTCAGGATCTGCTGCGCGACAGCAGCCATATCCTGTACGGTGGGCGCCGGATGCTCCATGAACACGAGACTGCCGTTGATGCGTAGTACCGGCGCCGAAGCCACCTTCAGATGCAGGTCGCTGGCACCTCGATCGATCATTTCCTTGAGGATCTTTTTGATTTCCATCAGCGCGTCTGCTCCTGTCGCGATCACCGGGGCGGCGATTTCAGTGTGAAAGCGCGGTTTCCATGTCCAGGATCGGCAGAGCGGCAGGATACTTGACCGGAATCGTCCTACGGAAGGCACAGAAATCGAAACCCGGCAAGCTGATGCTTACCGGGTTTCCATCGGATTTCGGTTCGGATTTCCGAGGTCAGTCGGGATCGACAAGGAAAAGCACCGCTTCGGCCTCGACCGGGTTACCGTCCTCGGCGAGAACCTCGCGGATGGTGCCGGAGAACTCGGCCTCGATCTCGTTCATCACCTTCATGGCCTCGACGATGCAAAGCGTCTGTCCGACGGACACGTGGTCGCCTTCATTGACGAAAGCACCCGCCGTCGGCGACGGTGCCCGATAGAACGTACCGACGATCGGAGACCGCACGTCCTTGTACTTGGCCCGGGAGGAATCGGGTACCGGCGCGGTCGAAGCCTCGGCCGGAGCTGCGGCCATGGGGGCAGCAACAGCGGGCAAGGGCGTCGGCGCCGCCGGCATCATCGGAGCAACGGGCATTCCGACCGGGCTTTTCTGGATGCGGATCGTGGTGTCCTGGTGGCTGACCTCCAGTTCCTCGATGCCGCTCTCTTCGACGAGCTGAACCAGCTCGCGCACCTTGTTGATATCCATTTCAGCCTTTCGGGGTTCGCGCTGGGCATCCATATCAAGTCCTTCCCAGGTATTTTCCGGTGCGGGAATCGATCTTCAAGACCTCTCCCTCTTCAATGAAAAGAGGCACCTGCACTACCAGCCCCGTCTCCATCGTGGCCGGCTTCGAACCACCCTGGGCCGTGTCACCGCGCAAGCCGGGATCCGTCTCGCTGACCTGCAGCTCCACCGTCAGCGGGGCCTCCACGCTCAGGGGTTGATCTTCCAGGAGCAACACGCTGCAGATGTCACTGGCTTTGATGTACAGCGGAACGTCTCCCAGATTGTCCTTGTGCAACTGGACCTGTTCGTAGGTTTCGGTGTTCATGAACACGAAATCGTCGCCATCGGGATACAGGTACTGGTAGGGACGCCGTTCGAGCCGAACCTCTTCGACCTTCTCTCCCGCCCGAAAAGTATGCTCGACGACCTTGCCGTTCTCCACGTTCTTCAGCTTCGAGCGAACGAAGGCCGGCCCCTTGCCCGGCTTGACGTGCTGGAACTCGACAATCGTCCAGAGACCTTCCTTGTGCCGGAGAGTGAACCCCGTTCTGAAATCACTGGTGTCAGCCAAGAGTATATCCTCTTTCTGGTGTTTCCTGTGGCGGCCTTGCGCCGGAGCGGGCCCTCCGTCTGCGGATTCCCGCGAAAAACTCGCATATTGATAACACGAGGCCCACGGAATGGCAATTCAAACCGAAGGCGGATCTTTCAGTCCGATTCGTCGGCGGAAGCACACAGCGCCAGGGCTCCGTCCAGCGCCAGACGGTAGCCTTGGATTCCAAAGCCGCGTACACCGGCCGCCACGACGTCCGCCAGCAGGTTCGTGCGCCGAAACGCTTCCCGCGAGTCCGGATTCGTCAAATGCAACTCGATCACCGGTGCGGCGGCGGCAGCCACCGCATCCCGCACCGCCACGGAGGTATGGGTGTAAGCTGCGGCATTCAGCACAATGGAGTCGGCCTGCCGGCTCCAGTGACCGATCCATTCGACCAACTCACCCTCGGAGTTGGTTTGGAGAAAGGTGACCCGGCAACCCGCCCGGGCGGCCCACGTCTCGCACATCGTTTCCAATTCGGACCAGCTTGTCGTGCCGTATTTCTCCGGTTCGCGCTCTCCCAGACGATCCAGGTTCGGCCCCCCGAGGAATACAACGTGACGCATCAATCCCTCTCCCCGTTGTCGACCCGGATCCGAGCCAACCACTCCTCGAACTGTTTGCGTTCGACCTCGCGCCGGCGTGCCCGCTCTTCTTCACGTACCAACCGGTCCTGTGTCGTCATCGGACGGGTCGCCCTGGTCTCCGGTTCCCCCCTGCCCGGATCGGTCGAAATCTCCAAAGCCGGTACCATCGACCGCGCGCCGCCGTCGTCATCATCGTCAACCGCTTCCAGCACGCGGATGCGTTCCAGGATTTCACCGCTGTGCGACCCGGCTCCCGGTAGCATGCGGCGAAGTACCGAAAGCGCCCGGTCACGATAGCCCTGCGCCAGGTAGATATCGACCAGCGTCATGGTGTCGAACGAGGTGGAATCATCGGCATCGTCCGCAGCGCCGGCTGGTTTCCGGACTGTTTTCCGGTCAGATTTCCGGACAGATTTGCGGGCAGATTTCCCGGCAGATTCCGCATCGGGTTTCGGGGCAGGGTCCGTCTCCTGCGGGGTCAGGACCTCGTCCCGCCGCCCCACCTCGAGATGTGCCTTCAGTTCAGCGCGGGCGGTTGCCAGCGTGTCGTGCCAACGACTGTCCTCGCCGACGACGCTGCAGAGTCTCTCCAGCAGGGGCACGGCCCGCTCCCATTCCCGGCGGCCCAGTGACCAGTCGACCAGAAATTCCAATGCCAGAATATTGTCCGGATCGATGTTTCTCACCTGCCGCCACACGTCGTGGGCATCGACCTGACGTCCCACTTCCTGCAACGTGCGGCCCTGGATCACGAGGCCGGCCAGGTAGCCCTCGTGGGATGCCATTCCTGCCGACAGCAGGCGCAACGCCTCCTCGTGACGCCCCCCCTGCCGCAACAGGTCGGCCAGGGGCGCGAAGAAACGCGCTCCCGGATTCTGCTCATGCAACTCCTGGAACCGGGTGATCCGGCTCTCCAGTTCATTCAACGATTTCACCGTACTCCAACCATCCGGATCAGGCCGACGATCACGACAATCATCGATCAGTCCATGGCTTTCAGTTCTTCACCCACGGCAATCATGTCATCCCACATTCCTGCCGTCATGGTCAGTGGCAGGCTCTCGCTCAGTTCCTGCAACAGGGCTGCTGCTTCCTCGACCGAGGTGGCTTCATCGCTCCCGAAACCTTCCAGGCAACCGCGTGCGCCGTCCAGCGTGATGCGGGAGGCCTTGCGTGCGAAAACCCGGGCCATCGTCGCCTGGAAAACCGCGTCCGGAGAACCGTCGGCCAGCAAGGCGGCGGCCTTGCGGCTGAAGGCACCGGCCACTTCACAAGCGGTGACCATATCGGCGAGCGTGAACATCACGATCTGATGTTTGGTCAATCTTGCAGCGTGCATGTGCAGGATCACGCGGTTGAGAGCGCGCACCGCTGCAGCGACGATATCCGCACCGACCTGATCACACGCGGCGTGAGTCTCGTCCAGCTCCGCGGCGAGTTGCGTATACATGGCGCCCTTCGAACGTACCGTTTCCTTCCAGCGATACATGGAAATAATGCTCTGCTGGATCTCGCTCGTACCTTCGTAGATGGTCGTGATGCGCACGTCGCGTTTCATCTTCTCCACGACATACTCGCGGGTATATCCGTAGCCCCCCAGCGCCTGAATCGCAGCGTCGGCGGCGCGATTGCCCGCCTCGGTACACCAATACTTCGCGATCGAGCCCTCGGTACCCTTGTCGTGGTCGCCTTCATCGATTTCCAACGCCACCTTCTCGGCGTAGGCTCGTCCAGCGGCCAGATCGATCCAGTTCTCGACAATGAGCTTCAGCAGGTAGCCTTCCTTCTCGATCAGCGGCGCCCCGAACTGTTCACGCTCCTTGGCGTAGGCCAGTCCTCGCCGGAGCGGAGACTGCCCTCCCCCCAGTCCGAAAGCCCCGACCATAAGACGTGTGTATCCGAAGACCGCATTGGCCTGTTTCAGGCCCTGCCCCTCTTCCAGACAAATCAGGTTCTCGACCGGAACCTCCACATCCTCAAGAATCACGCCCGTGGTATTCGAAGCCCGAATCCCATGCTTGTCCTCGTGATTGCCCACGGAGAGGCCCTCGCGATCGCGTTCGACCACGAAAAAACTGGGTCCGCCCGGAGTCTTGGCCAGGATCGTGTACAACTGGGCCACGCCACCGTTGGTGATGAATTGCTTCGTGCCATTGATCCGGTAGCCGGTCACGTTGCCGTCGGAATCCTGGATCGGATCGGCGGTCGTCTGGATGCTGGCCACATTCGAGCCGGCGGCAGGCTCGGTCACACCGTAGGCCACGATCAGCCCCTCGGTCGCGATTCGGGTCAACCATTTGGACTTCTGCTCCGGGGTGCCTCCGACCAGGATCGGATCGGTGCCCAGACAGATGGCCAGGAACGCCGTCGCCACACCGAGATCAGCCGCAGCCATTTCTTCGGATACGCGGCAGATATCACGCGCGCCGCCACCCAGACCGCCCACATCCTCGGGCAGGAAGATCAGATGCAGTCCCACATCGGGCGAAAGCAGCTTCTGAATACTGTCCGTCGGGAATTCGTCCTTTTCATCCAGTTCGAGGATGCGCGCGTCGGGCAATTCGCGATCGGTTACCTGCTTGAGCGTCTGGACGACCATTTCCAGCATTTCCGGGGAGAGACCAGCGGCTTGACTCATCTTGGATGTTCCTTTCCCATGGTTTGCGTCGGGCGTATGCGGCGAGACCCGTGCCCGGTTCCATTCCTGTGGACGACCGGGTCGTCCCTGATTCGATCCAGATTCTCCCGGGGACTCAGGGGATCGAAATCCGTCCCGATCCCATCGCGACACAACTGCCGCCGACCTGGATCGAACTGGCCTGTCCCTCGTAGATTTTCGCATCCACGATCAAGCGGCTGGGCCGCCCCATCTCGAGCCCCTGTTCACTCACGATCCGTACCGTCTCGTTCGGTTTGACCAGACGGTGCTTGATCAGGTAGGCAGCGAGCGCTCCGGTGGCCGAGCCGCTGGCGGGATCCTCCGGGATTCCAAAATGCGGAGCGAACATCCGGCAATGGACCGTGGATTCCGGGTCCACCGTTTCACAGGTGAAGACGAACAGGTCACCAAAACCGATATCGCGAGCGATGGCGTCCGCATCACGTCGTCGCAGGTTGATGGCTCTCATCGATTCCAGGGAACCCACCGGCACGATGTGAATCGGCAGTCCCGTGGAGATGACCTCGCAGGGCAGACCGGTGATCGCGATCTCATCCTCCGCGATTCCCAGGGTCAGGGCGACTTTCTTGCGGTGAAAGTACTGGCCCAGGAATACGGGAGCATCCTGCACCAGGCTGTAAACCAGGCGGCCTTCCTCGCGGCGGGTCATGACCTGGTACTGCCCGGCCTCCAACTCCCAGGTGAAGGGTCTTTCGCAATCGGCTTCGCTACGCCGCTGGAGCTGATCCATGGCGAAGGTCGCTCCCAGTACCGAATGTCCGCCAAAGGGGATCTCTGCCGCCGGCGTAAACACGCGCAGCCCGGAACGCCGTTCGCCCCCAGACCGCGCCGAAACGACGAACGCCGTTTCGCCATAGCCCAACTCGCTCGCCAGTTGCTGCATATACCGTTCGGGCACCTCGCCGGCGTCCGGGAACAGGTACAGCGGACTGCCTCCAAAATGGCGATCGGTAAATACGTCGATGAGCAGAAATTCGAGTTCCATCTTCTTCGAAAGCCACCTTGACTGGGTTCTTGCAGCCGCCATCCATACAGGACACCGGACTGGCCGGACAATTTACCATACGATCACGGCCTGGCCAAGTAGTAACGCGGTCAGCAGGGCCGTTTCCCGCGAAAGCCCGCGCGCGAAATGGCTCCTCGGCGGTCGTGCGGGCCCGGTATCAGTCCTCCAGGATGACCACGGCAATGACCGTCCTGCCCGCACGGCAGACATCCACCCGACTGCGTTGAACACCCGCCCCGCGCGCAGCCTCCCGAACCTCTCGGTGCAGGATCAGTTTCATTCCGCCCTGTTCGTCCGCGACGAGTTCCACATCCCGGTACGGCAATCGCCTCAGGCGGGTTCCCAGGGCTTTCAGGAGCGCCTCCTTGACCGCCCAACTGGAAGCCACCGACGTCTCGTCGGGTCCCGTGTTGTCCACTGCCTGGCGGGCCAGATCGTTCGAGCGGAAGCATCGCGCCAGAAAGCGACCGGAATGCGCTCCCATCAACTCGACGATGCGATCGATTTCCACCGCGTCGATGCCCAGGCCCAGAACGCTCAATAGGCACCCTTTCGCTCGATCACCGCCGGCAAGGTTCGCAGGAGGATCGACACGTCCAGCGTGAGACTCTGTGCGGTGACATAGGCGAGGTCCAGCTGCATCCATTCCTCGAACTCGAGGTGGCTACGTCCGGAGATCTGCCACAGACAGGTCAATCCCGGTGTCACCAGCAACCGGCAGGCATGAGTCGGGGAGTACTCGGCAACCTCCGAGGGAATCTGGGGACGCGGACCGACAATCGACATTTCGCCCCGCAGCACATTGACCAGCTGCGGGAACTCATCCAGACTGCTGCGGCGTAGAAATCGTCCGACTCCGGTGATCCGCGGATCTTCCTTGATCTTGAATGCCGCTCCCGTAGCCTCGTTCAGATGGGCGAGTCGATCTTTCTGCTGCTCGGCGTCCACAGCCATCGAGCGAAATTTGTAGCAGTGGAACAGACGGCCCTCGCGCCCCACGCGTTTCTGGCGAAAGAAGATCGGCCCGGGCGATTCCAGTCGAATCAGCAGCACGATGAAGGGAAACAACGGCAACAGCAGCAAGAGCCCGAAAAGCGAGGCGCCCACATCCAACAGACGTTTCGTGATCGCGCCGATCATCGGCAGCGGATGATGATACCGCTCACGCCGGTCACGAATATATTCCTCGAATTCGACCCCGTTCCAGGTATAGACACTTCGGCTCATTTTCCATCCCCACCGCCGGTGCGGCTCCATCGATACAATCTCGTACCCGGATATTTTTCGACAATCATCAAGCGGCCCGAGCGGGCCAGTGCCGGCAACAGGACTCCGTTCGGATCGAAGTACCACTCACGAGCCAGGACGATCCAACACTCCGGGATCCCGGCCAACCGCTCGGTCACGAAACGATCCGCCGCTTCGGTTCCGTGCAGTACGGGCCATTCGAAGGCACCCAGTACCGGCGCGTCCCCCTGGTGGTAGAATTTCACCACCGGTGTGATCACCGGAGCGACGACCGGCCACTGCGCTTCATTGTTCGAGTCGATCCACTGGACGGCGGCGCGCACATCCTCCTTCGCATACTCACCGTTCCAATAGTAGTTGCCCAGCGACCACAGGGTCAATCCGGTCCACAAGCCGACCAGAACCAATCCCATCCGGACTGGCAGACGGGACAGACCGTGTGCGGTCAGGATCAAAACCCAGGGCAGAACCACCAGCACATAGCGCGGATTCCACGGCTTTACGTTGCGCACCGCGAGGAAAAGCAGGATCAGCAACGGAACCGCGATCCACGGGAGCAACACCCACAGGCGCCGAGGCAGGCGGACCACGCCCCAGAACAGGCCGATGACGATCGGCACCGCCCCCCATCCCAGCAACGGCAGGGATGCGCGAACGACGGCCAGGCGGTCCGGCTGATGCAATTCCCTCAGGGAGGGCCCCAGGCTGTTTCCAAAATAGAAGTTGAAAAAGGAATACGGGAGTGCCAGCCAGGTGAAGGTCGTTTCGCCGCGCAGCACATCGCCCGTCCCGGTACCGGGAACGATCCGGTCCACTGCCCAGATTCCTGACGCCTGCAGCAGCCACGGTGCCGCCAGCAGGACGCCCACCCCGAACGCCAGCGACCAGACAACCCAGTCCCGGCCGCGTGCGGGGCGATGCAGAACCACCACTGCCAAAGCAGCAGCGATCCAGAAAAACAGGGCCGAGAGATTGCTGAGGGCCGCGGCGGAACCGAGCAGACCGAATGCCAGCGCGGTGCCCACCGTCGGTCCGTTGCGCATCATGCGCTGCCAAACCAGTCCACAGGCCACCAGAGCCAGAACCATCAGGCTGTAACCGCGCCCTTCCTGTGCATACCAGATCAGGAACGGATTCAGCGCGAACAGCAGCAACGCGATCCGGGCTCCGCGTCGCGACAGCCAACCGCCAACCAGCACACCGAAAAGGGGAACGGAGAAAATGCCCGCCACCAGCGATGGCAGGCGCATCATCGTCTCCGGGTCTCCGACCCGCACCAGCGGCCAGGCGATCGCCAGGTACAGAGGACCCTGGATCGTATCGAACACCTGTTCAAAAAAATGCAACCCCACCTCCGGCCGGAGGGTCTGCCAGGTCAGCATCTCGTCCACCCAGAGTGACTGGTGCACCAGTCCGTAGGTACGCACCAAGAGTCCCAGCAGGCTGGCAAGGAGCAGAAACTGCGTTCCGGTTCCGCCCCCCTCGGCCGGAACTTCATCCCGGTCACCGAGCCACCCACGGGGCGGGACCAACCTGTCTGCGGTCCCGGTCTCGCTCATCCTTGCCTACCTCTCCCCCTCGCGCACCAGGGGCACACCCGGGCGATAGTCCGTCAGTTCGACGTCGATGGTTCCGACCGGCACCTTGGTCTTGATCAGTACCGGAATCTTCAATTTATCGTCGGTCATGTACAGGGTCAGTTTGCCGTCGTGTTTGAAAAGGCCCTCGCCCTGGATGATCGGCTCGACGATGAGACAATCCCACTCACCGGCGGGAACCTTCACCCGCTCGCGCCCATGCACGATCACCTTCAGATCATAGGTCTTGCGCGAACTGTGCGCGGGTACGGCGTATTCGCCTCCCGGTACGAGATCGAGACTGCGCACATAGTAGAAAGCCGATAGCACATCCTGGACCCCGGCGAGCGTCTCGAACTCCTGGCCGTC
>JANTGJ010000061.1 GCA_024762975.1 Candidatus Krumholzibacteriia bacterium
ACCCCTACCATGGTAGAGGGAAATGGCACGGGAAAAGGTGTTGGCTCAGGCCTTGCAGTCTTCGGAATGTCCCGCAAAATCGGATAAAATTACTGCAGATTGCCTCGCCGGCCTCCTCGCCGGCGTGCGCCCGCAGGAGGAAAACGCATGAAGAGCTTAGGAATCGTAGTTGCGATCATGGTCCTGTCCGTTCCCGTACTGGCCACTGATTTCTCAGCCGGCCTGCAGATCGGCCAGGTCGGGGGCAAGGGCGGCCAAATGCAATTCGCCATCGACGAATTTGCGCAGAACTTTCCGGCCTCGTTGCGCTGGACCGCCGGCTATTCCCGCCGCGATGCGGGCGACCCGCTCGGCGCCCGCCGCGTCTTTATCAATGACAACACCAACGGCACGCCCGATGAGCAGGGCTCGCTCTGGCAGTTCGGCATGGACTTCGTGATCCCGATCCGCCACATCGGCGGACAGCCTGTCGAATTCTACACCGGCCCACGCTACTCGCGCTTTCTGGCCAGCTTCGACTTCATCGGCGGTAACGAGATTTTCGATATCAATAGCCGCCAGTGGGGCTGGGGCTTCGGTCTGGAGAGTCGTTTCGCGATGAGCGAACGCGCCTCGCTGCTGCTCAGCGCCGGCATCGAGGCCTACCTCGATGACGAGATCTACGGCCACGACACCGCCTACAGCCCGGACGACGAGCCGGTCAACGGTCGCAACGATTACACCTTCGACGACGCCGACGAGGTCATCAACCAACCGCAGTGGGAGCCGCGCCTCTTGATTGGGGTGACTTGGTCACTTTGATGACAGGCTGATATCAATTCCAGGTACATTTGGAACGGGGGTTGCACTGTCACCTCTCGTGAACGGACGAATTCCGACCGCCGGTGGGGCCGAGAGGGCCGCAGCGGTCAACGTTCTACACGGGCGGAGATGTGCAACACCATGTTACGTAAAGGTTTCACAAAATTCGAACTGGCCCTGGGGCTGGCGGTGTTGGCGATTTTCGCCGTAGTCCTGATTCCGCCGTTGCGTTCCGGGGTGGAAGAAGATCAGGCAATTCGAGCCCGGGCTCGTGCGGAATCCATAGCCTACGCGGTCCTGGACTACCACGACGAGACGGGACGTTGGCCCGCCGCGACCGGTTCTGCGCTGGACCTCAGCTGTCTGGCGGTACCGGCTCCCGGCGCTGAATCTCCCCAGGCCATGGCGCTGATGGGGGCCAACGGCCTCAATGGCCTGCCCGGATGCGAGGATCCGTCCGAACGACCCCTGCTCGAGGATGTCCCGCTCGACGCCTGGAACCGCCCGTTTACCGTCCAGATCCTGGATATTCCGGGAGGCAGGGGAGATCGCGCCTTGATCGTCCTTTCGGCCGGCCCCGACGGTATTCTGGAAACCGACCCTACCCTCTGGCCGCTCGAAAACCTGGCTGCTCCCGAGTCCCGCAGCGCCGTGGATCCCGACACGCAGCAAGCCAAGCTTACGGTGGGTGACGATCTGGCCTGCCTGATGAAGGTGGCCGCAGACGGAGGCGAACAATGACCACGTTGCAGGAAACCAACGCGACTCCGACTCCCGCAACCGGTGACGGCTCGCCGGAATGGCGCAGCGTTCGCCTGGAGGTGCTCGATCAGGTCGAGGATCTGCCGTCGTTCAACTCCGTGGTCCTGGAGTTCATGGAAGTGACGCGCCAGGAATTTTTCTCGGCGAAGGATTTCGAGGCGGTAATCTGCAAGGACCAGGGGCTGGTCGCCCGCCTGCTGAAGGTGGCGAACTGCGGTCTGTACGGTCGCTCGCGAACGATTGGTTCCATTCCCGAGGCCATCGTGCTCATCGGTTTGGACAATCTGAAACGCATCGTCTACGCCGTCAGTTCGCAGGGGCTGATGACCCGGCAGATGACGCACTACGGTTACCATGAAGATCAGGGCTTCTGGATGCACGCCATGGCCGTGGGGCAGGCTGCGAAGATCCTGGCCGATGCCTGCCCGGACTCGGGTGTTCACGGCGAGGAGATCTTCATTTCCGGGCTGTTGCACGACATCGGTAAACTGGTGTTGGACGGTTTTCTTGGACAGCGACCGCACAAGCAGGTCTCGTGCGAGATGGAACGCTCGGCTGTGGGTCTGGACCACTGCGAGCTGGCCGGCCACATCCTGAAGCAGTGGAACATCCCGGCTTCGATCACCGCTCCGATCGCCTTCCACCACGACTTCGCGGCAGGCGGAGAGTACTTGAAATCCGCTGCGGTGCTTTCGCTGGCGCGCGGCGTGTGCAGTGAGTGGGGCGTCGGCTACCAGAGCCCCCTGGACCTGAGCTGGGAAGTGCCCCACGACAAGTTCGCCGCCGAGATGGTCCAGATCGGACTGACGGCCGACCGCTGGCCCGGTGTGGTCTGGAATATCCAACAAAGTCTGGCCGGGCTGGAAGACCTGTTCGCGAACACGTAGGCCCAACCCGGAACGACCCGCACGCCCCCGTTTCTCGCGGGAGTGATGCGGCGCTACGAGGAATTTCAAGGAATCTCGCTCCCTTTCGCTCTCGGGCATGTTCATTGCCCTGATTCTCCCCTGAAACACTGAAATCGCGCTATTGAGCGTTTCACGACCTTTTTCGTCCGGATGCCATGCGAATTGCACGGCGCGGGCAGGCAAAACCCCCTACTAAAGGCACGGGATGGCCATGAATCGTATTCCGAGTATCAAGATCGCTCTCCTGTCGATTCTGCTGACCGGATGTCTGATGACCGCCGGCGGCGCCCGGGCGTTCGATCATCTCGAAATCACCGTCGTGAACCCGCATCTCGTCGCCGGCCATCCGGCTGTGACGGTCGAGACGGATTTCAGCGTGAATGTGCGCGCGGCGAATGCGGATGGTTCGACGGATGTGACGGCGAACTTCATCCACGCGGCCCTGCAGTCGCCCGATGTGGCAGCCCAACTGCCTGCGCGACAGTACCTCGTCAATGGCGAATACCAATTCGACAACGTGCGCTACCTGGCCGACGGACAGCCGGTGCGCCTGCGCGTCTACGATTTCGACGACGGTTCGGTGCCTCCGGCCGAGGTCGAGATCAACTGCTACAACTACGTGCATCATTTTGATCTGACGGTACCGGCCGGCGATAAGTTCGTCGACCAGCCCATCGCCCTGCAGGTCACTGCCCGCGACGCCGCCGGCGTGGCCGTGTTGAACTTTCGCGACGACATCGTCCTGGACGCCCTGATCGGGCACTTTCCCTCGGGGCCGACGCAGAACGTCAGCGGCCTGGATTTCAATCTCGGCGTAGCGACGGTACCGGTCACTTTCTGGGGCACGGATCCGATCACGCGAGAGAACGAACTGACGGCGACAAACAGCGTCGTCTATCCGGGCCAGTCCGGAGCCGCCGAGGGATCGGCCACCGTGACTCCTTTGCGGCCCGGTCCGCTGGATGATGTCGTACTGCTGCTGCCGGGCGAGGACCTGACGCCCGGTGTCAGCCCGGGGAAGACCGGAGTACCGAATTCGCAGACCTCGGGCATGAACTTCGGCGGCATCACGGTCTATGCGACCGATCAGCACTGGAATCCGATCGAGCCGGCGGCGCTGCCGAATCTATCCTGGAGCAGTGATGATCCGGCCGCTGGCGTCGTGCTGCCGGCCGGCGGCGTGATGGGTGGCAACCCCGAGTCCGCGCTCTCGTCCACCTTGATCCGTTCGGGGACGACGCGGATGACGATCTCGGCCAGCGGTGCGGTCACGGCCTCCAGTCGCAGCGATCTGATCATCAACCCGCAGGGGTTGGATCACTTCGAGTTCGATGCCGGTGTCTGGAATCCGTCCGATCCGCAGGTGACGACCATTCCGTTCAACGTGCGAATCTACGCCCGGGACTCGAACAACAATACTTTCCCGCTGAATGGCGCGGTCAGTCTGCGGGTGCGGATCGGCACCACGGATGAAAGCGCCGACTACATCCTGAGCAACAATTCCACCTTCGTCGACGGTCAGCTCGATGCCCTGATCCAGGTCACGAAACGCGGTTTCAGTGCACGATTGATCGTCGACTCGGGTGTCGTGGGCGAATCGGCGGCTTTCCAGGTCAATGCCGGTCCCGCCGAGAAGATCCTGATCTCGTTCCCGGGCGAGACCTGGGTCAACGGACTGAATGACGAGAATTTCAGCGGCAACCAGGGAACGCCCAATGCCGTGACGGCCGGCGATGTGATCCAGCCGGTGACCATCCGGCCGGTGGATCGCTACAACAACCTGGCGCCGGGCAACCGCAACGTGACCCTGGGGTGTCCTTCGGGCTACTTCGAGTTGCCGGATTATCCGGGCAATGTGGTCACGATCGACAACCCGACCGATATCCGCGTCGTGCTGCGAACAGCCGGGCAGACTCAGTTCCTGCAGGCCGAGTCCAGCGGAATCAACAACAGCGACTCCAGCCCGATCCTGGTGGCGCCGGATTCGTACGCACACCTCGTGGTCGAGGCGCCGGGCGAGACTCTCGACCCGGGAATCTTCGATTCGATCGAGGATGACGGCAAGGTGGGGACCGCCTCGGTGCAGGATGCCGGTGTGCCGTTTGGCGTGAATGTATATGCGACCGACGCCTACTGGAACCCGGTCATGGACGTGGATCCGGTCCTGCCGCTGTCGCTGGATTTCAGCAGTAGCGATGGGGCGGCGGTCCTGCCGGCCAATCCGCAGTCGATCGGCGACAATCAGGGCGACTTCCAGGTCACGCTGATCACGCTCGCGGATCCGAACCATCAGACCATTCGTGTCGATGACAACGGTTCGGCGGTGACGGCCTTTACGACCGTGCCGATGAAGGCCGGCGTGATTGATCACTTCGACATCGGCGTCAATAGCCACACCAACCCGACACCGGCCGATGTCCTGGATCCGCTACCGGATCACCGGGCCGGCTCGCTGTTGCCGAACGTGACGATCGTTGCGCGTGATGTCTTCGGCAATCATGTCGCCGACTACACCGAACACGTGACGCTGTATGTCAGCCACGGCTCGGGCATCCTGACGCCGACGGCGGTGGACCTGGGCGCGGGTTTCGGCTCGGGCTCCTACCAGGGCGCCTGGCGCGGCAATATCCAAATCACGCGAACCGGTGACGATGTGCGTTTGTTTGTTCGCGAGGACACCTACGCCCACACCGACAGCTCGAATACCTTCAATGTGTTTGCCACGGCCCAGGACTATGCCGACCTGGTCCTGCTGCTGCCGGGAGAGACGGCCACCCCGGGCATCGCGCCGGGCAAGGTCGGCGACCCGCTGCCGCTGACGGCCGGCGATCCGGTCGTAGCGACGGTAATTGCCACGGACGCCTGGTGGAACCAGGTACCGGTTCAGTCCCAGATCCACTTCACGAGCTCCGACTATTTCCAGATGATCACTCCGAACGATTCAGCTCTCGATCCCGTCGGTTCGGCCGATTTCGATCTCTTCTTCAAGGCCGCGGCAACCCACGACCTGACGGCCGCCGATCTGATCACGCCGGCGATCGAGGATGCGAGCCACGTCCTGGTCGGGCCAGGCGAATTTGGCCGATTGATGCTGCTGCTGCCGGGCGAAACGGCGCAGCCGGGCGGCCCCGAAGCCGATGGCAAGACGGGCTCTCCGCTGTCGCAGACGGCCAGCCTCGAGTTCGACGCACGCATCCGTGCGGTGGATCAGTTCTGGAATCAGGTTGATGACAGCAGCGAGCACGTCTGGTTGGCCAGTGACGATGGTTCGATCACGCCGACCAACCCCCTGAACAACGGCCAGTCGCTGGTCTCGGGCGAGATCACGATGCCCGTGTTCCTGACCTCGACCGGCTTCGTGACCTTGGCCGCCTCGGCTTTGGACCACACCGATCTGACGGGCCAGCAGGCCACGATCGAGATCCAGCAGGGCGCCACGTATCAGATCGTGACGCCGGCCACGGCCCTGGTCGGACCGCCGCAGACCTTCGAAGTGACCATCAACCTGGTCGACGAAAACGGCGACCCGATGTCCGCGGCGAACAACTGGTTCGACGTCCAGGCGCTGCGCAGCAATCTCGAACCGGCCAGCAGTGCACTGCAGGTCACCGGCGCCCAACTGACCAGCGGTACGGTAACGATTTCGAACCAGGCCTACGACACCGTCGAGGACATCGTCCTGCGCATCACCGATGCGGCCGGTCGCAGCAGTTACAGCTCCACGATCCGGATGCAGCCCAACGGCCTGGAATACCTGGTGACGATGGATGCTTCCGAAGCTCCGATCGTCGGCCCTCCGGCCACCTTTCCGCTCGGTGTCGTACTGCGCGACAACGAGACGCACACCATCGTGAACGAGGATCGACGCCTGGACGTGCAGGTCATGTCCGCTCTCGGCGGCGCCGGAGCCGGCACCGTGGGCGTAACCAGCCAGCGCCTGGACCACGGCGTCATCCATTTTCAGCAGAGCTACACCCGGGCCGAGAACATCTACGTGACCGTGACCGATACCACGGGCCTGAGCGGATCCAGCCCGGTCTTCGCGATCCTGGCCGATGGGTACAAGCGTCTGCAGATCGTGGCGCCGGGTGAGATCGTCGAAGCCGGTATCCCGGCCTACGATGCGACCGGCAAGAGCGGCACCCCGCTGGTGCAGCGATCGGGCGAACTGTTCCCGATGACGGTGCGCGCGGTGGATCAGTACTGGAACCTGGCCGACACGACGAACATCGGCAACCTGCGCCTCGTGGCCAGCGACAACTCGTTCGCCAACGCGGGCAATCCGCAGGAGAACTACGTTCCGTTCGTGAACGGTCGGCGTACCTTCAACGGTTTCCTGACCGATGAGGGCACCGTTTCGGTGACGACCTACGACGAGGACGACCTGGCCAAGCCTTCGCAGTCCAGCCACATCCCGGTCGATCCGCCGTATGAATACGAGATCACCGTACCGGCGACCGCCTCGACCGGGCCGGTGCCGGGCTTCCAGATCACCGTCAAGCTCATCGACCCGGTTTCGGGCAACGTCGTGCCGACAGCCATGAACCGGTTCTACCTGACGCCGTTGCTGCCCAATCAGGGTGCCGCCAACGGCCTGTTGGGTTCCGACGAGTCGCAGCTCGTGGGCGGCGTCGCGGTGATCAACGCGCAAAGCTACAGCACCGTCGAGGATATCCTGATCCGCGTGACCGATGACTTCGGCCGCGAGGCCTTCAGCTCGGTGATCGAGATGGACAGTGGGGGACTGTACTACTCCGTGACGATTCCCGACTCGGCCACTGTCGGCCCGCCGACGACCTTCCCGTTGACGGTCGAATTGCTGGACAGCAACACCGGCGAGCGCGTTACGACCCAGGACCGGCTCTTCGATCTGCGTGTCGTCAGCGCCCAGACGGGTCTGGACGGCGGCGGAGTGACCGAGGTGACGCAGGGCATTCTGGCCGGCGGCGTTCGCGAGATCGCGCAGGCCTACAGCCGGGCCGAGGAGATCTTCATCGAGGTGTCGGACACGACCGGCATCGTCGGCATCAGCAACACCTGCCGCATGCTGTCCGACGGATTCAAGCGGATCCAGATCGTTGCTCCGGGCGAGACCGCCTCGCCGGGTGCGATGAGCGGCACCGGCAAGACGGGCGAACCACTGACCCAACAGGCAGAGTCGCCCTTCACCGTGAGCGTGCGGGCCGTGGATCAGTTCTGGAATTTGAACCACACCGTCAGCGACGGAACGATCCACCTGAGCAGTTCGGGCGGCGAGCTGGATCTGGTCGATCCGGCCACCGACGACGCGTCGTTCATCAACGGCGTGCGCGACCTCGAGGTCGTGCTGGGCAACCCGGGCGTCGTGACCGTATTTGCCACCGACGCCGCCCACGCCGATGTGAATTCCGGCCGTGTCGATATTCCGGTGAACGAGGCCGAATATCGGGTCGTGCTGCCGGATCCCGCCACGGCGACCGCGGGGCCGCCGGCGACTTTCGCCCTGACCGTGCGCCTGGTGAATCCCGAAACCGGCCAGCGCATCGACGCGGGCGGGGACTTCGAGATGCAGGCCCTGCTGCCCAACCGGGAGGGCGCGCACGATACGCTCGGCATCTCGTCCGGGACCCTGGTCGCCGGCGAAGCCGTGATCGCGGGCCAGTACTACGCCACGAGCGAGCAGATCGTCATCCGCGTTCGCGATGAGCGGGGCCGCGAGGCCTTCAGCGATGTGCTGACCGTCGTTCCCGAGGGCGTGAAGTACGCCGTGGACATTCCCGACACCGTGATCGCGGGCCAGCCCTTCGAGATGGCCGTGCGCCGGATCGATATCGTGACCGGACAATTGGTGACGACCGACGACCGCAACTTCTCGATCCGGGTCTTCAGCGGCAATTCGCCGCGGCCGGATTTCAACCTGGACCCCGCCGGCGTCCTGGCCGACACGGTCGGCACCACGATCGACGGCGAGCACACGTTCCACTCGCAGATCTACGACCGCGCCGAGAGCATCTACCTGCGCGTCAGCGACAGCAGCGGCGAGCAGTTCTTCTCGCACGTCGTGAGCGTGCTGCCGGCGCCGGCGACGATCCTGAACGTCTGGGCCGAGGATCTGCCGGGCCACGAACTGGATCGACCGCTGCGACCGGACGATCAGGTGATCGTCCGGACCCGGGCCACCGACGCGATGGGCAACCCGGTCCAGGGCTCGACGATCGCATTGCGCGTGCTGAGCGGCGACGGCAGTCTGGGCACCACGCGCTCGGTCTCGCACACCTTCACGGCCAACGTGAACGGCGAGGTCACTTCCGAACTGAACGTGGATCACTACGGCCGAGTCGACATCCTGGTCGAGGCCTCGTCCGGAGAAATCGTCTCCGAGGGCCTGCTGCTGGACGTCGTGGGACCCCCGAAATGCAACCTCGAGTTCGCTCCGGAGACCTCGGAATTCCAGGACGGCTATTACGTGACCGCCGCCACGGAGATGACGATTTCGGCCGAAACCGAGGATCTGGGCGGCATCCAGGCCATTTTCTTCGATGTCGACCAGATCGATCCGCCGCGACCGGTGGACGTGTATACGGGCGCATTCCGCCTGTCCGATCTGGGCGCCGAGTTCATGTCGCCCGGCCGCCACACCCTGCGCTTCTACGCGGAGGAGAGCAGCGGCGTGGTCGAAGAAGTGCGCACCGTGGCGCTGTATACGGCGACGGATCTTTCCACAACCCAGGAAATCACCAACCGGCCCAACCCCTTCAACCCGAACCACGGGGCGACCATGATCATGTTCCGCCCGCCCACCTCCGGCAACGTGACGGTCACCATCTACGACCTGTTCGGCGACGTCGTTCACAACGAGCAGCACTTCGTCAGTGCTGGAGAAGTCTTCCAGTTCCCCTGGGACGGAACCAACGGCAAGGGGCGCAAGGTGGCCAACGGCGGCTACATCTGCAGGGTCCACGGCAATGGCATGGATCTGCGGCGCAAGATTGCGGTGGTGAAGTAATGCAATACCTGAACCACGGCAGAAACCAAGCAAGGAAAGTCGAAGCCATGAAACGCTTGATCGGCTCGGGACGGATTCTTCCGGTACTGGCGTTGATCGCGGCCTGGTCCCTGTTCGCCGGCCCCGGCACCGCCTGGGCCGCGGACGACGCCGGTGTGCCCGGCGGATTCCTGCGCTACGGCGCCAGCGCCCGCAGTCTGGCTCTGGGCAATTCGGTGACCGGCATCGCCGACGATGTGGCCACCGCCTACTGGAATCCGGCGGGCCTGGCCCAGTTGCGCACCATGGAGGTCACCGCGATGGGGGCCACCATGTACAACGACACTCGCTACGCGTTCACCTCGCTGGGGATGCCGACCGAGCACTGGGGCACGTTCTCCCTGAACGGCACGATGACCAGCAGTGGCGAGTACCAGCGTTCGACCTGGGACGCCGACCTGGACGAGACCTTCAGCGAAAAGGAAAGCATCTTCTCGCTGGGCTATGCCCACGGCACGAGTCGCCTGACCTGGGGTGTGAACCTGAAGGCCGTCGGGCAGGACATTGGGGGCGCCGCCGGCAGCAGCACCGGTATGGACGTCGGAGTGATGTACCGTCCTCACCGCCTGCTCAGTGTGGGTGCGGCGGTCCAGAACCTGATCACGCCGAAGATCACGCTGGTCGATGACGAGGAAGAGCTGGTCCGCAGCTCTCGCGCCGGCCTGGCCCTACGCTTCTTCAAGAGCCGGATCTGCATGACGGCCGATATCGTAAAGACCAAGTACATGGACACCAGCTTCCGCGGCGGTCTTGAAATCACGCCGCTGCGCTACCTCGTACTGCGCGGCGGATATGACTCCGAGCGCGAACACATGAGCGCCGGCGCCGGCTTCCCGATCGAGAATTGGCAGTTCGACTATGCGTTCGTCAGTACCGATCTGGGTTCGCAGAACGTTTTCAGCGCCACGATGCGTTTCGGCGTTCCCTTCGGCGTGAAGATGAAGGCCGACCGTGCCCTGTTCAGTCCCTCGGGCAGCGATCGCAACGTGACTTTCGCGATTCAGACCGCGGTGCGCGGGACCGTCGAGTCCTGGCGCCTGCAAATCACCGACGGGCATGGACGCCCCGTGCGCACCCTGACCGGCAACGGCGTTCCGCCCGAGGGCGTGACCTGGGCCGGCGAGGACAGCGATGGCCGCCTGGTCGACAACGGCGAGTATGACGTGCACGTCACGATCGTCGACGACATGGGCCAGGAATGGGACTACGACACCAGCGTCGAGATTCTTGGCTTCTCCGATCGCACCCATGTGCCGATTCGCGTCGAAGTCAGCGGCAACTCGCTGGAAGATTCGTCCGAAACCAACGAAACCACCTACAGTTCGAGCGGCGGCGCCACCTATCGGGGGGGAAACCAGTGATGAGGAACTCGAAGGCCATCCCAAGCGGTATCCTGCTGTTGACCCTGCCGATTCTGCTGGGTCTGGCAGCCAACGCACTTGCCGCCGACTCGCAGAAAGAGCGCAGCGTACCGACGGAGGCCGCGCTGTGGGAGGCGGCCGGCCAGGCCTATACCGACGGCAACGACAAGTCGGCCGCCATGCAACAGTACCGACTCTTCGTCCAGTCCTACGGTCGTAGCCAGAAGGCCGCCCGCGCGCAGTTCATGCTGGGCGAATGCTACTTCGCGTCCGACGACTACGCCGGCGCCCTGGCCGAGTACAAGGAAGTGGGCGGACGCAAGGGCGCGGACGACTACCTGAAGGCCAGTGTCCTGCTGCGTCAGGGCGAGTGCCTGTACAACCTGGGCCGCTTCGACGAGGCGATCAGCAAGTTCGATCGACTGATCGACAAGTACGATGACACCTTCCTGCTGGCCGAGGGTCTGTACGAGGTTGGTCTGGCCTACATCGTCGAAGGCAACTGGCTGAAGCTGGGCAACGTCTACCGCGAGTTGCTCGAGCGACGTCCCGGATACAAGGAAAAGCCCCAGGTGAAATTCGCTCTGGGTCTGTTCGCCTACCATGACCAACACTACGACGAAGCCATCGAATATTTCCGCGAAGTGCCCAGCGATCGCGGACTGTATTACCTGGGCCGCTGCCTGGAAGATACGGGGCAGTACATCCTGGCCATCCAGCGCTACCGCCAGGTGCTGCGCAAGTACCCGGAAAGCCCTTTGGCCGACGATGTGGCCTTCTCCGTAGCCGAGGCCTTCTACCGCTCGGGGCAGAATTCGGTCGCCGTGCGAAGCTACCGCGCATTCCTGGAGCAGTATCCCGACAGCCACTTCGTGCCCAATGCCCGCTACAAGATGGCTTGCGTCACCTTTGCCGAGGGTCGATACGACGAGTCGCTGCGTCAGCTCGAGGAAATCGTCAAGACCTTCCCCGGCGAAGACATCGCCGGCTCGGCGCAGTACCTGATTGGCGATTGCTACATGGCCCTGGATCGCAAGGCCGAAGCGGTCTTCGCCTGGACCGACGTCGTCAAGCGCTTTGGCGAGTCGCGTGTGGCCAGCGCCGCCCTGCACAAGGTGATCTACACCTATGCCGACGACGAGAACTACGGGCACGCCATCCTGATGGCGAGCGAATTCCTGGACCGGTTCCCGGGTGACGAACTTGCTCCGCGCGTGCGCGTGTTGCGAGGCTTCAGCCACTTCCAACTGGCCGAGTACAAAGAGGCGATCCGCGACTTCCAGAACGTCCTGGACAAACACGTGAACACGGAAGTGGCCGAGCGCGCGCTCTTCCTGTCGACGTTGGCGTACACGCGTACCGGAGATCTGGATCGTCTGATCACGAACTACAACTACATCGCCTCGAAGATCCTGCCCACGCCCAGCGAGTGGCGCGCGCGGACGTACTACTACCTGGGCGAGGCCTACTATGCTCAGGGCCTGTACCGTCAGTCCGAGGGGATGTACCGCCTGGTCCTGACCGGCTATCCGCGCAGCAATGTCGCGGCGGCGTCGCTGCAGGGGTTGGTGGCCAGTCTGTCGCAGGTCGGCGAGTACGAATTGGCCTTGAAGGAGCAGGACAAGTTCCTGATGGCCCTGGCCAATGCCGAAAGCGAGAAGGGTACCAACAGCCTGGCCGTCGGCTCGATCTACTTCAACCAGCACAAGTACGAAGAGGCGTTGCGGCAATTCGGCGATTTCCTGGAGAAGAACGCGGACGATCCGAAGGCCGCCGCCGCGCTGGCCAAGCAGGGTGACTGCTACTATCGCCTGCAGTATTACGACCAGGCCCTGGCCAACTGGCAGCGCATCCTGGACCGATTCCCCGGGGCTCCCGAGACCGCCGAAGCCCTGTACCGGATCGCCGATACGCGATTCGGACTGGGTCGATTCGATGAGGCACAGGCCGCCTACGATCGCCTGCTGTCGCGTTTCCCGGGCGGCCTGCACGCGGCGGACGCGCGCTTCGGGATCGCCAACTGCTACTACAACATGGGCAACGACGACGCGGCGATCGAGGCCTTCGGCCAGTTCACCGCTTCGCATCCGGACGACCCGCGCATCGAGGACGCCGAGCTGGGCATCCAGTCCTGTTACTACCGCAGTGGCCGAGACATGGAGGAGTACCTGCAGGGCAATCCGGATTCGCCGCTGGCGGCGGATATCTACTGGAACAAGGGACAGGACGCATTCGCGGCCGGCGACTACGCGGCCGCGGCGAAGGCCTTCGAGAAGGTCACGCTGGACTACCCCGACAGCGAGTCCGGTCCGGGCGCCCTGTTCTATCTGGCCGAGTCCTACTACCGGGCTGAGGCCATGGATCAGGCCCTGGCCGGTTTCCGCAACTTCACCGTCACGCATCCGGATCATGATCTGGCCGAGTTGGCCTATCTGCGAACGGCTACGGTGCTGTTCAAGGGCGAGAAGTTCCTGGAAGCGGCGATGGGCTACGAAACCCTGACCGACCTGTTCCCCGACGGCGAGTACGCTCCGTTGGCGGCCTACAATGCGGCCATCTGCTACCAGGAGGTCGAGGACTGGCACGCGGCGATCAGCGGCTACCTGCGCTTCCTGACCGATTTCCCCGATCACGAGAACGCGGTCGGACTGCATCTGCAGATCGCCACGCTCTACCAGGAGGAACTGGGTGACTATGCGCAGGCGGTCGAGGCCTACGATCGGGCGCTGGCCCACGGCGATGCTCCGCTGGCGGAAATCCGCTATCGTCAGGGCGAGTGCGAAGAGAAGGCCGAGCGCATCGATCGCGCGTTGGCGGCCTACGCCTCGGCGGCCGACGAAGGTCAGACCACGAATCCGTTCCGGATCGCTGCTCTGGCCCGCATGGGCGAACTGGCCGAGGAGCGCGGCGAGTGGTCGGTCGCTCGTACCGCCTGGCAGCGAATCATCGACGCGAACGGCAAAGCGGAGTGGACCGAGATGGCCGTCGAGCGAATCCGGTTGTTGGATACGAATACCGTTCCGGCGGGGTGATCGCGCGCCCCGGTCGTTGCAATCGAAGAGAATCCGGACGTCCCAGCGGCGTCCGGTTCTTTCGTGTCACTCCCTGTAACTCATTGCTGCAACTGATTGTTACCAAAGCGGTGCTTCGGGCTCTGGTATGGCATAGCCCTTGCGGATTCCACCTCACATCCCGTCCAGCCATCGAGAATCGGGGGAACGGGGACGTTATCGAAGCGGGAGCCGGGCAACCTGCAATCCTGGACCCCGCAGACACAGCATTCGGAACGGTTCCGGCCGGATCCGCCACCGCGAGAAGGGACGACACTCATGTTCGGCGATCTATCACTGGTTGGATTCTTCATGGCCTCACCCACCATGATCGTGCTGGCGCTCTGCTCGATCGTTACGGTCGGTTTCACCATCGAACGCCTTCTGTATTTCCGGTCCTCGGCGACCCATACGGGGCAGTTCATGCAGGAGCTGACCGGTTTCTTCAAGAAGGGAAACCTGCAAGGGGCGAAGGAATTCTGCGAGTCGCAGAACAATCCCGTCGGCCGGGTCATGGCACAGGGCATGGGCAGCCTGAACCGCACCCGCGACGAAGTGCAGCAGAGGCTGGACACCGCGATCGACCTGGAAACGGTCGAAATGGAGCGCAACCTCGGTGTGCTCGGTACGATGAGCAACATTGCCCCGTTGCTGGGTCTGTTCGGTACCGTGGTCGGTATCATCCGCGCCTTCGCCGACATCGCGCGCACCGGCAGTGGTGGCGGCGCCGTCGTGGCCATGGGTGTATCCGAAGCGCTGATGACCACGGCAGCGGGCATCGTCGTGGCGGTCATCGCGACGGTGGGCTTCAACTTCTTCGTGCGCCAGATCCGAACTCGCGCCGCGCATCTCGAGGATGCGCGCGAATCGTTCTTCACGCTGTGGAGCGCCTACCAGCGCCAGGTGCGTCAGGCCGCCCAGGCCAAGCAGGCTTCGCAGGCCCAGCGCCCCGTCACACAGCAGCCCGCGGTGGCCCGGCAGCAGGCCGATCAGCAGGCCGACGAGATTCTCAGCACGGTCCTGAGCTAACCCGGGCCGAAGAAGAGGATTCAGCATGGTGAAGCGCAAAGAACGCAAATCGATGCAGGGCTTGAATGATGCGAACATCACGCCGCTGGCCGATGTGACGACGACCCTCATCGTGGTCTTCCTGATCACGATGCCGGCCCTGATGTGGAACGGATTCCAGGTCAATCACGCCGAAGCCGGCTCGGAGAATGCCGTGGTGACGCCCACCGAGAGCCAGGACGAGGATCTGCTGACGATCGAAGTGAATCCCGAGGGCCTGTTGCTGAATGGAGCCATGATTCCGGTCGGCGAACTGGAACTGACCCTGTCCGGCGAACTGGCCGGTCGCAGTGACAAGACGGTGGTCATCGCGGCGGACGACGCCGTCCTGCTCGGTGAAGTCGTCGAGGTCCTGGATATCGCCAAGGCCAGCGGAGCCGAATCGTTGGCCATGCTGAACCGGGTGGAGAACTGAACGTGAAAAAGAGCATCTACCAGACCGAAACCCGCACGACCGTGGTACCGATCATCAACGTCTCGTTGGTGGTCGTGCTGACGCTGATGATCATCTCGCCCTTCCTGTCCAACGAAGAGGTGGACGTCGAGTTGCCGCAGGCGAAGGCCGCCGAAGTCGAGGACACCGACAACGTCGAGATCACCTTCACGCTGGAGCGTGAAATTTTCGTGGGCGAGGACGAACTGTCTCTGGCCGACGTGCAGCCGTACCTGGGCGCACTATTCGCCGATGCTCCGCATTCGATCGCCGTGGTCAAGGCTGATCGCAGCCTGCCGTATGGAGAGGTCGAGGCCCTGATCGCCGAGGTCGAAGCTGCCTCCGCTTCACGGATCGCTTTGGCGACCAAGGAGAAGGAGAAGTCGCAATGATCCTGGCCCGGATCGACCGCTCCCGCTCCACTCGCGGCGGCATGGCGACTTCGTTCGTGCTGCACGGTGCGTTGCTGGCCGTATTGGCGCTGATGGCCGGCCGGCAAGCGGCGCGCGTCGATAACGGAGCGGAACTCATGGAAATCGCCTACATCGAGGCGCGATACGGCGAGGACGTGGCGGCGAAGGTGAAGATCAAGGAAACGCCCCGGCCGCGACCCGAACCGCCTGGCCGCGGTGTGAACACGGACAGTGCGATGAAAGCTCCGGAGACAGCGTCGCCCGAAGCGCCCCGTCCGGAGGCGCGACCGGCCGCGGCGGCTCCGAAACCGATCCCGAAGATGAAGGTGCCCGCGCGAGCGGTGCCTACCCAGCGCCCGGCAGTGGCCCGGGTCGATCTGGCGCCGACGGCCGCGGCGAAGCCGACGAAGACCCTGGCCCAGGCGGACCCGCTGGCGGCCCGAACTCCGCGTCCGAAAGCACGGAAGGTCATCGACGGCAGGCGCCTTGGTGGTTCGTTGAAGAATTTGCAGGCAAGCGAAGCGGCAGCGCCGCAGGCTTCGTTGCAGGAACAGACTGTCGGCGCGTTCGCGCCGGCCAGGAGCGGGCTGAAGAACCGGAGCGGCAACGTCGCCGTGGGCGAGAACGTCCTGGTCGATGCGGGTCGCAGTCGCAACACGGCACAGGTTGCCGAGGCGAGTGGTGCGTTGGCCACCGGAGGCGCGCTGCAGCAGGCTGCCGGCTCGGGCTACCAGGCGCCGACATCGGGACTGCAGCCCTCGAACTCCGGCTCCCGCGGTAGCCGGGGCGTCGCCGATGTGACCGGTCCGGCCGGCGGCGCGGGCGGCGGCAGGAAAACCGGTCGCAAGACCATCCTGAACTATGGCTCGGGCAGCGGCGGACGCGGCGGATCGCTCAGTGGTCGCCAGCGCATCGCCGAGCCTGTAGCCAAGCAGGAGATCGTGGCGCAGGCCGCTCCGGACGCCGGTAGCCATCAGCAGGTTTCCGACGTGAAGCTGGACGGCAAGGGCGTGAACATGACCATCAGCGGTCAGATCCAGGGCCGCAGGATCCTGACCAGCGTACCGCCCCAGTACACGGATCTGGCGCGGAAGAAAGGCTGGGAAGGCGTCGTGGCGGTTCACTTCACCGTCAAGGCCGATGGTCACGTGAAGGACAACCTGTACTTCGAGCAGACCTCGGTACACCGCGACCTGAACCAAGCCGCGCGCGCCGCGATCAAGCAATTCGTTTTCGCACCCCTGGGCCCCGATCAGGCGGCGGTCGAACAGTGGGGCGTGATCACCATCGTGTTCCGTTTGAACTGATCCGAGGAAACAAGATGCAGATCCGACGCGCCGACAGAGAATTGAGATGGGTACTGACATTCGCGGGATTGCTGGCCGCGACGGTAGCCTGGTCCCAGGACCCGGCCGAAGGCGAGCAGTGGACCGAGTCCGGCGATTCGGGCGCCGCCCTGCCCGAGATGGTCGTCGAAGCGACGAACGACGTGCGCCAGAAGATCGAAAAAAGCACCTTCACTTTCGACTTGGACGCCGCGGCAGTCGACTCGTTCTACTCAGTGATGGACGCCGAAGTGCTGGGCGTTAGCCCGGTCAGCGGCCTCCAGCCTCATCTGAACAACCTGGAGCGCCTGGCCAGCGATCAGCCGCCGCATCTGTGGCTGCCTGAAATGGCGCGTACCCCGGTGGCGACCTTCTATCCGGGCGTTCCCGAAGGCCATCGCATCGAGAATTGGTCCCTGACGGTGGTTGATTTCCGCGGCAGCCCCTTCCGCAGCTTCGAGGGCAAGCGCAAGGCCCCGGAGAAACTGGCCTGGGACGGACTGGGTGAGAACGGCGAAATGCTGCGCGTGGGCTATCCCTACAGTTACGTCTTCACGCAGACCGATCGAGGCACGAACACCTACAACTATGCGGGTGTCAGTTTCCGGATCCCGGCGCTGGACTACCGGGCCGATGGCGATCGCATGCTGGAGATGGCCGGTGACGAACTGTTCGTGCGCGGCGAAGTCGAACTGACCGAGAGCGGCCGCAGATGGCTGACGGGTTCCACCGACGTGATCCGTCGGCATCCCTACTCTCCGATCCGCGTGGTCGTGACGGCCGAACAGCAGGACCTGGCCGACCAGCGCGCCGATGTCGTGGCCTCATTCCTGGCCGAAAGTATGATTCTGCCGCGCGAACAGGTCGAGACGGCCAGCCTCCAGAAGCCCGATCTGAGGGCCGAAATGGACGGCTCGGTGGCGGTGGTCATCGAGCACGTGGAGGACTGACCGGCCTGGGTCCAGCCTGGTTCCTCACGAAGCCATCAAGCGAGGCTCTGGCGCACCAGATTCTCCACACCCCCGGCGATGACCAGCTCCTGCACCGGTTTTCCCAGCGGCGAGAAGCGGTACTCGGTGCCTCGCCACGTCGCGATCGAGCCCGCGAAATCGAGTTTCAACTCGTCGTCGCCGATGATCGTGGCCTCGCCGGCTTCGGCTTGGGCGGCAAAGTGCTCTCGCACCGCATCGCTCAGCGACGGGCTCTCGACGCACATGAAGCCGTTGTTGATCGCGTTGCGCAGGTAGGTCTGCGAGTAGCTGCCGGCGATCACGCATTGGATGCCCGCAGCCTGCAACGCCGTGGCCGCCTGCTCACGCGACGAGCCCGTACCGAAGTTGTAACCCGCGACGATCACGTCTCCGGTGCCGACCCTACCGGCGAATTTCGGGTCGTAGTTCTCCATCACGACCTCGGCCATCTGCTCGCGTGTGATGTCCTCGCGGTAGGTGTAGTCCTTGGAGTAGATACCGTCGGTGTTCAGGTTGTCCGCAGGCAGGTGCACCAGGCGACCGGTGTGGGCGGTCGGGAATCCGTCCAGGATCTCGACCGCGGGGGTGTCCGTGTCGGGTGCGGAGAACTCGCGGAGGTTTCGTTGCGGCAGTGCGTTTTCCGTCGCCAGCGACTTCGGGCCACTGATATAACCGTTCATGGCGCTGGCCACGACCACGGCCGGACTGGCCAGGTAGGCCTCGGCATCACGGCTGCCCATACGGCCCTTGAAATTGCGATTCGTGGCTGAAATACCCACTTCGCCCTCTTCCAACAGGCCCACGCCCAACCCGATGCAGGGACCGCAGCCCGGAGGCAGCGGCCTGGCGCCGGCGTTCAGCAGCTTCTGCCAGGCACCACTCTGCTCGGCCTGTTCCTGGATCGGAGCGCTGGCCGCGGCGATATACAGTTCGACATGTCCTGCGACCGTCGTGCCGTCACCACTGTCGGCAACGGCAGCCGCGGCCTGCTCGAGGTCGTCCAGCCGGGCATTCGTGCAGCTGACGAGGTAGGCCTTGTCGACCTTCACCTTGCGCTCGGTCATCTCGTGCAGCGAAGTGGCGACCTGCAGCGTGTGCGGACCGCTGATGTACGGCGTCACTTCGGCCAGGTCGAGGTTGATCTCGGCCGCGAACCAGGCGCCGTCGTCCGACTTCGGCGGATCGTTGCGCCAACCGTCGATCATCTCGGCGGTGATACGCTCGTTCTGGCCATCCTGGACGTGCAGAGCCAACCAGTCGCGGCGGGTCTCCATGTAGGCCACGGTCTTCTCGTCGACCGGGAACCATCCCGCCAGCGCACCCCACTCGGTGGTCATATTCGAAATTGTCAGGCGCTCTTCGATCGACAACTCGCTGATGCCGGTGCCGCCGAACTCGAGGACCGCATTGAGGACCTCGCCCTGGTTGTACATGCCGCACAGGGTGATAATGACGTCCTTGCCCGTCACGCCCGGCCGCATTTTTCCATTGAGGTTGACCTTGATCGTGCGCGGGACCTGCCACCACACGGTGCCGATGGCCCACAG